>JAZSII010000202.1:0-2123 GCA_045533725.1 Acetatifactor sp. | reverse complement strand
CATAATTCAGCATCACTTGCTGGCCTCTTATGACATAATCCCTATTACATATATTGTCTACCGTCATTAATTCCGTATTTTCTGCCATAGTATTCCTCCCACAAATTGTGCCACAGGCTGGGACACAATTACTAATACATTATTTATCAGCTACGTTATCTCCCTTGTCATTCTCTCTCTTCTTATCGGCCAACTTCTCTATTTCAATCTTATATGCCATCAATCGTAAAAGATACTGCGGAACCCTTCTATTCCCTGATTCCCAATCATTCACACGGTCAACAACTTGTCGCAAAAAAATAAACCTCAGCAAAAATTTGCCGAAGCTTACTATTAGTCTATTATTATACTCAATATGCGAAATAACACTTTCAATCCTACTATTTTGAACGCGCTAAAATATGTATACATCCCACTCTCGCAGGATGCCGGTAATCCTTATGCTGCCTTCTCAAACCGTTTCAGAAATCTTCTTGTATTCATTCTTACTTGTAGCCTGTAAGGATATCTTCTACGGAATGTATAAAACAAACTCCATCCCTTCCGCATCTTTCATATATCGCCCAAACACATCTCCCGACAAACGCAACGCAATTTGTTTGGCTTCATACAAACCGATACCGCTTCCTTCTTTCATTTCTGCATTAGAGCCTCTCCAAAAGCTGTTAAAAAGATAAGGAAGTTCACTCTCAGACACAATACCTCCTTTATTTCTTACCGTAAAATAATGTCCTTCTTCCTGCTTCTCAATCACAACAGAAATTCCGGTGCCGTCACCATACTTAATCGCATTTTCAAGAAACTGCGATAAAATCCGCAGAATACCTATTTTATCCGAATCCACCAAAGTATTATTGACGCATTCCACTTCGCAGGGAATTTTAAGTACTTTTAATCGATTGGTATACTCTTCTTCTATGTACTCCTCAATCTCCTTGGAATAAAAAGATTGCGGGTTGGGTTCAAAATCCACCAACCCTTCCATAGAGGTTTGAATCATCTCCTGTACAAGAATGGTGATATCATCTGCGTTTTTATTAATCTTGACTGCAATTTCCGCATCCTTTTCATTGGGCATGCCATCCGGCTGGTACAATCCCGTCTCCACTGCATTTGCGTACAGTTTAATATTCGACACCGGTGTTTTGATTCCGTGAGCTATGGTTGCAAGAAGCGTCTGACGTTCTTCAATCAGACGATTGATATGCTTTTTATCATAGGTCATTTTATCACCCAGCATATTAACACTCCATACGAACTTACCAAAATACCGGTTCTTCGTTTCCGGTAACTTATCCGTAAAAGAACCTTTGGACAAACGCTCCGGATACTGGGAAAGTGTTTGGAAAGGTTTTAAAATTTTAAAATGGATATATGCAATTATCCCTATCGTCAGTACAAAAGATGCAATGATACACGCATTCATAATCACTGCTTTTTGCCCATAAGATTCATCCCCAAAAGAAAAGACAAGAAAGCCCGCAAGCCGTTCCTCTTCATAGAGGACCCAGACACTTTGCGAACTTGTCAAATCCGTTACATTATTCACACTGCTTTGCTCCGTATCTGCCGGCAGATAAACAATGTCCAAGGGCAACATACATTCATTATACGCCTGCTGCCATTCATCT
This sequence comes from Acetatifactor sp., assembly GCA_045533725.1. Classification (GTDB taxonomy): domain Bacteria; phylum Bacillota; class Clostridia; order Lachnospirales; family Lachnospiraceae; genus Acetatifactor. The sequence continues at coordinate 492 of JAZSII010000202.1, read as the reverse complement.
TTTTTATCATAAAAGCACAACTGCACAATCTCCTCCGGATTCGCACCTGAGGCTTTCATCTCTGTTTCCACCAGGCCGGCAATACGGTTCATTACCACATTACGCCCCTGATTGGACTGCTCCTCCCGATTCTTCTGCAGTATATTAGCAATTACAAGCAGTAAAGCAAAAAGCAGAAACGTTCCCGCATACAAATACTTTAAGCGTTTCATTTATCGCTCCCTCCTCCGAATCGGTACCCCACCTTCCATACTGTCTGGATCAGCATGGGATTCTTAGGGTCTTCCTCCAATTTCTCACGAAGCCATCGTACATACACATTCAAGGTATTGATTTCACTAAAACAATCGCTCCCCCAAACCGCATTAAAAAGTGTTTCTTTATGAATTACCTGTTCAGGATGTTTCATAAAATAATATAAAATATCATATTCCTTGCCGGTTATGGAAATCTCTTTACCGGCTTTCGTTACCGTTCTTGATGCAACATCCA
>JAZSII010000040.1:0-8269 GCA_045533725.1 Acetatifactor sp. | reverse complement strand
TTCGAGGTAGTTCTGAATAGCACCAGACAATTCCTGCGGCAGATTTTCCTCATAATCCTGAAGCATCTTCAGGCGGAGTTTTACGATTATCTCAATATCATTTTTCGTTGCTAACCTTATTACCATAAAAACCTCTAAATTCAAATTTATCTCTCTGTTTCACCGTCAAAATCCAGCCTAACAAACTTCTTCCCATTGGGTAATAACTGCTCCGAGGTATGCTTCAGCTCATACCCAATCCGACTCATGCAATCCGTCAAACTCTTCTCGTCCATTTGATGATGAACTTCTTCCAGGCAATCAAATGCATGTATGTATGGGGAATCTGACACAAAGGATTCACCCGTATTGATTTGGATAATGCATGATACATATAAAGGTTTCACCAATCCCACTACCCTCTGAAAACACTCATACCCAATGTATTCCACCAACAGATTGGCCACCAGCAGCCCGGAATGCGGCAGTTGCAAATTAGCATCTGCTAAATCTGCACGAATGGTCTCCAATACATCTCCTAATGCCTCATAACGTTTCTTACATTCCGTAAGGAAATCCTGATTCACATCCACACCGTAGACCTTCTTGATTTTACTTTTATCAATGTGCTCCAGACCGTTTCCGCCTGCGATACCCAGAATCATAATGGTATCTATGTCATAGGCTTCAAACTGCTCCCCCATCATTTGGTTTAAAACCTGCAGCTGGTAAACGCTTTCCAAGCTCATATGGTTTTCGTAATCACTTAATTCTATCTTTTCCCATGGATTGCCCATTACATTTGTCTCCTAATTTACCTACACTATCTTGCCATCTTCCACCTTTACAGCCACTTGCCAATCATCTTCATAAACAATCGTTCCGATAAAATTGGTATAAACCACGTCATATACTTTCTCATACTTATCCAAAAGCGCGATTGCCGGTTTCAGTTTTGAACGCATTTCTTCCGTACTTTCACACTTAAAAAAGGTTATTACTTTCTCGTGATTTTTACAGGGCTCAGGCTCCGGAAGATTCTCCTTGAACCATTCATCAATAGAAATAAATAACTCCTTCTCCTGCTCTTCCAACACGCCGTCTCTAATCAAATTCCAGCAAAGGCTGAATATCCCTTTGGGGTAACCCGTCACATAGGAATTTTCTCTTCCCTGAATTCGCATATATTTATAACTCATTTTTACAAAGCCTCCGCAGATTCTATTTATTCAAGATACAGAATAATATCCAACGGTTCCTCTGCTACCTGAAAACCATCTATATTATCACGCTTTTTAGGATGTTTATTGGTGTACCATTTAGCCTGAATTGCCTTCATGCCCACATTCCCGGCCCCCTCAAGTTCATTACTGCCTCCATCACCCACAAAAATGCATTCGCTTACATCAATACCTAATCTTTTTGCCGCCTCCTCATAGATGCAGGAATCCGGCTTTTTCATATGTACTTCGTAGGACAATATTACCTCATCGAAGTATTTATATATTTCGGAATCCTTAAGAACCTTTACCTCTTCAGAGGAACAATTGCTTATAATGGCTATTTGCATCCCTATATCCTTTAAAGTCTTTAATAACTGAAATACCTCCGGTTGCACATACTCAAAACATACCGATTTCGTTTTTATCCTTTTATCCAGAATGTTAAGAATTGTTTCCTCATCAACCGATTTCCCACATTTTTCACAGACATATTTAAGGGAATCCTCGTAGCTTATTTTCCCTTCATATTGGTCTTGCGCCTTCTCATCCCAGAAAGTATCAAAGTCTGCTCTTTCAATCCCTAAGTCTGCACATATCTCATTTTTGGTATATTTTTTATGTCCCCATTCTGTAATTAGGGTTTCGAACAAATCAAAAATGACTGCTTTGTATTGCATAAAGTCCTCCTCCGCAAACTTCCTATTTCGCTATATCCGACTTAATTATGGAATACCAAACTTCATCACATATTCCCTGATTATTTTTGCCTGCCTGTCGCAAAACTCCGTCCATTTTCATGCCGGCCTTATCCATTACCCGTCCCGATTTAGGATTTTCAACGGCGTGACATGCAGCGACTCTGTTTAATCCCACTTCCTTAAGAAGATAATCAATTACCGCCGTTAAGGCTTCGGGCATTATTCCTTTCCCCCATAGCGAACGGCTCATACAATAGCCTATGTCTGCCGATGAAATAGCCTCATTAAACTTTACTACGGAAATATTTCCAATCACCTTTCCGGTTTCTTTGTATTCAATGGCCCAATTGAAATAGTGATTATCCTGATATCTTGAAATCCAATCCATTAATATCATTTTTGTCACTTCGCTACTCGGATGCGTAGGCCAGGTAAGGTATTTCGTCACCTCCGGATCCGAAGCCCAATTGCTATACATATCCTCAGCATCTTCCATGACAAATCTTCTTAATATCAATCTCTCAGTCTCTAATTTGCGTGTTCCAAACAACGCTTCATTTGATACATTTTCCATCGTAGAATATTTAATCATAATATCTCTCCTCCAAATCTCTGGAAATATGCTTTACCTACAACCTCTTTAAACATGAGTGTTTTTCATCTATGGCAAATCCATTGTTCCTATAAAAGTTTAAGGTACTCTCCTTATTCGAACCTGTCTCCAAAAACACCTTATAGCACCTATGCTCTCTTGCAATCTCTGATGCCTTCTCCAGCAAGGCCGACGCAAAGCCCCGGTTTCGATAATCTGCATGGGTTACTACATTCTCAACCACAGCAAAAGGCCTCACATTGTGGGTTAGACTTTCGACTATGGCCATCTGCACGGAGGACACTACTTTCCCATCTTCCTCTGCAACCAGCAAATGCATATTTTCATCCTCCTCGAATTTCTCAAGCAGATTTTCCCACAAATTCATGTCCTGCTCTTCCTTCGGCGGAAAATGCGTCAAATACTCAAAGTAGAGTGTCTTTAAGTCGTTTGCATCTGTACTTTTTGCTTTTCTGATTATCATTATGTACCTCCGTCAAATAAAACCTGTCAAACTCGCTGGTTCCCAATAACAATTTCACAAATCAAGTTATATCTATTATGAAATGCAATCTTAGTCTTTTCACTTAAGTCATTGTAATCTTTTTCAAAACTCTCTTTAAGTATTTTACGTACAGCGTCTAAATCACCCAGTGAACGACTTAATATATTACTGAAAATCATTGGAATATTATCAAAATGCGCCAATATATCTGCATCACACACACAGGCTTCCTCGATACTGTTTGCATTTTTTGAACTTCTATGATTACGTACACAAGCTAATACTCTAGCCATTTTATCTCCATCATAACCATGTTCTGACAAAATCGCTTTGGCAAGTATCTCCCCATTAATGTGATGATCCTTCCTTTCTCCAACCTTCTTGATTAATGCAATATCATGTAACAAAGCTCCTAACTCGACAATTTCCTTATCCGCACCAAATTCATCCGCCAAAGACAATGCCTCTGATACAACATACTTAATATGTTCATTCCAAAAATCATAATGATCTTCCGACTCATTTTTATACTTTTCTATTTCTTCAAGAACTTCACTTCTGATAGTTTCTACTAAACTCATTTACTCTCTCCCTTGCGCACAAATCAAAATCCAACATACCAGATGCATTCCGTTTTATCCCTTAGTTGCAATAAAAAACAATCTCGGAAAGCGAAGAATAACCTCACCGTTCTTTCGGCACTGGTATTTCCTCTTCACTTCGTATAAAATCTCCTCTATAAACTCGTTCTTTTCCTTGTCATTAAGTATAGAAAGATAAGGGGTCAGTCCAGTACCCTTATACCACTCGATAATTTCATTGTGGGATCTCATCCTATGGTAGTAAGTCGTAGTCCAAATATCAAAATCTGCTGAAATTTCTGCAAGGATATCATAGTATTCTTCTATCTCCAATGCGTAAAACGCTCTGGGATTAGGAAACATTTTACTCCATCTGTTTCTGCTCGCTACCTCATAAATAATCTTATGTATCTGCTCCTTAAAGTTTATTGGAATATGAACCGCCAGCTTTCCTCCCGGTTTTAAAATGTCCATACATTTTGTCAGTATTATCTTATGATTCGGAACCCATTGGAAACATGCACTGGAAAAAACGATATCATATTTTTGTTCTAATTCCCAATCATCCTTGGAAATATCCAACTGCCGGAACGATATATCTGGATAATCTTTCCCGGCACGCTCTAACATATCATCGGAATAATCCACACCAAGAACCTCGGACTTGGGAAACCTGCTTTTTACAACAGCACTACTATTCCCCGGTCCGCACCCAATATCAAGGATTTGTTTTGGTACATCAAAATCAATTCGTGCCGCCAAATCCATTGCCGGTTGCGTACGTTCCTTTTGAAATTTCATATATTGTGTACTATTCCAGTTTCCCATTCTTCCTCCTCCATTCACTACAATCTCTTCTCCATAAACCCACTGGTAAACGGGAAAGAAGGCGATTTGTGTGTACCTAAATGTACAAAATCAAAGCTTTCATACCACTTTCTCAACACTTGATTTTCTTCCACAATTCCGATATTGACCTTAGTACAACCTAATTCTTTCGCCATCTCAAAAGCATGCTTCAAGAGTTCTTCTCCTATCCCTTTATGCCTATGCTCCGGGCTGACACACAAATTATTTAACTCAATCTCCTGATTGTCCTGCAATAATAAAGAATAGTATCCCACAATAGAACCATCTTCATAATATGCATAAATAGGTCTGTGTTCTTCAAGTAGTTGCCACCTTAATCGGTCTTCCGTGGTTGCAAAGGCTGTAAATCTAGGCGCATTTTCCACAGTAAATCCAAAATCATCCGCAACCGTTCCAAAACTTTCTCTAATTAATTTCACACATTCCGCAAGATCTTTTTCTTCTACTTTTTTAATCATAATACAAACCACTCCTCCCAAGCCTTGTTACTATTCGCTAGTCCGCACACTGCCTGTTAATGTACCTTACCACCACTCGTCCGCTTTCTTCCAACATGAACTGAGAAACCGAACCTGAACTGCCGATAAACCGTCTCTTAGGGATATCCTCCAGGCTGTCTCCAAAGAGCATGGTCTGCAGGTAACTAAGCGCCGTACCATGGGAAACAATCAATATTTTTTCCTGATCATTGTTCTTGATTTCCTCATAAAAGGGATAAATACGATTCCACAAATCCCTATCCGATTCTGCATCGGGAAAAGGACGATAATCCGGGTCATAAACAGGAGGATGAGGTAGCTCATGCTCCCTATACCAAGCAACCGGCTTGCCATTACCTTCTCCTGCATTCACCTCTCGGATAGCACCTGTTACCACCGGTGTAAGGTGCAAATACGTATTGATTTCATCAGCGGTCTGCATAGCACGTTTTCTATCGGACACATACATGTGATACTCCTGAATGTCCGGGATGTTGCTCAACCACTTACCAATCCTGTTCGCCTGCTTCTTACCGTTTTCCGTAAGTTCCCAATCATAGCAGGCCCCAATCATACCGTTTAAATGATGCTCCGACTCTGTGTGCTGTACCATAATAATTGTTTTATTCATAAGATTATCCCCCAATCTTTTTAATTTCCGCAATCACATCTAGCGGAGATTCCGCCTGTGAAAATTCTGCTTTTCTCTTTACCGGCTGTCTCGTTCCATCCTTTAAATACCATGCAGCCTGCAGGGGATACATGCCCACAGCCTGTGCCGTTTCCAACTCCAAACTGCCCCCATCACCAACATAAAGACATTCTGCCGGGGCAAGACCTAACTCTGTCAAACATTTTTTAAAGATTGCTGTTTCGGGCTTCTTCACACCCAATTCACAGGACATGCACATGACATCGAAATACTCAAAAAATACGCTGTCCTTAATAATATCTCTTTCTTCAAAATAACAATTGGTAATCAAACCAATCTTGATATTCTGCTCTTTGAACCACTTGAAAAGAGGTATGATTTCCGGATGTATATGCTCAAAACTTTCTTTTATCATTCTTTTTCTCTTGGTAATGATTCTTTCAAACAACTCCTCTGAATAACAGTTGTTCACCGATAAAACTTCTTCTATTACGCTCTCCAGTGTTCTTTTTCCAAGCGTTCTGGCTTCATCCGTGGTATCCCATATTTCTCTGAATTTAGGTTCTGCCAGACCTATCTCTGCGGCAATTTCTCTTCCCATATAAACCGAACCCGCAAAGAGCGTTACCAGTGTTTCAAACATATCAAATATTACAGCTTTAATCACTACGAATCCCTCCGTAAATCAGTCGTCAAACTATATAAGCTTTTTTGAACTTGCCAACACCAGGCCGGGTTGTGCTTCCATTCTTTTTCCGGTATCAACAAACCCCACCTTTTCATAACAGCGTCTGTTCTTTATTAAATCTTCCGGGAAGTCCACCCAAAAGCACTTCGCATCTGCAAACTCCGTCTCGCAAAGAAGAATAGCCGTTTGGGCAATACCCTTACATTGAAGTTCGGGCTTAATATATACCCTTTGCAAATAGTAGTGACCATCCTCCAGATTTTCACAAAAAGGAGTCCTTCCTTTACACTTGTAGAGAACACCACCCACTATTTCTTCATCCATGAAAATGGTAAAATAACGAAAATACTCCGAATTCAGTCTGTTGGCAATATCTTCCACACCTCGAAGATACGGATTCCCCTCATCATGATATTGCTCGTATATGGGCTGAAACGCCGCCTTTTGTATATTACTTAACTCTAATGCTTCCGCCTCTTTTGTTGCTCTTATCCAAATGTTCATGTCCGTCTCCTTTCCATGCCCTACACCTTCACATAAACCGTATTTCCCACGTCAATATGCTGAATCCACACAATACCGTTTTCGTTTGTGATTCCATAAAGCTCTTTCTCTCCGGCATCGGTTTTCTCAAATAACTCAACGTATTCCTGCTTGGGCGGGAAGGGAAATCTCATATTGGTAATCAGCTGCTTTTCCTTCCGAAAACCATTTTGTAAAAACAGTTCATCCAGCTCTTTTGCAGAATAAAACTGAATATGCCCGTCCTTTTTGACGCTCATATATTCGTCAATGATTCCGTTTACATCGCAGGTATCTCGCATAGGGTCTGAAATCAGCACCTTGCCTCCCTTTGCCAAAATCCTATTCATTTGCCCAATAGCATCTGCTACATTAGGGAAATGATGAAAGGCATAGCGGCTTACAATCAAATCAATGTTTTCCTCCTCAAAGGGATAGGTCAATCCATCAAATGCTTTAAAATGCAGATTTGTGATTCCTTTTTCCTTGACCGCCTCCTGATTCTTTGCAATGATAGCATCTGCAATGTCAATACCATATACCGTTGATGCGGTATATTTTGCCGCCAAAGGGAATGCCAAATAACCGGTTCCCGTTCCGATATCCAAAATATTGCCATACTCATCCTCTTCCAGCAAATTCATGATTGCTGCCAAATGCTTGTCATCCCGAATAATATTGGCGTAGGTTTTGTTGTCAATAATACGGTTAAAGCTTTCCCTTGCCTGCTTCACACTTTCTGTATCTTTCATAATCATCCTCCTCAAATTCAGCCATGAAAATCTTCCCCTCCGGGATAGCTGATTTCCTCTCCCCAGGACTTCAATTCTTCAAAATAACCCTCCACAGTCAGCAATCCGTAGAACCATAAAAAGGCTCTGTCTTTTTCGCTGATCTCATCCAGACTCATCCAAAGCACTTCTTTCAAAGGCGGATTCTCTCCGGTCTCTTCCGGGTCGTAACCGGTGATAACCTCCTGTTCTGCGGACACCTCTACTTCAAAAGAATACTCCGCACTGCCGTCAAGCTTATATTGCACTGCCAGTGGTCGGATAATCTTCCCATCCAGTCCGCATTCCTCTTTCAGTTCCCGAAGTGCGGCCTGCTCAGGTGTCTCGCCCTCTTCAATGCCGCCACCGGGAACGGTGTAAAACTCCCGTCCAAAATAGAACACTCTTTCCATCAGTATCTTCCCGTCACGAACTACGATAGCCACACTGCGGTTACGTTTATAAACATATTTGTACTCTTCCTCTTGCATACCGTTCCCTCCACATGTCTGTCTTTCTGCTTAATGAGCTTGAAAATACTCCGCAATCACCTGTTTCGCTCTCTTTGCTCCAAACCAGCCCTCCCCTTCAAATACATAGGGATAAAGCTTGAACAAATTATCCTTTTCTTCATCTGTCAGCTGGTCGAATTCTGTAACGTCCCGCTCGGTCAGTACACTCATAAGCTTGTGGTCGCCGTCATTTCGGAT
>JAZSII010000080.1:0-2216 GCA_045533725.1 Acetatifactor sp. | reverse complement strand
ATATTTGGCTGGAAAATCCGCGGCAGAATCATAAATCAAATTAAATAGGAGTTGAATATGGTTAGAATAGCAATAGATGGCCCTGGCGGCGCAGGCAAATCCAGCGTTGCAAAGGCTGTTTCACAAGCACTTGGAATTATTTATGTTGATACAGGTGCTCTTTATCGTAATATTGGTCTTTATATGCTCGAAAAAGGCATCGATCCAAAAAACTCCGTGGATGTAATTCCTGCTCTTGATGAAATTACTATCGAGCTGAAATTTGAAAACGGCAGACAGATCATTCTTCTTAACGGCATTGACAGAGGAGATGACATCCGAACCCCAGAATCCTCTATGGCTGCATCTGCCGTAAGCGCTATTCCCGAGGTTCGCGACTATCTTCTTTACACCCAAAGGAATATTGCAAAAACGAACAGTGTCGTTATGGACGGCAGAGACATTGGAACCGTTATTCTCCCCAATGCCGAGGTTAAGATCTTCTTAACAGCATCTCCCGAAACAAGAGCATACAGACGCTATAAAGAACTGCTTGAAAAAGGCAAGGACGTTACTCTCAAGCAGGTTTACGAAGAAATGGTTGAACGTGACAAAAACGACTCAACAAGAAATGTTGCTCCCTGCGTTGCAGCAAAGGATGCTATATTATTAGATAATTCGAAGCTTACCCAGGCGGAAACCGTGGAAAAAATCCTGAAAATAGTTAAGAAAAAAACCAAGGATACTACCCCGCTATACAGCTTTTTGAAGCCCATTGTGGCCCCTATTTACAATTTTCTCTTTCGCGTCAAAGTAATAGGCGCCGAAAACGTACCCAAGGACAGAGGAGTGCTTCTTTGCCCCAACCACATTGCAGCAGTTGACGTTATTTCTATTGGCGCCGTGTGCCCCCGTCAAATCACCTGTATTGCCAAGAAGGAGCTTTTTGAGGTTCCTGTCCTCGGATGGCTTGTAAAGGCGCTCGGCGCGGTTAAAATCGACCGTGGCGGTGCTGACGTAGGGGCAATCAAGGTTGCCGTTTCAACACTTCAGGCCGGAAAGGTAGTTACCATTTTCCCTCAGGGACACCGTTGCCCCGGCTGTAATCCTGCCACTACCCCTGTCAGACACGGTGCTGCCCTTATTGCTTATCATTCAAAATGCGACGTTATTCCCGTGACAATCAACATTAAGGGCGCAAAATACAAACTGTTTAGGCGTACCGAAATCATCTTTGGCAGACCTATGAGCTACGAGGATCTTGGATTTAAATCCGGTGGACGTGATGAATATGCCGATGCAACAGACAAAATTTTTGCAGAGGTTATTAAGCGCGGAGATTTTTCTTCTCTTCCCGCCTACGATCCCGCCCTCGAAAAATCCAAAAAAAGAAAAAGGAAGAGGAAATAATCCTTGGATATTATTCTTTCAAAAAATGCGGGCTTCTGCCCGGGTGTCAAGCGTGCAGACCTCACTATTCAGAAATTAATTGCTGAAAAAGATGATAATAGTCTGATTTTCACTCTTGGCCACCTTATTCACAATGGCACTTATATAAGCGACCTTGAAAGTAAGGGCGTACTTTCAGTTGATATTTTAGAATGCGAAAGTATTATTGAAAACAATCCCGAAAAAAACATCACTTTTGTTATAAGAACACACGGAATTACAAAACAGGATGAAGAGTATCTCAATAGTCTTTCAAGAAAGTATTCTCGCGTTAAAATTGTTGATCTGACCTGCCCTTCTGTAAAAAAGATTCACAAGATCGCCGAAGAGAATACCAACGAAAATACCTATTTCATTCTTTTCGGCTCACATACTCACCCCGAATCTATTGGAATAATTAGTCATAACAAAGGCGATGGCTGCATTATCACTGCCGAAAAGGATTTAGACGCACTTGACATACAAGGCAAAGTGCCTATATTATGCGCGCAAACCACTCAAAATTTAATACAATTTACACAAATTAAAAAAAATTTAAAAAAACTATATACAAACGCGATTTTTTTTGATACAATATGTGGTGTCACTGAAAATCGTCAGTATGAGGCAATTAACATTGCCAAAAAGTCCGACGTAATGATTGTCATAGGCGGAAGGGACAGCTCTAACACGCAAAAGCTTTATAGCCTTTGCAAGGAAGTCTGCCCCAATACTTTATGCATTGAGACGGCGGCAGAACTTAAAGCTGATTTTCCTGACAGCGCGAAAAGCGCAGGAATAACCGCGGG
>JAZSII010000038.1:0-12017 GCA_045533725.1 Acetatifactor sp. | reverse complement strand
TGAGAGCATCCGCCCTGTTGTTGCGGAGGTGGATGAGGTGAAAATGTCTCTGGTTATGCCCAATCTGGTGGAGAATGCCATCAAGTACAACACAGCACTTGGTTGGGTGAAGGTAGTGCTTGATGCGGATCATCAGTATTTTACCTTTGAGGTGAGGGATTCCGGTGTGGGTATTCCGGAAGAATCCCTGGCTTATATCTATGAGCGATTTTACAGAGTGGATAAGTCCCATTCCAGAGAAATCGGCGGTACCGGTTTGGGATTGGCAATTACTAAGGATGCCGTGCTGGCGCATAGAGGTTTTATTACGCTTACCAGTACGGAGGGAGAGGGCACCTGTTTCAAGGTAAGGATGCCTTTGAATCATATTTCACAATAGTTGCCCGTTGAAAAGAAAAGTGGATTTGTATAGAGTTGGAGGATAATATGAAAAAGGGTTTGGGTTTATTAAGCCTTTTAATGTGTATATTGGTTTTGACCGGATGCAGGGAACAGACGCAAGCGCAAGCATCGTTTGCGGTTTACTATGTCAGCAATTCGGAAACTAAGATAGAAAAGCATCCCTATGATTTGCAGGCTACCGAAGTGGAAGAACAGTTGGAGGAACTGTTTCAAATGTTAAGTACGGAATCGTTGAAAAAGGAATATAAGGCACCTCTCACGTATGGCTTTTGTATCACTGCTTATGATTTAAATGACGGAAAGCTGATTATTCATATGGATGAAAAATACAAGGATTTATCCGTAACTCAGGAGGTTTTGGTAAGAGCCTCTATTGTACGTACCTTGACACAGCTGCCGGAGGTCAGCTTTGTAGCCTTTCGTATCAACGGGGAGCCTCTTTATGATGCCATCGGAAAAATGGTAGGGTGGATGAGTGCAGACCAGTTTGTGGAGAATGAGGGCAATGAAATAAATACCTATGAGGAAGTGGAATTAAAGCTTTATTTTGCCAATGAGACAGGGGATGGATTAATAGAAATCAGCAGAACAAAGGAGTATAATACGAATATTTCCTTGGAAAAGCTGATTGTAGAAGAATTGATTAAGGGTCCTAAAGGAGAGGGAATTTATCCTACCATTAACCCGGATACCAAGGTTGCGAATGTAACTGTAAAGGATAATATATGTTATGTAAACCTTGATGAAACATTTTTAAATCAAATTTATCAGGTGACGCCGGAGGTGACAATCTATTCCATCGTAAATTCCCTTACCGGTTTGTCTAATGTGTATAAGGTGCAGATTTTGCTTAATGGAGAAACTTCTGTTATGTACCGCGAGCAATATGATTTATCCACATACTTTGAACGGAATCTGGATATTATTGTGCCGGTTAATAAATAGGGTCCGGGAGCATTCCCGGATGTGGTTTTGAGAGAAAGGAGATAAATGCGCAGACCGCTGTTGTTTGTATGTGTTTGCCTTTTCGTACTCATGGCCCTGTATATGCAGTTTTTTGAAAAACCGTTTCCGGGCAGTGAAGCTACTGTCCCGGACGGAGAAGAAGTGTGTATCAGGGGACAGGTGTACGACAAGGAGTACGGCCAAAGAGATGGTCGTGAAATTCTAATTATTTATTTACAGGATATTCTTATTTCAAGGGAAAATAAAGATTCCCATCAGGAAATATTTCAAGAAAAGAGTCAAATATCTGATTATCAATCCATGAAAAGAGTCAAATGCGAAATATTTGTGAGTGATTTGCCGTGTCTGAAGGATGACAGGGTTTATTTGCCGTGTCTTGGAGAGTGGATTGAAGTAAGCGGAGAGTGGAGAAATTTTCAAAGGGCGACAAATCCGGGACAGTTTGATCAGGCGAATTACTATACCATGGAAGGAATAGGCGGGAAACTGACCAATCTCCGTATTTTGAGTAAGGACGGAGGCACATGGGTGTTATGGGAAGAGATGTACCGATTACGTCAGAGATTGGTGGAAAGATTGTATGGGATTTTTGAAGCCGGGGAAGCTTCCATCCTGGCGAAGATGTTGTTGGGGGACGGAAGCGGATTGGATCCGGAAATCAGGGAACTGTATCAGAATAACGGAATAGCGCATATTTTAAGTATTTCCGGACTGCATATCAGTCTGTTGGGAATGGGACTTTATAGCCTGCTTAGAAAGCTTCGGATACCCTTGTGGGGAGCAGCAGTGACGGGTGGAGTATTTCTGGTATTATATGGCATGTTGACAGGCTTTAGTGTCTCAGCATGCAGGGCAGTGGGAATGTACCTAATACATATGTTGGGAGAAATATGGGGGAAAACATACGATATGCTTACCGCAATGGGCGTACTCTTGGTAATCCTTCTTTTTAACAACCCGATGTTGGTTTATCACAGCGGATTTCTGCTATCCTTCTCTTCTGTGTGCGGAGTTGGTTTGCTGGGGCCGGTTTTGGGGAAGAATAGGAGTGTGTGGATGGTAAGACCCTATGATTCAAGAGGGCTCAAATGGTTTAAGAAGGGAATGGAAGGGATAAGCTCGGGTTTTTGGGTAAGTCTGTCGGTTACTATGTTTACTTTACCCCTGCAGTTGTTCTTTTTTTATCAGATACCGGTATATTCCGTATTTTTAAATCTCTTGGTAATTCCTTTCGTGGGATTGGCTATGGCAATAGGGATAATGGTACTGATACTGCCTGGAGCGGTGGTCCTAGCACCCATAGAGGGGATGGTTTTTGATTGGTTTGAAGGATGTTGCCGGTTCTTTGAAAAAATACCGGGGCATATTTTGCTGACAGGGTGTCCGCCGTTTTATAAAATTCTTATTTATTACGGTGTTCTTCTTGCGGGAATTATCATGTGGAGACGAATAGGGAAAAAAGGAGTATTGGGGGCTTTGGGCGTCGCTACGCTACTTTTAACAATTAACGTCAGACGGGATGCGCAAATTACTTTTTTGGATGTCGGACAGGGGGATTGTATATGTGTGCAGACGGAAGACGGCAGTTGCTTTTTGTTTGACGGAGGAAGTGGAAGTATGTCTGATGTGGGAGAACGTATCATTTTGCCTTTTTTGAAATATCAGGGAATCAATACTTTGGACGGAGTGTTTTTGTCCCATCCCGATGCGGATCATGTAAACGGAGTGTTGGAACTGTTGCAGGAAAAGGATATTTGTATTAAAAATCTTCTTTTGCCTGATGTGGCAGAGAGGGAAAGTGAGTTTGCGGAAATTCTGAGATATGCGACAGATACAAAGATTCAGTATGTGTCGGAAGGCATGCAGTCGGAAGGGGCGGATTGGGAAATTATCTGCCTGCATCCGCCGGTAAATTATCGGGGAGAGGATAATGCTTATTCCGCATGTTTCTATGTAAAAGTGTATGATACTGCCATTTTGTTGACCGGGGATATAGAAGGAGAGGGAGAGGCGGCGTTGGTAAATGAGTTGAATCGTATGGAGGTTGGAAGCGTGGATGTACTGAAGGTGGCGCATCACGGTTCGCGAAATTCCACATCCGGGGACTTTCTGGAACAGGTAGCTCCCTCGTTGGCGGTAATATCCTGTGGCAGAAAGAACTTGTACGGACATCCTCATGAGGAAACGCTCCGACGCCTTGCTGATACAGGAGCAGAGGTGTTCACTACGTCACGGTACGGTGCCGTTAGCATTGAGGTGCAAGAGGGCAATCATATCCGTGTCCGTTGTTATGTTACGGAAGATATGAACAATCCCTAAAAATATGTTGCTATTATAGCGGAAAACACCTAAAATAGTAGTATATGGAAATGTAGTAATGCCCCCTGTTTCTGAAACAGGACGAAGATGAATTGATGGGGACAATTTATGAAGGAAATTGCAGAAAACAAGGATGAAATATCGGTATATCTAAAAGATCAGGAGTATATGGCCAATACCTATGTTATGAAGTGTTTTACTGTCATGATGGTATTATATTCTTTGACCTTTGTCCTGAATTTGTTGGATGTCTTTATTGTAGACAAGCAGTTGATGTTGCAAGGCTATGTGCCGTCTGTGGTTATCTATTTTGTCGTGGTTGGAATTACAAGAAGGATATCTTTATCCGATAAACGTACCAAATTCTTTATCTTATTTAGCGTAATTACGGTTTTTACCATTATCGGAGTAACATTAACATATCATGCGGTGCTGATATCATTGTTGCCTTTTTTATATGCTACACTATATTCCTCAAAGAAGGTAATGAAGTATGTCTACGGACTGACGGTACTCAGTACAATTATTATTGTTTACGGAGGATATTTGTATGGATTGAGCGATGCCAATATGGTGTTGCTTACGGCGAATAAATTAAGTGCATATTTAGTAGATGGGAAGTATGCTTTAACGGCAATAAATCCCAATCCGTATGTTAATTTGGGACTCTTTTTCGTATTGCCCAGATGTTTGATTTATATTGCTTTTGCCACAGTGTGCAGTAGTTTATACAATGTCCTTAGCGGTAGCTTGGAAAAAGCAAAGCTGACTGCAGAATTAGAGAAAGCAAAAGAAGAGGCGGAAGAAGCCAATAGAGCGAAAACCCAGTTTTTGGCGAAAATGTCTCATGAAATCAGAACGCCGGTAAATGCAGTATTAGGAATGAATGAGATTATCTTGAGGGAGAGTACGGAGAGTAATATCCGAAAGTATGCAGAGGATGTAAAGGATTCATCCGTAGCGCTGTTGGGGATTATTAATGAAATTCTGGATTCTTCGAAAGTGGAATCCGGTATGATGGAAATAGTGGAAGCTGATTATGAGATTGCCAGTCTGCTAAATGATCTTTACAACATGATCAGTGTAAGGGCAAAAGAGAAAAATCTGGAGTTGGTGTTTAGCATTGAAAAGGATATTCCGGTAAGATACAATGGTGATGACAGACGTATCCGGCAGATATTATTGAATTTGTTGACAAATGCGGTTAAGTATACGGAAAAGGGCCGGGTTGTTTTGCATTTACGTTGTACCATAGAAGAGGATATTGCAATTATGCATTATTCCGTAGAGGATACGGGTATCGGAATCAAAGAAGAAAATATCGGCAAGATATATGATGCATTCCAGCGTTTTGATGTGTCCCGTAACCGACATGTAGAGGGTACGGGATTGGGCATGAATATTGCCCAGCAGTTTTTGAAACTAATGGGAAGTGAATTGCATATTCAGAGTGAGTATGAAAAGGGCAGTATATTTTCTTTTGACATTGAACAAAGAATTGTGGATAAGACACCTCTGGGTGATTTGGGCGAAAAACTGCATCAATCTGACGAGGGAAGCATATATATACCGGATTATACTGCACCCAAGGCAAGAATTCTGTTGGTAGATGATAACCGCATGAACCGTAAGGTGGTGCAGGGATTGTTGAAACAGACGAAGGTGCAGGTGACAGAAGCACAAAGCGGTAGAGAGTGCTTGGATTTATTAAAAGATAATACGTATGATTTGATTTTTCTGGATCACATGATGCCGGAGATGGATGGAATGGAAACTTTTAAAGAAATGCGTAAAGAGCATTTGGGAGATGGAGTTCCGGTCATAATGCTTACGGCAAATGCACTTATGGGAAATAGGGAAATGTATTTGCAGGAAGGATTTGATGATTTCCTGTCAAAGCCTATTATGCCGGAAAAGTTGGACAAGATTATGTTACAATTTTTGCCTCAAGAACTGATTTGTGAGCTTGATGCGGAGAAAACTGTTTGTATGGAGGTAAGCAAAATGGAAAGATTACGCGAAAGATTCCCCGAACTTGATATTGAAAAAGGAGTTGCCAATTGTGGGGGAGAAGAAGATTTTTATTTGGAGATTTTCAATGATTTCACACAATTAAAGATTAAGAGCCAGCTGGAGGGGTATTTGGAGAAGCTGGATTATAAGAATTACTGTATTGCAATTCACGGCTTCAAAAATAATGCTTATTCCGTCGGAGCGATGGCATTGGGTGATTTGGCATATGAGATGGAGAAAATGACCAGAGAAGGTATGCCTGAGAATATTTGTGAATATCAGAAAAGATTATTTGAACAATATGACAGATACTGCAGTGAATAGGAAGAGAACAAAGACAGATGCAACGAATCAATAATGATATTAAGAGCGGAAGCTTTCAACCGGTATATTTGTTGTACGGTGAAGAACGATATTTAGTGAAGCAATATAAGGATAAATTGAAAAAAGCGTTGTGTGCGCCGGATGATACCATGAATTGTCATTTTTATGAGGGGAAGGGTATTTCCGCAGGCGAGATTATTGATTTGGCTGAGACTATGCCCTTTTTTGCAGACCGAAAGGTGATTTTTTTGGAAAACAGCGGTTTTTTGAAGTCCTCCGGGGAACAGTTGGCTGAGTATCTCGGAGAGCAGAATGAAACCACGGTTCTGGTTTTTGCAGAAGCAGAGGTGGATAAACGCAGCAAGCTATTTAAGAGCATACAGGCAAAGGGTTGTGCCGTAGAGTTTTCGCAGCAGGACGAGAATACTTTAAAAAGGTGGATTGCAGGAATGCTTAGCCGGGAAGGGAAAAAAATCACGGAGAATACGGTAAATTTATTCCTAAGCAAAACCGGTACTGATATGGAGAATATTCACGGGGAGCTGGAAAAACTAATCTGCTATTGCATGGACAGAGAGATTATTACAGCGGAGGATGTTGAAACTATTTGTACTACACGTATATCCAATCATGTATTTGATATGGTGGATGCCATTGCAGATAAAAAGCAGGCAAGGGCTTTGCAGTTATATTACGATTTGCTGGCCTTAAAAGAGCCTCCAATGAGGATATTGGCCTTGATTGCCAGACAATGTAATTTGCTTTTGCAGACCAAGTCCATGCGTAATAAGGGGTACAGTAATAAGGATATGGCAGCTGCACTGGGTGTCCCCGGCTTTGCGGTAGGAAAGTATACGGCGCAGGCAGGCAAGTTCAAAACAGCCACTTTAAAGCACGCAGTACGTAAGTGTGTAGAAGCGGATCATGCGGTAAAGAGCGGAAAGCTAAATGATGTAATGAGCGTTGAGATTTTGATTGTAAGTGTTTTTGAGGAAGATAAAGATATAACGGATTAAGACCGTTTTTTGGGACTTATATAATGTTACTCTTAAGTCATCGACAAGGAAACAATTGTCGGTTAGGAAGCTGATATTGTTTGACTTGGGATACGGGAGGATATTATATGAGCAGAAAATCAAAGAGAATCAATTATAGAGTGAAAATGCTGAAGGATGTTTTGTTTGTCCTGTTTACCATGGTATTGGTGTTGTGTATTGCCTTTTTCATTGATGCAACAGTGGTTGGTCAGGAAGACGGCAAGGTTACGGTTGATGAAGAATATTTCAGGGTATTGGAACATGAGTATGTAAAAAGTGTTCGTTGTTTTCTGACAGAGCAGGGCTATGAAAACAGTGGTGTAAATTTAACTATGGTTGCAGATGCAGATGGAAACAGAAATTACTCGTTACAGTTACATCACAAAAAAATGGCGGCTTTGACGGAAGTACAGCTGGCAGAGCTGTTTGCTGCAATAGAAGAAATGTCCTTCCATGTAGCCGGCTGCAGTTTTGAAGTTCAGCTTTTGCTATAAATTCTCAATGACAATTGCTAGGAAACAAGGTATAATTATTTATTATTACGAGTCGGAGGTATGGGTATGATATCTACTCCAAAACCACAAGAAATATATAGACATTTTAAGGGAAATGTATATCAGATACTGACCATTGCGGAACATACGGAAACTGAAGAAAAATTGGTGGTTTATCAGGCAATGTACGGGGAGTTTAAGGTGTATGCACGACCGCTATCCATGTTCATGGAGAAGGTGGATAAGCAGAAGTATCCTAATGCAACCCAGGAGTACCGATTTGAAAAGGTAGAGACGCTGCTCATGCCTGCGCAACAAAAGAAAGAACAATATGTGCAGGAAGAAAAACCGGCTTTGAAGCAGATGCTGAAGGAGCCGGAACCTGTATTGGAGGAAGAAGCACCGGAATTGGATCCCCTGCTTTTGGAGTTTTTGGATGCGGATACCTATACGCAGAAATTGGATATTCTGTCAGCATTACATCATCGGATTACTGACAGTATGATTACGACTATGGCCATTGCCAGTGATATAGAGGTTGAAGACGGGGATTTAGAAACCAGATACAGTGAGTTGAAAAATTGCCTGCGTACCTTAGAAAGATACGAGATTGAGCGAGTGCGCTAGAAAGTAAGAACCGACATTGTGTCGGAAGGAATAGAACTATGATATATGAGAATATCGTGCAGGGAATATTTCTGGAACGTCCCAACCGTTTCATTGCTTATGTGGAAGTAGATGGCAAAAAGGAAACGGTGCATGTGAAGAATACCGGTCGTTGTAAAGAATTGTTACAGCCCGGAGCGGTGGTATATTTGCAAAGAAGTGAGAACCCAAAGCGCAAGACAGCATATGACTTGATTGCCGTAGAAAAGGGGGAACGCTTGATTAATATGGATTCACAAATACCAAACAAGGTGGTGGAAGAGTGGCTTGACAAAAAGCAGCTGTTTCATGATCTTGTTTTTGTGCGTCCGGAGACAAAATTTGGAAATTCTCGTTTTGATTTCTATATAGAGACTGCTTCGGAAAAGATTTTTTTGGAAGTAAAGGGAGTGACCTTGGAGGAGGATGGAGTGGTTCGTTTCCCGGATGCACCGTCTGAACGTGCAGTGAAGCATGTGGAGGAATTGATAGAAGCCCGTAGAGCCGGGTATCGGGCATGTGTTTTATTTTTGATACAGATGAAGGATGTGAAATATTTCACACCGAACAGCAATACCCATCCTGCATTCGAAGAGGCTTTGTGCCGTGCGGCGGAAGCCGGAGTTGAGGTGTTTGCCTACGATTGTTATGTGACAAAGGAATCCATAGAATTGGCAGAACCGGTTGAAATTTATTTATCCTTAGAAAATCTTAAGAAATCCTTAAGGAAAGGGGACCTTTCTTTTATTTCCAAACCGCTGTTAACGTGGTATGATAAATGTAAGCGCAGTCTGCCCTGGCGTGAGGAGCCGACGCCTTATCATGTTTGGGTATCGGAGATTATGCTGCAGCAAACCCGTGTGGAGGCAGTGAAACCCTATTATAAACGTTTTTTGGAGAATTTGCCGGATGTGAAAAGTCTGGCTGAGGCACCCGAACAATTGCTCTTGAAATTGTGGGAGGGCTTAGGCTATTATAATCGGGTGCGTAATATGCAAAAGGCGGCATGTCAGGTTATGGAAGAGTATGACGGTGTTATGCCGGATACTTTTGAAAGGCTTCTGGATTTAAAAGGAATCGGAAGTTATACGGCAGGTGCCATTGCGTCCATTGCTTTTGGGCAGCCGGTACCGGCAGTAGACGGAAATGTGTTACGTGTAATTTCGCGATATGAAATGAATCCGGGACTGATAAGTGATACCAAAGTAAAACAACAGATGGAGCAGACCTTGGCAGAAATTATTCCCGCAAATCGTCCGGGAGATTTTAACCAGGCCATGATGGAATTGGGCGCTATGATATGTCTGCCCAACGGAATGCCCCATTGCGAGGCATGTCCGTTAAAGGAAGGCTGTAAGGCATATCATTACAATTGTGTAACGGAGTATCCCAAGAAAGAAGCGAAAAAGGCCAGAAGTATCGAAGAGAAAACGGTACTGATTGTACAGGATGCAGATAAAGCGGCACTACGGAAACGTGGGAATAAAGGTCTGCTGGCAGGTATGTATGAATTCCCGGTTTTGGAAGGATTTTGCACTAAGGAGCAGGTTTTAGAGTATCTCGCGGAAAAGGGTTTACAACCCTTGCATATTAAAGAATTACAAGACAGTAAGCATGTGTTTACACATAAGGAGTGGCATATGAAGGGCTTTGCGGTCAGGGTGGATGAACTGGCACCCAAGCCGGAAGCGAGTGACACTGAGGATTGGATATTTGTAGAGCCTATGCAAACACAGAAGGAGTATCCTATTCCTTCGGCATTTGCGGCATATGTTCCATATTTGAATATTAAGCTGGGAAAAGATAACTTTGACTGAGGAGAGAAAAAATGAAAATCTTATCAATTGCAATTCCGTGTTATAATTCGGAAGCGTATATGGGCAAGTGTATTGAATCGCTTTTGGTTGGCGGTGAGGATGTGGAGATTATTGTAGTAAACGATGGTTCCACCAAAGATCGTACGGCTGAAATTGCGGATGAGTATGCAGCAAAATATCCTACCATTGTGAAAGCGGTACATAAGGAAAACGGCGGACATGGATCAGCAGTAAATGCAGGTCTGGCTGCGGCTACAGGACACTATTTTAAGGTTGTGGACAGTGATGACTGGGTGGATGAAGCGGCTTACAGGAAAGTACTGGAAACATTGCATAATATGTTGGATGCACCGACCACATTGGATATGTTAATCTGTAATTATGTATATGAGAAAGTAGGCGAAAAGAATAATAAGGTAATGCATTTTAGGAATATATTGCCGGAGAATCAAATGTTTACCTGGAATGATTGTAAGCGCTTTAAGAAGGCACATTATATCCTCATGCACTCAGTGATTTATCGTACTCAGATGTTAAAGGATTGTAATTTGAACTTGCCGGAAAAGACATTCTACGTGGACAATGTATTTATTTTTAATCCCCTTCCTTTTGTGCAGAACATTTATTATCTGGATGTGGATTTTTACAGGTATTACATCGGACGTGAGGATCAGTCGGTAAATGAATCCATTATGATTTCCAGAATTGACCAGCAGTTGAAAGTAAATAAGCTGATGATAGATTACTATACTGCAAATCAGGATAAGATAAAGGCTGTGAAGCGTCTGGACCAGTATATGAAAAACCATTTGGAGATTGTCACTACGGTATCTTCGATCTTGTTGATTAAGTCGGGTACGGAGGAGAATTTAAAGAAGAAGACAAAGCTGTGGAAGTATATGGAAAAGAAGAACCCGCAGTTATACAAATGGATGCGCAGAGGATTCTTCGGAATCGGTATGAATCTGCCGGGTAAAGTGGGCAGAAAGATTTCTGTGGGCGGTTATAGTATTGCCCAGAAGTTGTTTAAGTTTAATTAGGCATAAATATAGCGGTATTTTGAGGCTGATGTGGCTTCAAAATACCGCTTTTTGTATGAGTTAGTACCGTATATTCAAAACCTTATGTAAGCAAGTAATGTTTACGTAGTCATCCTTCCGTAGCACTTCGCCGTCCGTGTGTACCCAAACAGGTGCGGAAAAGCGAAGCTCAAGTGTTTTGGCTTTATATGGAGTGATGCCGGGAAACAGGAAATGCTTTCCGATAAAAGCAGAAGGCAGTACCATCAAAATCACCCATTTGGGAAGGGTGTTGGCAGCGGAACAAATGTCCATGATGCCATCATCATCCACGGCATCCGGACAGAATTTAAAGCCACCTCCTTCATAGCGGTGAATCATGCTTGCCAGAAGCAAGTATTTGGGAATGGTAAAAGACTTGCCGCCGTCTATGCTGATTTCACAGGAAACTGTTTTTGCCAACAAAAGCTGCTTCACTGCAATAGCAAGATAGGCGAGTTTCCCAAGACCTACGCGATTCAAAACCTTCTTGAATGCGGAACGATTGGTTTCCTCACATACGGCTGCATCAAAGCCCATGCCGCAGCTGACTGCAAAATAACGCTTGGTTTCATCGGCAAAGGCGGTACAGCCAATGTCCATTTTATGTATGGTGCCCGTGCGGAAGGCGATTTCTACAGCCTTGGCAGGGTCCTTGGGAATCTTTAAATCCCTGGCAAAATCATTGCTGGAGCCTGTGGGAATATATCCTAAAACAACAGCAGAAAAATCCCGGATGCCTTGCAGGGTTTCGTTAAAGGTTCCGTCGCCTCCCAATACAACCAATTGCACGGGGTTATCCGGAGTACCGAGTGCGGACACTTTTGCCGCCAGTCTGCTGATATCTCCGGGTGCCTTGGAAAAATAAGCGTGGTATGAAATTTTGTTTGCCACTAAATATGGCTTCACTGTGTCTTTCCAAAGGGCTTTCCCTTTGCCGGA
>JAZSII010000029.1:0-5195 GCA_045533725.1 Acetatifactor sp. | reverse complement strand
CTTGCAATTGTTTGAAAGGAATATTCTGCTATTTTGATACTACTCAATCAGTATTCTGACATACTTAACAGGTGTTCTGTAGTTATATTTACTGATCTTAATACCGGTAGACGGACTACTTGCATGGATAACCTGATTGTTTCCGATATAGATCGCTACATGATTAATCGTACCGGAGCTGTTTGCATAGAAAATCAAGTCACCGGGCTGAATCTCACTGAAACTGATTGATGTACCGCTGGTTGCCTGTGAACCGGAATAATGAGGCAATGTAACACCGAAGTTCTTGTAAACAGCAAGTACAAAGCCGGAGCAGTCAGCACCCTTGGTAAGGCTTGTACCACCCCAAACATAAGGATTTCCAACAAATTGCTTCGCATATTCACAAAGCTCTACTCTCACATCGGAAACACCCATACCATACAGCAGTTCACTCAGGGTAACTGCCGTAGAAAGATTTTCTTCCACATGAGCATACTCTGCAGAAACATAACCCTCTTCTCCGTCAACAGAAACCTTAAACCAACCGTCTAAAGTCTCCAAATATTCAATTTCTTCCCCTTTCAATATCTGGGTCAGAACAGCACTTTCCACATTCGCCTCATCACGAACACGCAAACCGTCCGTATCCGCTATAACCACCGTTCGGATAAGTTCATTGGCACGAAGCTTGGCGTCGGCACCGGTCAACAAATAATCGGTACTTACATAACCTTCTACTTCGCCGGATTTAATATGTGCCCAGCCGGTTTCCTTATCAATTTCTAATATTTCACACGCCGCATTATTCGGCATTTTTCCTACTACTTTACCACTTTTGGAAGCTTCGGCACGTACGTTCAAATTGCCTGATTCCACATTTGCAATACCCAGATTGGTATAGCCCCAGGATGCTCCCTGTGCTTCTTTTGCAAATTCTACATATTCTTCCTGAGTAAGCTCAATATCCAATACAGATGCAATGCCGGCCTGTTGCAATACATTACCCAACTCATCGTCACTTGCCGCCTCTGCCTTCATAGGAGAAAGTGCCAGACATGCAACCATACTTAACCCTAAAACACCCAATGTTTTATGTAATTTATTTTTCTCAAACATATTACACCCCATTACAAACTTGTTACAAAAATATTACACCACGCTCCCATTATAGCAACGTGGTGTATTTATGTCAACCGTTTTTCAACAAATGGTACATTTTTCCTGCTTGAATATCTTCTTCCATTTGTTGTTTCAATTCTTCAATTGTTGAAAACTGCATTTCAGGGCGTTTAAAGGCAAGTAACGATATCTTTATTGTTTTATCATATAAGTCTCCTGAAAAGTCATATATATATGTTTCCACGCCCAATACAGGCTCCTTATTTACCGTAGGCTTATACCCGATGTTACTGATTCCGGCATATACCTTTCCTTCCGCAAATACCTTCGAAAAATACACTCCGCAGGGAGGCATCAATTTATTTAAAGACGGCAAAATATTAACTGTTGGCATTCCCATTTTTCTTCCCAAGGCTTTACCGTGCACTACCTCGCCCTCTATGGTATAAGGTGTTCCAAGTAATTTCTCCACATATTGCATGTCACCTTGCATCAAGTGCTTCCGTATTCTGGTAGAACTGATTTCTTCCCCTTCATACATTACCTTATCAATAGTTGTCAATTGATACCCAAACTTTTCGGATAATCTTTCCAGCAGCACTGCATCTCCGGCACCTTTATCTCCGAAGGAGACATCCGTTCCCGCAACAATCCACTTGGTATGAAGTTTATTTACCAGAATTTCTTCCACAAAAACTTCGGGTGGCATAGTTGCAGTTTCTGCCGTCATGGGAAACTCCATTAATACTTCTACTCCCATCTGTTCCAATATGTCCCGTTTTTCCTGTGCCGTATTCAATTCTTTACCGTCTGAAAAGCCAAAAAATATTGCCGGCGAAGGATCAAATGTGAGCACACAGGGAGTCAAACCTTCCGATTGCTTCTGTAGTACCTGTTCAATCAATTCCCGATGGCCCAGATGCAACCCGTCAAACTTACCGATTGCAACTGCCGTAGCTTTATTTAATTCAAAATCCAGCGTTCCCGCAATTATTTCCATGTTACCCCTCTTCTGTCAAAAACATCTTTATGGGCTTATAACGGCGTTTCTCAGGCTCATAAGCATAAACTCCGTAAAACTTGTCCTTACCGTACACACGCACCCAAATGCCTG
This sequence comes from Acetatifactor sp., assembly GCA_045533725.1. Lineage (GTDB taxonomy): Bacteria > Bacillota > Clostridia > Lachnospirales > Lachnospiraceae > Acetatifactor. The sequence continues at coordinate 2,980 of JAZSII010000029.1, read as the reverse complement.
CATCATAACGTTTATTTTCCATTGTTTGATTTGCATAAAAAGCGTTTCCGTTATCAATCAGTTTTTTATATTCCGGCAACACATGCAAGGCCGGACATTCGGCAAATGCACTCTCCACCGGGAAAAGATATTCTTCTATCTTTCCTGCGTCCCGGATTTCCTCCAACTGTTGCAAAGTAATTGCTTTATTCAGACTGAAACTCCCTACTTTGGTACGTAAAAGACTCTTCATAGTCCCGCCACAGCCTAATTTCTCACCAATGTCTTCACATAATGTTCGTATGTAAGTTCCTTTAGAGCAGGCTACCCTCATTTTAACGACCGGAAGTTTAATCTCCAAAATCTCTATTTCATGAATAAATACCTGTCTGGCTGTTCTTTCTACTTCTTTTCCGGCTCTGGCCAGTTCATAAAGTTTCTTGCCGTTTACCTTCAGTGCAGAATACATAGGCGGCACCTGCATATACTCGCCTTGAAAGCTCTCCACGCAAGCTCTGATAAGTTCTTCATCCTGCACCGGTTCTTTTTCACTGAGTACCTGCCCGGTAATATCCTGAGTATCCGTTTTGATGCCAAGAAGCAACTCCGCCACATACTCTTTATCCTTGTCCGTTAACATATCACAAAGCTTGGTACCGCTTCCCAGACAAACAGGAAGTACACCTTCCGCATCAGGATCCAAGGTGCCGGTATGCCCGATTTTTTTCTGTCTGCAGATACCGCGCATCTTTGCCACCACATCATGGGAGGTAAAGCCTTTTTCTTTAAAAATATTGATAATGCCGTTATACATCCGCATTCTCCTTCAATTGCTTCTCAATATGCAGGGACAGATTATTCACACAATCATGGAAAGTTCCCTGCATGGTACAGCCTGCCGCGCGTACATGACCGCCGCCGCCAAAGTAACTTGCGACCTGGGCAACATTCACCTTTTCATCGGAACGCATACTGATTTTGTACTCCAAAGTACCGCACTCGTACATAAAAATCGCACAGTGAACACCTTTAATATTACGCAGATGATTAACAATTCCATCAAAATCATGAGTTGTTACACTATAGAAATCCATCATCTTTTGATCAACACAGCTGACAATACATTGTCCGTCCAAAAAACGAATACTTTCCATCAACGCACGTCCCAGAATCTGTGTCTGGTGATAACTTCTCTGATAAAAAGTCTCCAATACCATTCTGTCAAAATCAAAACCAAAGGAAATCAGCTTTGCACCGATTTGCATGGTTTTCGGCGTTGTATTGGAATACTGGAACACGCCTGTATCGTGAATAATTCCTACATAGATGGCCTTTGCAAGCTCCACATCGAGAATATCTTCATTACCTTCCGCCAAAATCAAGTCATAAATAATTTCACTGGTGGAACCAATGGTAGGCTCCACGAAATTTACATCACCACAACCGGTATTGCTGATATGATGATCTATATTAATAGTTTTCTTTGCTGCTTCAAAATACTTGGCAGTATCCCCAAGTCTTTCCAGATTACAATCCAGCATAAAGAAAACATCAAATTCTTCCTCTTTTAAAAAATCAGATACTATATACTCAAACCCCTTTAATTCTTCAAAAATACGGGGTGGTTCTTCCAAATAAACGGTAATGCTTACTTCACTTGGTAAGCATTTTTTTAAATACTGATACAATGCCAGACAGGAACCTACACAATCTCCGTCAGGTCTTACATGTCCGCTGATACCAATCTTACTCGCACCTTTACATTCTTCTAAAATCTTCATGCATTCACGCACCTTTCAAATACACACAGAGAGCCCCGCGCTTGCGAGGCCTCTGCAAATAAACCTTATTCTTCCTCTTCTTCGCTATGCTCAGAAGCCATAACATCGTCAATCTTCTTTGACATACTTACACCATACTCAATGGACTGATCCATAATAAAGGTAATAGCGGGAGTATTGCGTAAATTGATTTCTTTTGCCAGCTTTGACTTAATAAATCCTTCCGCACTCTTCAAGCCCTGATAAGTAGCCTTGCGTGCTTCTTCATCTCCAAGCACACTAATCCATGCTTTGCAGCTCTACAAATCCGGTGCCACTTCCACTGCTACTACACTGGTCAGCGGGCTGATACGGGGATCCTTGATTTCACCGCGGATTATCTCCGCCAATACCCTCTGTACTTCACCATTGATACGGGTATTTTTTATACTATTCTTTCTCATATATATCTCTTATACCGACATTCTTTCTGTACAAAACATTCCACTTAGGCACGTTCTCACTCCGTGAAAAACGTAGCAGGCACTAGGTTCGAAAAAACCTCACCAAGTGCTGACGTTTTTCAAGGGCCTTACGTTGGAACATTTTGTACCTTAGAATGTCTAAAACACCTACTATCTGGGAACTTCCACCATGATGTAAGCTTCAACAATATCTAATTCCTGCATCTGGTCGAATCCGTCAAAAACAAGACCACATTCAAAACCGGTCTTAACTTCCTTAACATCATCCTTAAATCGCTTCAAAGATGCTAACTCACCTTCGTAAATCTGCTTGCCTTCACGACTGATACGAACCTTACATCCTCTCTGGAAGATACCATCCATGACATAAGAACCTGCAATATTACCAACTGCAGATGCCTTAAAGATCTGGCGTACTTCTGCATGACCGATAACCTTCTCCTCGTAAATAGGATCCAACATACCCTTCATAGCAGCCTGCACATCTTCAATAGCCTGATAGATTACTCTATAAAGTCTGATATCTACGCCTTCACTCTCTGCAGTAGCCTTTGCAGTAGCATCGGTACGAACATTGAAACCGATGATGATTGCATTGGATGCACTTGCCAAAGTAACATCAGACTCATTAATAGCACCAACACCGCCATGGATACACTTAACCACTACCTCTTCGTTAGAAAGCTTCATAAGAGACTGCTTCACAGCTTCCACACTACCCTGAACGTCTGCTTTTACAATCAGGTTGAGTTCCTT
>JAZSII010000206.1:0-2241 GCA_045533725.1 Acetatifactor sp. | reverse complement strand
TAACAGTCAAGGCATCCAGTACATAGCCGTCAGCAGGATTCACTGTCAGGGTGACGATGTCACCCGCTTGTGCAGAAGTAGGTTCAACCTCAACGGTACCGTTAGTAATACCATCTGCTATAGCCACAGCATAAACTACCGCAACAGCATAGCTTTCCGTAGCTAATGTCAATATCCCAGTGCCGTCAAATAAATTGGCGGTCTCCGCATCATAATAAAATTTCACGTTATTTGCATTAGAAAACACATAAGGGGCTGACGAGGTTCCGCTGCCACTGGTAGGGGCTTTCAGGAATAATTTATACGGAGAACCAACTGTGCCATCATCACAGTTGGTAGGGTCCACCAGATAGTTCTCACCATCCAGCACTACAATATTCCACATATGCGGACCCGCACCGGTTCCACCGGACATAGTACCGCTAACGGTGTAACATTCCACACCGATACCATCGCACAAATACTTAAATGCCTTGGCATAACCTTCACAAACCACGTTTGTAGAAGAATTTTCATCAAACACCCAAATCATCTGCCATGTGTTTTTATCGGTGGAATTCGGATCTCCATAAGCTACATTATTTTTGATATAATCCAAACAATAGAGAAGCTGGTCGTAAACATTTGCTTTCTTTAATGCTTCTGTAATGACGCTGTCCGCATTGGCTTTTGCAGTCTGCGCAGCGGTTACACCAGTAGAAGAAACAGTGTACGCATCCGAACCCTGATAAGCTGTAGCTACGGGGAAGTTAAAGGTCAACGTTTTCATTTCAACCACTGACCCCGCTGTCAGTGAACCCGAAAAACTATCATTTGTTCCATAAGACATACTTGCAGTCTTATCAAACCAATATAATTCATACGGGCAGTCCGTCAGCAGTGCATCCATAATCTTTGAGACATCAATATTATAAGTACCTGTCAATTCACTTCCACTAATAGAAGTAACAGTAAAGGCAACTCCCTTACCCGCCACATCCAACACAAATTGGCTGCTTCCGCCATTCTCCGCCACCTTTGCAATCTCCGTTTTCAGCGCTGTATATACGTTTTTATCTGCACCCGAAAGCCTATCTCCGCTTAAGCGGGCAAAAGTTGCTATATCTCCGCCCATACCGAAAATATTCTGCTCTGCATATCCCGCAAACAATTCATCATTATCAGGCAGTTCCGCAGTCGTTCCCTGGATTTCCACAAAAGGGAACTCCCATGCCGTATTCTCTGCTGATGCCGTTATGGGCATGCCGGTCAGCATCAGTACCATACAAAGCATGGTGCTGAATATCCGTCTTGGTAATGCAAATTTCTGCTTGCTCATAAGTTGGTCCTCCCGATTCAGAATTATCTATTGGAATATTTCATTAATGTCCATTTCTCCAATTAAATTATACTTTTTCCCACGTCAAATGTAAATATTTTTGTAAATCAAACCACAAAAAAGACAGTGGTTTTCACCATCTGTCTTTTGCTTCCGAAAGCATTCTATTTCTTCAGACTTTTTCTGATTTCCCATATTAGTTCAGCATTACATTCTGTCAGTTCCATGATTTCCTCATCTGACTTGCCCTTTTTAACCATCCTTATAACAACATTTTTTATCGCAGTGGCATGACCTTGCTCACGTCCATCCGCCAACCCAGATTCTCTTCCTTCTTCAATTAATTCCTTCAACGCCTGACACATATCTACTTTACCATCCTTTCTGTATTCGTCCTTCACCTGTATCAATTCTTCTGCTTTCACGTACTGAGTAACCACCTCATAGGCATCCTCCTCCATACTCTGAAAACATTTATCATTTGTTACCAAATCCGCAAGTGCCCTCCTGTCTCCCGAACACCTGATAAAGTCAAACACCTGCTTCACATCTGTCTGAAATACGTCCGTATTTGCAAACTCCCTAATCTTAACGATGTGTATGGGATAATCCGACACAAACTGTTTCAGCTTCTCAGGTACATCCGTCCAGTCCAGCATGTCATGCAGACTTTCCGGGCCGTCCCAGGCTTCTTTGCCTCCATACAGCACGAAGGTCACCACCGGATATAGCCGGCTGTTCTTACCAAATCCATATAAATATTCATCGGCACGCAGTCCCTTTTGTTTTCGTAGCTTCTTCCGTATCCTGCCGGCCTGCTTTTCGTATTCTCCCACGTCATACACCATACAGCGAAGGGGGATACTGTAATCTACCATTTCCTGATTTTCCAGTCCTATTATAGCAAAATAAGTCGGAGGCCA
>JAZSII010000099.1:0-8914 GCA_045533725.1 Acetatifactor sp. | reverse complement strand
AGTTTGCACCCGGCAAGGAAGGTTTGGTTCACATTTCCAAGAGTGCAAAGGAAAGAATCAACCATGTAGAAGATGTACTTACCTTAGGCGATAAAGTAACTGTTGTATGCTTAGGCAAGGACAAGCAGGGCAGAATCAGCTTCTCTATGAAGGATGTTGCTCAGGCATAAGAAAAGAAATAAACAAGCCCGGTTCGAAAGAACCGGGCTATTTATTTATGCTTCGTCACGTTCTTCATCATGGAAAGAGCGGCGTACGGTGATACCGTTTACTTCCACATCATTACCCAGGGAGATAACCAGACATTCTTTGCCGTTGATGGTTTTGGTTTCTACCAGGTCCATACGTTCCGGATTGACTTTGATTACTACATCGGGCATCTTTACTTCAAAGGTACGCGTATTTACCACGTTATTTACCACAAGCTCGGTCTTTTCGCCGGCAGTGGCATCATAACAACGATCGAAGAGCTCCATTTTTTCATTGGAAACACCACTGCTTGCAAAGACAGTTTTTACTTCTTCTTTATCCAGAGTTAAGGGGACTGGGTCTTCTTTATGTTCTTCTATCATTTCGTTTAATTTCTCGTGGATATTGATAACTGCTTCAATGCTACAGGTTTCTTGCAAGGTTTCTTCGATTAAAGTCTGGAAAGATACTTTTTGTCCGCCGGCAGGAAGGGGGAGAGGACAATCCAAAACTAAGTTGACAAATTCTTCTTTCAAATCGTCGGCATTCTTGGAATAATATAATGTACTATGTAAATCAGCACCGCGGTCATTAAATGCGGGGAAGAGGAAACCATGCTCGGGAGCGGCCACCACCCAGTCGCGTACACGGTTTTGGAAGGTGTTTTCTACAGCATTGTAGCTTAAGCCGGGTTTAGAAAGATTAACGGGGCAAATGCTTACCATGATGTATTCATACACTTCGTCGGAAGCATCCTCCATTTCAAAACCATCAGAGGTTTTGCCGGGTACGTCATATACATCGTGAATGATTAAAATCAGGTAGTTGCCTACATATTCGTAAGCCTCGATTATTTTGTCATAGAATTCTTCCAGTAAGGCATCGTCCTTTAGTTTGCTGTCACGCAGACGCAGTAAAAATTCCTGAGTACCACCTTCTTCTTCGGATTTTAGAGGGAAGTCAAGTGTCAAAAGATTTTTGCCCAGAGTACCGGATAGGGTTTTACGTAAAATTTCAAAGTATTTGAACATTTCTTCCTCCGGAAGAGCAAGAAATGCTTCCTTCAATTCGGTTTTTTTGTTTTTTTCTCCGTCCACATAACAGCCGCAAATACGAGTAATGGAGCAGTTGTTCTGTGTAAAGAGTTTTTTGATTTCAGAGATTTCAGATTTAATCATAATAAGCCTCCAAATAAGCCAGCATATTTTGTGTGTATTACTTGAATACTGCCACACATGAATATAGTATAGCGTATTTTACTTAAAACTGGCAATCATATTTTAAGGGAAATTGTTGAAGAAAAAAGAAAAGCGATGGAATGAAACTGCCTTTGTAGCAAAAGAGAAAACCTTGCGGTGGGAAGTTGTTGAGTCTGCAAGAAAAAGCATTTATAATTGGTGAGAACGCAGAAGAATTATGTCAAGAATATGGAGGAAATGAAATGGAACAGTTAAGTCTTGTTTCTACAAAGGATAATCGAGAAGTATACCGGATTTTAAATGATTTGATGAATCAGGACAAGGAATTTCAGATTATGATTACAGTACCCTCCGCAGAAAAGAAAAAAAGTACCACACAAATAGTAGAAGAAAAACCCATTGTACATGATTTGGAACAGGACGTGACCAATATGATTCATGACATTGGTGTTCCTGCACATATTAAAGGCTATCAGTACCTACGGGAGGCTATTATGATGTCGGTAAATGACCCAACCATGATAAGCTCCATTACAAAATTGTTATATCCTACTATTGCCAAGCGTTTTCAGACTACGCCCAGCCGCGTAGAAAGAGCTATCAGACATGCAATAGAAGTGGCTTGGTCCAGAGGAAAGATGGAGACCTTGGATACACTGTTTGGTTATACCATTAATACCGGAAAGGGGAAACCCACCAATTCGGAATTTATTGCACTGATTGCAGACAAAATCAGATTAAGATACAGAGAAAAATAAGCAAATAAAATTAGTTGCAAAAGCACTTTCCATACAGACAAGATTGTTGTATAATTTACTTATCTATAGTCTAACAAATGTATGGAGGTTTTTCAGATGAAAAAGATACTTTTTGCGGCTTCCGAGGGTGTTCCCTTTATTAAAACCGGTGGTTTGGCGGATGTTGTAGGTTCTTTACCGAAATGTATTGATAAGAGATATTTTGATGTGAGAGTTATCATGCCTAAGTACTCCAGTATGAAGCAGGAAGTGAAGGACAAAATGCAGTATATCACTCACTTTTACATGGATTACAACTGGAGAGATGTTTATGTAGGTATTTTAGGTGCTGAAGTAGATGGTATTCAGTATTATTTTATTGATAACGAAGGTTATTTTACAGATTTTAAACCTTATGGAGATAATGCGTTGTTTGAAATCGAGAAGTTCGCATTTTTCTCTAAGGCGCTATTGTCTGCACTTCCTTTGCTTGGTTTCAGACCTGATTTGATTCACTGTCATGACTGGCAGACCGGTCTGGTACCTGTATACTTAAAGGAACGCTTTTGGAGCAATGAGTTCTTCCGCGGAATCAAGACTGTTATGACCATTCATAACCTGAAATTCCAAGGTAGATGGGGCGTGGAAGATGTGAAGAATATTACAGGTTTGCCGGCTGATTACTTTACTGCAGGCAGACTGGAATATTACGAGGACGCAAACTTATTGAAGGGTGGTATCGTATTTGCAGATGCAGTGACCACCGTAAGTGATACCTATGCAGAGGAAATTAAAACCGAGCAGTACGGTGAAGGATTACATGGTCTTATGTATGAGAAGATGAGCCAGCTTCGCGGTATTGTGAATGGTATTGATTATGATGAGTTTAATCCTGAAACCGATAAGTACATTGTGAATAACTATAATGCAGGTAATTTCCGCAAGGAAAAGATTAAGAATAAGAGAGCGCTTCAGAAGCAGCTTGGTCTGAAAGAAGATGACAAGAAGATGTTAATAGGTATTGTTTCCCGTCTGACAGATCAGAAGGGCTTCGATTTGATTGATTATGTGATGGAAGAGCTTTGTCAGGACGATATTCAGCTGGTAGTACTTGGTACCGGTGAAGAACGTTATGAGAATATGTTCCGTCATTATGACTGGAAGTATGCAGACAGAGTTTCTGCAAATATTTTCTACTCAGAGGAATTGTCCCATAGAATTTATGCAGGTTGTGATGCATTCTTAATGCCTTCTCTGTTTGAACCCTGCGGACTGAGTCAGTTAATGTCCCTGCGATATGGTACAGTGCCCATTGTACGTGAAACAGGTGGTCTGAAAGATACTGTAGAACCATATAATGAATATGAGAGTACAGGTACAGGTTTCAGCTTTACAAACTATAATGCACATGAGATGCTGAATACCATCCGTTATGCAGAGCGTGTTTACTATGAAAAGAAGCGTGAGTGGAACAAGATTATTGACCGTGCTATGGCGGCTGATTTCTCTTGGGATGCATCTGCAAATAAATATCAGGAGATGTATGACTGGCTTATCGGATAAGGGAACACTTTAATTATGAGCAACCAAAAGAAACAGAGTAATTTTATCCTGCAGGCGGGCATTTTGGCCGCCGCAGGATTTATTAGCAGAATCATAGGACTTCTGTATGTCAGTCCTGTGCAGACCATTATCGGAACCGTGGGCTTTGGATATTATTCCTCAGCCTATACTTATTATACGATAATTTTGCTGATTTCATCGTATAGTATTCCTTCCGCTATTTCCAAGGTCATTGCACAGAAGCTGTCTGTAAAAGAATATCGGAATGCACACAGAGTCTTTCTTTGTGCGTTGTATTATGTACTGGGAGTAGGATTGCTTGCCAGTCTGTTTTTGTATTTTGGGGCAGGGCTGTTTGTAGAAAAATCAGCTGTGCCTGTTTTGCGTGTATTTGCACCGACTATTTTTGTATATGGTATTTTGGGTGTGCTTCGTGGGTATTTTCAGGCACATAAAAGCATGGTGCAGACCTCTGTATCCCAGATTCTGGAACAGATTGTGAATGCCGTGGTCAGTATCGGTGCCGCATACGGATTCGTACAGATTGCTAAGAAAGCAGCCGCGAACGGAGAGACTGCCAATGCAGCCATGTATGGTGCCATGGGTAGTGCAGTGGGTACCGGTGCCGGTGTTTTGGCAGCATTATTATTTATGACCGGAATATACTTCCTGAACAGGGATTTAATACATAGACGTATTCGCAGGGATAAAACAGGAAATGTAGATTCGTACCGGGATATCAGCAGAGTGATTGCAGGCGTGGTACTTCCTTTTATTTTGAGTACCGCAGCATACAATCTCAGTGCCTCCTTGAACAATAAGCTATATACCAGTATCATGATTTCCGTGAAGAAGGCGGAAGAGACGCTTGTTTACAATGATTATGGTATTTTTAGTGAAGCTATGAAGGTATCCAATATCCCGATTGCTTTTGCTTCTGCCATGGCAGCTGCAATTATTCCTACCGTGGCACAATTGGTAGCAAAGAAGGATATCAGGTCATCCAAGGAAAAGATTCATCAGGCTGTAAAGACCATTATGATTATTTCCATTCCCTCTGCTGTGGGCTTGGGGGTACTTGCACGTCAGGTAATACAGCTTTTATTCCCTACGGAAGCAGGTCTTGATGTGGCAGGTTATACCTTGATGGCACTTGCGGTTTCGGTAGTGTTTTATGCATTGTCCACCTTGAGCAGTTCTATTTTACAGGGAATTGGCAAGGTAAATGCCCCCATTATTAATGCGGTATTGGCACTTATCATTCAGACGGCTGTTTTGGTACCGGTGTTGCTTTGGACGAACTGGAATGTATACGGTCTGGCTCTTGCAAGCACAGTATATTCCGGTGCTATGTGTATATTAAATCAGATTTCCGTGCGTAGGGCATTGGGATACAGGCAGGAGATCGCAGGTACTTTTATTATTCCGACCCTTGCAGCGGTATGCATGGGCGTAGGAGCATGGTTGACCTATCAGGGTGTATATGCCTTGACAAAATCAAATGTGATTTCTTTGCTCCCGGCCATTATGATTGCGGTGGTAGTGTATTTTGTACTTTTGATTTTGTTTAGAGGGGTAAGTGAGGATGAATTACGGGCTATGCCAAAGGGGCATGTATTGGTGCGTTTGGCTAAGAAGTGCAGATTGATGTAAAATAGAGCCGTTGCAAAGAAAGAATATCTTTGCAACGGCATTTTTAATGTAGTAATCGCGGATTATCGGTTCGTTCTAAAAGATAATCAATACTTACGTTATGAATATTGGCGATTTCGATTAAAATGCTAGTGGGAATTTCTCTTGTACCATTCTCGTAATGTGAATAGGTGCGTTGTGAGATATTCAGTTTCTTACTTATTTCAGTCTGGGTAAGATCGGAATCCTCCCTTAAATTTCGAATTCGAGAAAACATAATAAATTCCTTTCTGGGTAAATATGTCGTATATAAGTTAAATATAAGTTAGCCCAATATGTTCTATTGACATTTAGAACATATTGGGCTACAATTATGCAGTAATTATCATACAAAATAAGTTTTTTTGAGACTTATATAGTATAATAAAAAAGTTGACGGTTAGAACAAGGAAGAAAAAGAGAGCAGGAGATACAAAAGGTGAAAGAGGACAGAAACGTAAAAGAGAAAAAAGTACATAAAAAATCCCGCCGTGGAGAAACGGTTCTGCTCGGAGAACGTGATGAAGACGGTAAATTGAAAACACCGCATACCAAGTATGGCTTGTTTAAAAATATAGGCTACATTTTCCGTAAGATGTGGCAATATAAGAAGCTTTGTGTATGGTTAATAATACTTGGCTCCATTACCCAATCGGTCATGCGGTATTTGTGGAGCTACGTTGCAAAATACGTAATTGATATTGTACAGATACAGGCAGACAGTCCCGAAAAAGATATTACACCTCTTTTACAGGTGTTAGCTGTTACACTGGTAATAGAAGTGGTATGTGTGGGCGCCAACACACTAATCAATAATTACCAGTGGTGTTATATAAAGGTGCGTATGGACATGATGACGGAGCGTATCGATAAGGTCTTGGCCATGAATTACCAGACTCTGGAACAACCACATATGCTAAAAATGTTCCAATTAGCGAATCGAGCTACCGGCGGAAATAATAATGGTGTAGAAGGTATGATGCACTGTATGGCCCGAATGGGTGCCCATATTGTTACCATGATTGTCAGCGCAACTGCCATTATCGGACTGGATTGGCGATTAATTCTGGCATTAACGGCTGCCATGCTTACGAATTACGGCTCTTATTTGCTTTCCGTAAAGCAGGACAAAGCGGCTTTTTGGGACAAGATGGCCGGAACCTGGAGAAAGATGGATTACATGGAAAGATGTACCCAGGGCTTTGATTATGCCAAGGATATCAGATTGTTTTCCATGAAAAACTGGCTTCTTGACAAGCAGGACGATGCATTAAAGGATTATGAAAAGAAATATGCTAAGAGCAGAAATTTCTGGCTGAGACATTCCATTATTTATTCCTGCACGAGTTTATTGTCCGGTGCTGTAATGTATTACATATTGATTGTGGAAGTTCTGCATCAGGATTTGTCCATCGGTAATTTCACCTTGTTTATCGGGTTATGTGGTGCCTTTTCTGCGGCTCTTTCGGATTTTTATGCGGCAGTGGGAGATATTCAGCGTAATTCCATGCAGACAGATGATTTCAGAACATTTATGGATTTCCCCACGGAGGAAGAGGGCGAATTTTTGGATATTGAAGAAGTGTTAAAGCAGGGAGTGCCAAGCTTTACCTTTAAGAACGTCTCCTTCCGTTATGAGGGCTCAGAGAATTATGCTTTGAAGGATTTGAATTTAAGCTTTCCTGCCGGTCAGCGTCTGGCTATCGTCGGTTTAAACGGAGCTGGAAAAACCACCTTTATTAAGCTTTTATTACGGCTGTATGATGTGACGGAGGGGGAAATACTATTAAACGGTGTGAATATTAAGCACTTCAAAAGAGCGGATTATTATAAAGTATTTGCTCCGGTGTTCCAGAATGTGGAGATTTTTGCATTCCCCATGGCAGAAAATATATCCATGGAAAATCCTATTGTCACAGATAAAGAAAAGGCGCGGGAATGTGCGGAAATGGCAGGTCTGAAGGACAAGATCGACAAGCTCGAAAAGGGTATTGATACAGAACTTTTGAAGGTTGTGAGTGACGAAGGTGTGGATTTATCAGGTGGAGAGAAGCAGAAGCTGGCATTGGCAAGAGCCTTATACAAGGATGCGCCGGTAATTGTATTGGATGAACCTACGGCGGCGTTGGATGCCTTGGCAGAATATGAGTTGTATCAGAATTTTGATAGTATGATACAGGAGAAGTCAGCTGTTTATATTTCACACAGATTGTCTTCTACAAGATTTTGCGATGTGATTGCCATGTTTGCCGGCGGTCAAATGGTAGAGTACGGTACACATGAAGAATTGCTTTCAAAGAATGGAGCCTACGCAGAGCTTTTTAATGTGCAGGCACAGTACTATGAGGAACAATAATGTGTTGCAGGTTGTATGCAGGACGTTTTGCGGAGAGTGAAGATGAAGGAAAAAGAGAATGTGATTTTAAAAGTATATAAATATTTTCTGCCCTCAGCATGGAAAAGGTATAAGGGGTACTTTGTGATACGGTTTATACGCTTGATTGTTACGACCATTATGCCCTTTATTCCGATTCTGTTAATGCCTCGTATTGTGGACGAGCTTTTGGGCGGAAGAGATGCGAGCAAGCTATGGACTTATGTAGTCATGATTATCGGAACGGAATTTGTTTTGAATCTGCTAAATGGTTTGCTGGGAAATATTATTGAGCGTTATGCGGTGAAATTTGAAAATTATTACAAACAGGTCATGAGTACCCGCATTATGGAGCTTGATTTCCAATTGACCGAGGATAAGAAGGCGCTGGACCAGATGGAACTTGCCAAGAATGGTATGACCTGGTATTCCGGTGGTTTGAATGGTATCGTGGAACCACTGTTTAATATGTTGGCCGCAATTCTGACTGTAGCCGGAGTGGTAGTGATTGTTGTGACCCAGGCACCGGTTATTTTGTTAATTTCTGTTGTGATACTGATTATTGCAGGAGTTTTGAATCAGAAGTTAAATCAGATTGAGCAAAAGCAATATGCGGAATTATCCAAAATAAATCGTGTTTTTTCCTATATGGGCTGGGAGTTATCGGATTTCCGATACGGAAAAGATATACGACTTTATAATGCAAAGGACATGATGGTGGAAAAGTGGAAATTCTTTAGTAACGAAATGGTGGGACAGTGGGAAACCATGTTTCGAAAGATGCGCCCCATTGCTTTACTTATGAATTTTGTGGATATATTGCGTGAAATGGGTATCTATTTTTATTTGGGTGTACTGGCAATCACAGGACAGATTACCATTGCTGTGACGACCCAGATGTTTACTGCGGCAGGAACCTTTTTTAACTCCATGAAGAATCTGATTGTCAATTATCAGGACTTGTGTAAGAAGGCAAATTACGCCAATGAATATGTGAAGTTCATGGATTATCCTGCAGCCATTCAGAAGGGAGATAAGCAGGTAAAGGAAGGTATACATACCTTTGAATTTAAGAATGTATCATTTTCCTATCCGGGCTCAGAGGTGGAAGTACTTAAGAATATTAATCTGAAGCTGACCCCGGGAGAGCATTTGTCCATTGTGGGCTTGAACGGTGCCGG
>JAZSII010000042.1:0-21623 GCA_045533725.1 Acetatifactor sp. | reverse complement strand
AACAGAAAAACTCTACACATGCTTCGAAGCTTTCCTCTTTAGCCGCAAAATTCTCTTCCAAAAGTTCTGCCAATACATCCTGCTTTAATAACTTAATTTCTCCTTCATCCGCCACACGAAATGCAGGGTCCAAACCAATTTCCTGAAAATGATTCCTCACAAGATACAGGCAAAAACTGTCAATAGTGGTAATCAAAGCATTATGCAAAAGAGTTGCCTGTCTCTCAATATGCGCAGACTCCGGGTACTTCTCCTGCATGGTAGCAATTCCCTGACTGATTCTCTCACGCATCTCTGCCGCTGCAGCATTAGTAAATGTCACAATCAACAAGCGGTCAATATCTACATGATTTTCCTCATTGCAAACCATTTGAATAATTCGTTCCGCCAATACTGCTGTCTTACCGCTTCCTGCTGCTGCCGACACCAAAATATTACGATGATGGAGGTCTATTACTTTTTGCTGGTCTTCTGTATACTGTACACCCATTACTGTAATTCCTCCCTCATTCTTCTCATAATATCCGCATCGTCCGACACTTCCGTTTTCCTGTATGCATATCCGGGAATGGTCGGATCAAAACCGCAAACCTTCTTGTACACACAGTACTCACATGCATTTTTCTTTCCTTCCTCGTAAGGATTTATTGCCTTACTGCCATTCATAATTTCCCGACCGATACTACGGACTTTTTGATTTACATAATTTGAAATAATTTCCAATTCTTCCTTCGTAAACACATGGGAATTGGCCGAAAAGGAACCATCCTTTTTGCGTTCCACAGGGATAATTTCAGACTTTCTGTCCATTTCCCTATCCAGCCTGGCAACTACATCCTCACTGCTGTTTACTGCACCGCTCATTCTTAATTCTTTTCTGATTAATGCATTTATCTCCTCCGGACTCATATCCGGTTTGCCCTCCACCATGGGATCCTCCACATGGTAATACAACAACGCCGCCGGCACAATGTTCTTATCCGGATGTTTTTTTGCCTCCAGCTCCAGCGCAGCGTTCATATAAACCACCAACTGCAATTGCAAGCCATAATAAACTGCAGCCAAATCAAAATGTCTGTCTCCGGATTTGTAATCGATAATCTTTACATACACATTTTCCGCATCCTGTGCAGTATCCACACGGTCAATTCTACCATGCAGGCGAAGCATCTCTTCCTCAGAAAGTCGCACGTCCACAGCTTCCGCATCCTGAATGCTTTTAAACGTAATTTCATGGGAACCCGGTACAAATTCTCCCTGCTTCAACTGTTTTTGCAGAGTCTCCACCGTACGCTTCAATACCCGGCTCATTCTTGAAATCGCATATTCCTTACGTGCAGAGCTATACAACACACCGGCACCATACTCCGACGCCACATGCTCCATGGTTTCCTCTACCACACCATCTGCAAATTCCATAGGGAAATTAAACCATGTGTACTCACTTTCTTCCAGCTTACAGGCAAAAGTATCCAACACATCATGATAAATGTTTCCCATGTCCACTGCTTCAAAGCCCAACTCTTTTCTGTCCTTCAGAGAAAGACCATACTGCAGAAAATGATGATAAGCACAGGCTGCATACAATTCCAAACGGCTGACACTGGTTTCCAGGCGCTTGCCGTACAAGGCTCTCGCCACAACTTTGGATAACAGACTGTCCTGATAACGATAAAATGCCGCCTCCTTCAATTGCTCTGCAATTTCGGCATATTCTTCTTTTCCGGCATACGCCGTATATAATGCAAACAACTCTTCCGTGGTAAGGCTTGTCAGCTTACCCTCCGCATATTCACGCAATCCCTCCGCCAAATAAGCAACGCTTCCCTCCGGCGTCACCATTTGCTCCGCAATTGTTCTATTGCCTGTTTGCTCCGCAGAAAGCCCTAAGAACATACCTCGAACCACAGATATCAGATAAGAAGGACGCAGGGACTTCCCTGCACTGTTCACTTTGGCATAGGACAAAATCAGACGATGAGAGGGTTTGGTCATATTCAGATACAAATAGAACCTCTGGATAAACATCTGCTGTCTGGGAGATGGTGCCAGTTCCAAATCCGACTGTCGCAAAAACTCCCTGTCCATATCGGAAAGAATACCCCCTTTTGAGACATTCTTTGGTATATTGCCATCATTGACCCCTACAAAAAACAATACCTTAATTTGCTTCAATCGGGTACGCTCCATATCTCCCACCAGAATACGGTCTACATTCTGGGGAATAGTTCCTACTTCGATTTCTGCAAATCCGGCTTCTAAAATTTCCAGGAATTCTTTTCCGGTAATCTTTTCTTCAGCCAGCAAACTGTATATTTGATCCAAAAGCTCTATTACCAAGCGATAAATTTGGGCATACTCTCTCCCTCTGGTCATATCTCCTGCCTCTTCGAACGCACGAGACATATTCTCCAGCTTTTCCTGCACCTTTAACTGTACCAGAAAGGCATGCAAAGCCTCTACATGTTCCTTGGCAATGCTTCTCTTTCCACCAAGAACAGCCACCTGAGAAACCAGCTTCTCACGTAGCGCATTCATTTCCTGCAACGGTTCTTCCTTCTCTTCCATTTCCTCCGTCTTATGGGTAAAAAGTCTCTCCCACTTACGGATTCCGCGAACCCCGGTTTCTAAAACATAATTTTCCAGACGGTCCACTTCATCCGTTGTAAACCCGGTCAGACCACTCCGCAAATAGTGAAACACTGCTTCATAAGAGAAATCTTTGATAAAAAGCTCCAATGCACTTTTGATTAATTCTATCATGGGATTTAACACAATTCCTCTGGTACGATCTATGTAACAGGGTAAATGCATATCCCTAAACTCCCTTTCCACGTAAGGAGCATAACTTTCCAAATCTCCGGAAATCACGGCAATATCTCTGTATTGCAGATTTTCTTCTCTTATGAGTCTTGCAATCTCCACAGCCACTTGATGTACTTCGTCCTTGGGGGTATGCGCCTCCAGGATACGAACACTTCCGGTATCATCCGTCGACTTCTTCCCCGCACTTCGGAATAAATTCTGCTCCAGAAAGGCCAGGGAATTATCGTGACCAAATCGCGGTGCCACCTGCGGTCTGATATAAATATCCTCTCCTCTGGTGACCGACACCTGCTGTGCCATCTTTTCCAAATCGTATACCGTCTTCTTGCTGAGATAAAAAAGCTTCTGTTCTCCATCCTGTTTAAACGGATTCTCCCCATCTCCCAAGGTTACGGTTACAATCACTTCCTTCGCCCAGACAAGAAGCTCCTGAATCAAACGGTTCTGAATAGGTGTAAAACCCGTAAATCCATCAAATACAATCACACTATCCTTGATAATGCGTGACTTTCCAATACTTTTTCTGAGGATTTCCAGCTTCTCCTCCGTAGTAATGAAATGACCTGCAATATATTCCTTGAAACTCCTATACAGTGTTTTTAAGTCCTTTAATTTTCCTTGCAGAGCGCCTCTGTCCTTGGCAAATTCCAATAACTTCTCTATATCCTCCACACTGAGACCGTACTGCATAAATTCCGAAATTGCACTTTTCACTTCATGAATATATCCCTGCTTATGAATATGACCACCCAGTACGGGTAATTCCTCCTTCTTCGCCAGTGCCACTCTCTGCAATACCAGACTCTTGCCCGTATCATCCAAAGCCGGGAGATTATCTCCTCCCACTTCCTCCAAAATTCTATGGGACAGACGTCCGAAGCTGAGCACATCAATATTCATAATACCACCACGTTCGTGCATGGTTACCAATTCCTTCTGCGTCTGCATGGTAAACTGATCCGGCACAACAATCAAAAAATGACGCTTTGGCTCTTCCATGGAACGCTTGATAATATCACTAAAGATTTGATAACTCTTCCCCGATCCGGATGCTCCGAAACAAAACCGCAGACTCATGCCCACTTCCTCCTGTTCCTTCTCTTAACCCTCACTTATTTCAAATAAAAACGCCACAAATAATCTGCCGCTTCTTCGGCATAGTCAATGCCTATACGTTTTCCGGTCAGAATATCCTGTGGCTTCACGCAAATGCCCTCTGTCACATAAAAATTATCATTTCCGATCATATCCAGAGCATTATCCTTTTTTGCTATTTCCATGGCAATACACATTTTGCCGGGACCGTCTGCCAAATGTTTTTCCACACTTTTTCGAAGCTTCCCAAGTGCTTCTCTTTCCGCCAATCCCCGTTCTTGTGTCGTAAAACCCTCCGGTATTTTCCTCAGTGCCCTCTCTTGGCCTGCTGCCACTCTCAGTGCTGCCATTCTATCCCTGGATTCTTCATCCGCAGGCTCTACACAGCGTATCAGCACTGCTTGCGGGTCCTCTTCCTGCCCTGAAGTAATATTCATGCAATGATACATTCCGTAGGTAAAATACACATACGAATGCCCGCCTTTTGCAAACATAGGCTCTGTCCGTTCGGTTCTGCGTCCCCCATAGGTATGAGAGCCTTTGTCCTCCACTCCCATATAACTTTCCGTTTCCGTGATAATTCCCCGAATGACTCCTACACTGGTTTCGTGCACCAATATCTTTCCCAAAAGTTCCCTTGCTACGGTAATACCATCCCTGGTAAAAAATTCCCTCGGCAGGCTTACGCCTGCCTCAATCTTTCGTCGCTCTAACATATTGTCAGCTCCACCGGACAATGATCCGAGCCCATAATCTGTGCATGAATAGCCGCTCCCGTAAGCTTATCCCGCAGACTTCCCGAAACCACAAAATAATCAATTCTCCATCCTGCATTCTTGGCTCTTGCCTGGAACATATAGGACCACCAGGAATACGCACCTTCTTTATCCGGATAAAAATATCTGTACGTATCTATGAACCCATTCTCCACAATTTTGTCAAAGCAGGCTCTTTCTTCATCCGTAAAGCCCGCATTTTTATGGTTTGTCTTGGGATTCTTCAAATCTATTTCCTTATGCGCCACATTTAAATCACCGCAAAAGATAACCGGTTTCTTCTCTTCCAAGCTCTTTACATAAGCCAGAAAAGCCTCTTCCCATTCCATACGATAAGCCAGTCTGGTAAGCTCTCTCTGGGAATTGGGCGTATAGACCGTCACCACATAGTATTCGTCAAATTCTGCCGTAATCACGCGTCCTTCCTTATCATGCTCCTCCACGCCAATACCATAGGTCACCTGCAAGGGTTCTGTTTTGGTAAAAAGCGCGGTTCCGGAATATCCCTTCTTCTCCGCATAATTCCAGTACTGAAAGTATCCGGGCAAATCCAGCTCAATTTGTCCCGCCTGTAGTTTTGTTTCTTGCAGACAAAACACATCCGCATCCGTTTCTTTGAAAAAATCCAAAAATCCTTTATCCACACAGGCACGCAGCCCGTTTACATTCCATGAAATCAGTTTCATAAAAGCCTCCTGTTATTCCTTTTCTCCTATCTCATCGGCGTTGCATTCATCATTTAGTAACCCGTAGCCAAGTACCGGCAACGAGCACCACAGCACATGAACAGGCAATATCTTCAAATAATCCTGCATACCGTTTCCAGCCAGAGAATACCAAAATATAAATATTCCATATAAGCCAAAAAGAGAAAAATTCCCCCTAATCAGCCGACACTTCTTTTTATAAATCCCCAGCCACACCACAATTGCAATGCTCAACAATATCATAAAATCAAAACTGTACATAGAAAACTTGACATAATACTTTGTAAGTCCCGGCTGTCCGGCTCGCATGTCCGCATAATTCATACCTGTATACGAAATTCCGTTCCCGTTCAACTGATATTGAACAGCCAAGGGGCCTGCAGCATTTGCCAGCAAATCTCTGCCAAGATTCAAGATTGCTTCCTTCTTGCCTATTTGGAAAGATTCCCATGCCATCTTTCTATAAATCTCTCTTGCTCTTGCTTTGCCTACATAGGCTTCCAGTCTGGGGCCAAAATCATATATAACCTGTTCCGGATAGGTGGAAATATATGCCAAATCGCTGTCGGTAAATATTTCCCGCACCTCCGGTTCCCAAAAATAACTGTTTCTTACAAAATATGGCCACGCAAACCGTGACAACATAACCGAACTGAAACTATTCTGTATCCGCTGCTTTCCGCCACTCTCGAAATCTGCATAATACCCCAGTGACAACCCGCTTATGGCAATTGCAATAATTAATAAAACCGATCTCATACCGATTCGTTGCCTCCGATATACACACATAAGTGCTACGCATGCAACAATTCCTACAAGTACACCATATGCCGGCACCAAAACACCGGCACCAAACCACGCAATTCCCATAGTTATTAACAACATTCTTTTATGTGCTCCGTTTTTTTTCAGACCTTTCAAACACGCAAGAATCCATATCACAAAAGAAGTCGCCAAAGAATATCGCCACTCACCGAAATGTCCATGGAGTATGACAGGAAAAGAAACAATATATGCCGCCCCAAAATATATTCCTTTTGACTTTTGAAGCGCATACCACTCTCCCGTATATTGCTTGAGAAAAAAACTGCCGGAAAACAATGCAACCGCCACAGTTAAAATACAAACAGGATTTTCCTTCAACCCGGCACACAGCCATATACCTGCCAAAAGAATCTGCATTCCTGCCAATAAGAGACATATTCTCTTTATACAATTAAGAATATCTTTTTTTTCAATCATCTTCATTTCCTTTCGGCATTACTTACAAATCCTCTGCAATTCTCCGGCGATATACTGTCCCAGCACAAAAGCACCTTCCGGCAACAAATGTACCCCATCTGCCAGATAGTCCTTAGAATTATCTTCCCAAATCCCGCTATTATGATAAGCATCTATGCAAAATACGCCAAACTCTTTTGCAATCTCTAACTCAAGCTCCACATATTCTTCTAATGTACCGCCACCAAAATCTGCTTCATAGCAGGAGTCCTCCAGGTTTTCTCCAAACTCACAATAAATGGGTGTTACCAACACAATGGTCATATCCGGATAAGCTTCCTGAAGCAGTTTCAAAGAATAACGCAAGGCCCCGCCATAAGTGGAGACATCATACAAATCGTCCTTATTGTCTAATTTACGTCCTGCATTATAATCATTTGTACCATGCTCAATGACGAGCAACTTTACATTGTCAAAATCTACCCGCATAAGAGCTTCCATTCTTTCTGAAAAATACGGTGGCATCTGCTGGTTAAACTCATTATAATAATTTGCATATACCATGGCAGATTTCTGACTCTGCCAGTCTTTATATATAATAGATTCTGTCAATCGTACCATGCACCACTGGTTTCCGGTTACAGATCCCCAATTCATGTCTCCATTTACAGACATAGCCGAACCACCCAATGCCCCGTTAAACGCCGGTATCCCCAGTTCGTTTGCCACTACCTGCACAACACTTTCCTCTCCGCCGTTTCCGATTACACTATCACCCAAGAACACAATGTCGTACTGTTGTTTGTCCTTTCCCTCCGCAAACGGAAGTAACACAAATACCAGAACAATCAAAACCGCTATGCAATTAATCATTATTGTCTTCTTATTTAGTTTCATTTTCTCTCAAAGCGCCTTCCCTTGCACGGATTTACCTGTTTATCATTATAGCATTGCCCATAGGAAAACACAATTATTTGTTATGCCGGACAAAGGAATTAACCATTGCCTTCATCTGCAGAATCTATTATGATAAAAAGAAGAAGGAGTGAGACTATGAACCCAAACCGACTGAAAAACAAGAAGCTTTTTTTATTTGATATTGACGGTACCATTGCTGTAGGAAATGACTTGTTGGATGGTACCCTTGAACTGTTACAATATATTGAATCCATCGGCGGAAAGACCTATTACATTACCAATAACTCCACTAAAAGCAATGCTGATTATGTAAAGAAATTTAAAGCCTGCTTCGGACTGGATACTACGGAAGACTTGTTTATTACTTCCGGCTATATGACTCTGCAATTTTTGCTGGCAAACTACCCACAGGCTAAAATCTACGTACAGGGCACTGCATCTTTTATCGCCGAACTGCGCAAAAACGGTTTACAGATTACTGAAACAGCAGACAGGGACATTGCCTGCGTTGTAGTAGCTTATGACAGCGAATTGAACTACGAAAAGCTGACTGAAACCTGCAAAGCACTTTCCGTAACGGATGTTCCCTTTTACGGAACCAATCCTGATTTGTGTTGCCCCATAGACTTCGGTTTCATCCCGGACTGCGGCTCCATTTGCGAAATGATTACGAATTCCACCGGCAAAGAACCTGTTTATCTGGGCAAACCAAGCCCCGAAGTAGTACGTCTTTGTCAGAAAGCCTCCGGGTTTTCTAATGAGGAAACATTAGTGGTGGGAGACCGATTATATACAGACATCGCCTGCGGCATCAATGCCGGCGTAGATACCTGCGTGGTATTTACCGGTGAGGCAGCTGCTGAGGATTTACAGGATACTCCCTATGCTCCTACCTATGCATTTGAGAATATAAAAGCACTCTTTGGGCATTTAATCCATACTTAATGCAAATCGAATTCCACAACAAAGAGCTTTAGAATATGATACATATTCTAAAGCTCTGCTTTCACTTCAATATACTCCAATGATGCCATCTCTATCCATTTATAGCTGGCAATGGAAATCATTTTGTTTGCCCCTCTGTCAATAGGCGGTACTGCTTCACCGGTCCTGTAAACCATAATGCCGGATACATATTTTCTGACGTGTGCAATGACTTCATCCACGTCAATTTCTTTGTCACAAAGAATAGTCAACTTGTCAAACAGCTCGATTTCATCTTTGGTCTTGTAATACTTCAGGCGAAAATCCTTGTCAGGATACTTTAGCTTTAAAATATCCTTTATCATTCGGGTTGCTTGTTTCATGCAGGCTTCCTTTACAATTGTTTATTTTTTGTCATCATACCATACATTTCCCCTTATGTGAATAAGCGAACGCACTTTTTGTCAATTATCGACAATTTTCGTCACGTAAACATATCGACATATGACAAATCGGACATTTCACCCTGAGTTTTTAATGAGACCTATTATAATCCTTTCAACTTCTTATGCACCACCCGGATTCCCTTGGGCGCTATGGCAAACAAAGTTAAATATATTTTATTTTTGACAGTTAAATATTTATTTCGTACTGCTTTCCACCAATTCTTACGCACGTAACGTCGGATTGCCATGTATTGTTCATTATCCTTCTTCATTTGTGCTACCGGAATATGCAGCAAATAATCCAAACGCTGGAACATACCAAAACGAAAGGCAATGCTTTGCAAATCAGGGAAACTTTTTTTCACTACTTCCAATGCCATATCTGCATTCTTTACATTATCACCAAACACTCTGGAAAAAGCGTCCGGATTTTCCTTCCGGGTGTTACTCCCCATACGATAAAACACATGATAGGTTTGCTGTGGCAGGGATACCACTCCCTTAATGCGACTCATGAATTTCACCATCAAGTGAAAATCCTCATTCAGCTCTCCCATCGGGAACTTACCCTCTGCAAACAATTCCTTCTTTACCAGCTTGGTACAGAAGGAACAATCTCCCCTATGCATAAGCATTTCCTTCAAAAAATCTGCTACTTCAATAAAACATTTTTCCGAAGGAGGTTCACAAATAACAGGAAGCATATTCCCTTCCTCATCGATTTCATCACGTCCTGCCTGAGCCACTTCTGCATCATATTCCTGCAAAGCGGAAACCAGCAACTCATACATATTTCCCGAAATATAATCATCGCTGTCTACAAAGCCCAGATACTCCCCCTTTGCCTCTTCAATCCCCAGATTGCGTGCAGAGGAAGAACCCCCGTTTTCTTTATGAATGGCTCTGATACGGTCATCCTCCGCCGCAAAGGCATCGCAGATTTCACCGCTTCTGTCTGTAGAGCCATCATCCACCAGCAAAATTTCTAAATTTCCGTAAGTCTGGTTTCTGATGGAATTTACACAGCGTTCCAGATATTTTTCTATGTTATAAACCGGTACAATTACGGTAATTAACGGAGTTGTCATAGTATCCTCCAAATCATTTATTCTATGGGTGCTCCCCTAACATCGTTCCTTTATTACAGGTGCCTTACTACAAGGTCCCTCTGCCCAAGGACTGATAAAAACTTCTCCCCCAGCAACCGTTTCGCACATTTGCAACAGTCTTCCTGCCGCCACTGCAGCATTCCAGGTATCGGAAATGGTCGCATAGGCTTTTTGCCCCATTCTTTTGCATTTTTCATTGTTTTCCAAAAGCTCTGCCACCAAATCCGCCATACGCTCCGGCGTAGGCTGCTTGCAATAAAAACCATTTACACCCTGCTCTATTAAATACAGTGCAGCTCCTTCCATGCGGTCCGCAATCACCGCACATCCGCTGTTCATGGCCTCATTCATTACCGCGCCCCAGCCTTCCTTTCTGTCGCTGGTCATCAAAAATATCGACGCCTTTTCCATGGCCCTTCTAACTTCTGCCGGTGTTTTAGAACCGGTTAAGCTTACCTGCTCCTGCAGTCCGTTTGCTTCTATCTGATGTGCTATCTCTTCCCACAAAGGACCATCTCCCATCATGGTAATGTGAAAATCCACTCCCCTCTCTTTCAACAAACGTGCAATCTCCACCACCATCTGCGGGTGCTTCCAGTCAATAAACCTGGCCGCCCACAGGATTTCTCTGCCGTCTTTCTCTGCGAGCAACGCATCTACATCATATTCCTTACACTCCGGGAAATAACCCCAACGGAACATTTTGTCCGGATACGCTCTGACAATGTGAAAATCAGATGCCACAAATGCACCTGCACAAAGCAAATAAACAGGAGCCTTTCGATATTTTGTATGATCGGTATATTTCTTTCGCAGTCCTCTGGGACTAATGGCCTTCCACTGTCCCTCTTTATACAACCGTTCGCTGTAACGGATAACCGGCTTACCTGCCTGCAACCTGGGAAGTAACATTTCTTCCTCCTCCAGTCCGCCCCAGATTACCACATCACTTTCCAATATCAACCTCTTGCAAAGTTCCTCTTCCTCATAAGCAAACCGTACATACTGAGGTACTTCCGCAGGATTCCAGCCCAGCTTCACTCGTTCCTCTTCCATTGGCATGGTCTGCACAAAAGTATAATCATCCCCTAAATGCTCATACAACACATTGCTGACCGGTATTTGGTGGTGATTGATATAATTGGATACAAAGGTTACCTTCATTGTTTTTACTCCGCAATATTACTGTATATTTCTACTAATCTTTCATAATTTACCTGTCCGTCATGGGTTTTCCTTGCATGTGCAGCAGCACTCCTGGCATATGCAAGCATCTTTTCTTCATCCGCCCACATCTGCATCACTGCCTGTGCCAGTCGATTCGCCTGAGCCTGCTCCTTATCCTCTTCGTTCTCATAAACAGAAGCTCCGTATGCAGGATATGCAATACCATCCTCACCATCCGTAAAAACAGACGGAATCCCGCCGGAACGCGCCGTTACACAGGGTACACCCAAAAGCATGGCTTCGCCCAAGGAATTGGGCGAATTTTCAATAACGGAGGGGCAAACGAAAACATGACTCCTCAAAAACTGCTCCTTCATCTGTCCGGCACTCATACGTCCCAGAAAAACCACATTCTCCTGCAATTTATATTTTTTAATCAGTTCCCGAATATATTTTCCATAGGAGGAAATTTTAATTTTATCCTTCCAAGTCTGATAATTTGCTATTTTATTACCTGCCACATATACTTTTGCATCCGGATATACCTGCAAAATAGCCGGAAGAGCCTTTAACATATAATGCAAGCCCTTAATGGGATAGTCTCCCTGACTTAAGAAAATACTGTGTTTTTCACATTTATTATATTCCCATGCACCCTCATAAAAATTACTGCGCAGAGTTTCATTCATAAAGTGGTACTGTACTTCCGGATTGGTTCTGGTAGCGAAATCCTTATCAATCCAGGTTCTTCCCGTCACATGTCCGGTACCCCGAAGTGCTTCCACTTCCTGTTTCCCTCTTTGAATAAACTTCTGCTCCTGTTGCAGGATACTGTCCTTCTTTAACCAATCACGAAAAGTCACTCTCTTAACAACTCTCTCCGGCAAATCTGCCAGATAGCGTTCTGCATACAGTTTACATAACCCTTGAATTCCTATGAGTACATGTTTCTTATCACACACCTTGGTAATTGCCAATGTATGGGGATATTCCGTACCGAAACAATGTACTACATCAGGCCTGAACTCTTCTACAATGGACTTTAACGCAGACTCCAATTCCGACTCATAAACTTCCGGATGGTTGGTATCTTCCGTGAAGCCGTAACACAACAGCTTGTCCGTACCTCCCTTTAGCGGTACACTCCACCTCTGTTCCTGAAACTCCCCTGACACCGGAAATGCAACAGCCAGCTCAATCTGATTATCATCGCTATTACTTAGAATCCTATCCGCCAAGCCGGTAAGCCAACCTTCTTTATTATTCACTTCCAATCCCAAATACTCTGCTACTATAGGAAGCATAATATTACATACCCACAATACTTTCATAACTATCCCCTTAATTAAAAATCCAATTCAAATATGGTACCAATCGAATATTCATATCCTGTGCCGTATATAAAAACATACCGAAATATCCTATAAATGCCACCGTTACGCCTACGCTCCAAAAGGTGCGCCACCTCCTATTCTCTATCCGTAACAAGACACCCGGAATCAAAAATATCTGTGATACTGTCATATAATACCCGATACGCGTCACTTCCGGAATAAACGCTCCAAAAGTATATACACCAAGTCCCGCCAAAGTCAGGAAAAAATAAAACCTATTCTGCTTATTCTCTTTTACAGCCGTTTTGTAAAACAATATGCACAAAACCAGTACCGCAACACATTTTGCAATATTCATGACCGAAAAATTCACTTTATCAAATGCCGTGCCCTCGTAATAGGGATAGAAGATGAAAATAATCTTACGGTAAATATTACGGAATATCACCAAGCTTACCAAAAATGCACCAATTCCCGCATACACCCATTTATTCAGCTTATGCTCTGACAACCACTCTGCAATCAAATATACCGGAATTACCACCAGTATAGTTTTGTGAAAAAGTGCAGCAAACACAACCCATGCTATAAATACGCCATATTGCTTGCGCAAAACATATTTCATGGAATACATTGCCACCGCTAATGCAAAATAATAACGCACGGAATTCAAGCTGGAAAAATAATAGCCATTGGTCATCAGCAGGAAAACACTCATCCCAAACCACTCACCCTGGTCATAAACAGCCTTCACAAAGAAAAATGCCGTGATAATAGAGAAAAAACCAAATACAGGCAAATAATTATCATATCCGAAAAGGCTCTGTATAATCCAGACCACATAATTAAAGCCCCACTCATAGGATACATGCCTATCCTGCATAATTAGCTTGAACTGCTCACGATATCCCCAATAGTCATTTCCTACTGCAATTCGACAGGCAGAAACCCCCGCCAACAATACAAATATCGCAACTGCGGCACAAATATTCCAAGCCTTTCCGCGATCCAATCTGTCATTTATCCGATTCTCCCGCTTGGATACATCAATATGAAGTTGTACATAATCTCTGTTTCGCACAAGAGATGCCAAAAGCACTACCAAAACAGTTAATGTAATATAAACAACCATATCCGTTCACTCTATACTTCGTAATATCTTAATGCTTCCTGCTACCAAAATAGTACCATTTCAACAATTTCTTATCCGCCTCACATAACAGAGCTCCTTTTACCGGGCAGTCCTGTACCTTTAAAGCATGAAGCATATGCTCTATCTGCTTACCGTTACGCATACCAGCACCTACAAGCAGCAATACACCTGCTGACATACGCATTCTTTCGTACGCGTCCGGCAATTCATTCACACTAATTATTTCAAAATCCTCCGGAAGTTCACCTGCATAGCTCAATCCAAACTCCAACGCCATGAACTTGTCCTCCGGCTTATTCTTCTTTAACCGATATGCCAGATTGCTTACCGTCTCCTCGGAAAGCTGCTTCTCTCCCTTGCAAACCGTTCCCAGCATGGGCACACCATAACGATAGGTAAAGGACTCCGGCACCCGGACAGAATCATCCGAAATCAGTGAAAATGCCAAAAGCACACAAGCAGCAAACGCTCCCAGCACTGCGCCCAAAATACAAGCCCTCACCGTTCTGTCATCCCGGTCCTTTTCCTGTACCTGCGTTTCATCAATCACCTCAACTCCACGCATCTCTTCCTGATGCACAGCAAAATCACTCATAGTCATTTTTACTGCTTCATTCAATAGCTTTGCTTCTTCCGGCGACTGCGCAGTCACATAAGTAGTAGGAATGTGCACATCTGTCAAGAGTGTAGCTGAAACATACTCAGACAAATTCTCTCTTGTAATACTTTCAGACTGCAATCCCAACTCCCCTGCATGCGCCCAAATCCTGTCCGCAAACCAATCCATGGTAATCCAGCTTTCCCATGTAGCCTCATTAATATAAATCGGTATCGTCCCTGTTTCCGGATCTGTGTTATAGTTTACATAATACGATGTTTCTATTTCATATTTCACCGGACCGGCAAGAACAACCTTTTTTAAATAATTTCCACCACCTATCAAAAGCAGTCCCACCAGTGCAGCACAAATTACAATCCATATTTTTTTCATAAAACAAAGAAAAAACAATTTAAAATCAAAGGGTTCCTTTGCAAGCTTTAAATCATACATGCACTTTTTCTCCTTACATTCCTACCATTTTTATATACTTTCCCTAATATCAAATTTTACCATATATAGTATAGGTCTGTCAAAAAATTAAAGAACTTTTACGGATTGCAGTATTTCGGATTTTGCTATAAAATAAAAGTAATATGGAAAGGCAGGTACTCATTTTATGAAAGAACAATTATATACCATTCCCTTAAACGAAGCCGTTGATGCCAATGACGAGTGTCCCTTCTGCTATGTAGAACGTGCAGTTGAACGTGACCTTTTGGACTTTTGTCTGGGTTCCGGAAGTTCATACATGGAAGCTGATATTCGCGAAATGACCGACAAAGCAGGATTTTGTCGTCCGCATTTCAAAAAAATGTTTGACTACGGAAACACCTTAGGCCACGGTTGGATATTAAAAACCCATTACAAGCGTATGATAAATGAAATGCGCAAAGAATTCAAAGCATTTTCACCCGGCAAAAGTTCCTTTAAGGACCTCTTCAAAAAGAATACTGAGAGTACAAATTCTATCGTTGCATGGATTACCGAGAAAGAAAACTCCTGTTACATATGTAATTCCTTTGCGGAAACCTATACAAGATATTTGGATACCTTCTTTTACATGTATTCAAAAGACGACGAGTTCAGAGCAAAAATCAAAAACAGCAAGGGCTTTTGTCTTTCACACTTCAAAGATCTGTGCATTATGGGAGACGCAAAACTAAGCGATAAGGAAAAGAAAGATTTCTATGAAGTTATGCTCCCCTTAATGGAGAAAAATATGGAACGCTTAAGCGAAGATGTTTCCTGGCTGGTGGAAAAATTTGATTACAATAACTTCAATGCAGATTGGAAGAACTCCAAAGATGCGGTGCAACGCGGCATGCAGAAATTAAAGGGTGGTTACCCTGCTGATTTACCTTACAAATACAGCAAATAATACATAACGGGAGAGGTGATTCACTCACTTCTCCCGTCTTTTTAAAACATAGGTTCAATACTCACTCTGCGGCTACCGCTCTGCTTCGTTACCAAAAGCTTCATCATATCCAAATACTCCGAAATTTCCTGATAAAGCATCTCCGGCTGAAATGCATCTTCCATAAACCGCTCAGTCATCAAGCCCTTAATAGCAAAATCCATTATTTTAAAAATTTTTTTACCATCCACACCCTGAGGAAACTCCGCATATGATATTTGTGATGTGATTCTGTTATACTCTTTTTCCAAAATGGCTCTTTTGCTCTCTGTGGCAAGCAACGCTTCGCCGGTATCCTCATTCAACGAACGATTTAAAAACTGCTGCATATAAGGATAGCCCTTGGCAACATTCATTCGGGCAAACTCCATTTGACGCATTACCTCAAACAAATTGTTTTCTGTACGTGATACCGTTGAAGAAAGCTCAATTACCATATAGCGCACACTGTACTCATAAGCAAACTCATATACCCCTAATTTGCTTTCAAAATAGTGAAACAGAAGTCCCTTACTAATACCGGCCTCCTTCACGATATCATCCGTACTGGCATGCTTATATCCCTGCATGGCAAATACTTTTAAGGCGGCGTTAATCATTCGGTCCTGCTTTTCTTTTTTCAGGTCAAAAAACTTATCATTCATAATAATACCCTATCTTTTCTTGTGTGTGGAATAAATATAGCACACATTACGTATGCTTTCAAGTTTCCCCATGCATCCTTTTTCTAAATTCTTCATAAAATAACACATAATCCCTTTTCTTTTTTGTAAAATAGTATTATTATAATAATAAATAAGTGAAAGGAGCAAAAAGCCATGGCTAACTTTAAAAAATTTTTCTTAACATCCGCTGCAGTTGTGGGTGCTGCTGCTACAGCATACTTCGTATTCAAGAAAAAGAATGAAAACTTTGATGAGGACGAAGATTTCGATTGCCTCGATGAAGAATGTGAAGATGATACCGATACTCACTACGTTTCTCTTAATCCCGAGGAAGTAGCTGAAGATGTTGCTGAGGTTGTTGAAGACGCTACTGACGTTGTTGAAGATGCAGTTGATGCTGCTACAGAAACAGTTGAAGAATTCTTTAATGATGAAAACTAAAACTAAAAGCATGGTCAACCCCATGCTTTTTTTAATGCCTCCACACCTTTCTCAATTTCCGGTTCTGTCAATGCACCATATCCCAGAATCACGGTAGCCTCTGTCTGCTTATCTCCGCCCTTTACCAGACTTTCTGATACACCATATACAACCACACCATATTGTGCGGCAGTAGTTCTCAAATACTCCTCCGAAACCTTCTTACGTGAAGTAAGGAGTAAATGTAAACCGGCATTCTCTCCGGTTATCTTAAAATCTCTTTGAAACGGTTTCAGACATTCCAGCAAATAGTCATGCTTATCCCTGTAATGCTTCCTCATCTTGTTCAAATAACGTTCAAAATAACCTCCTCTGATAAACTCCTCCAAGATCTTTTGGTCAATTCGCGAAACCGTAGTAGAATAAAAGGAGCACCTTTCCAAATATCTCTCTAAAAGACCCATGGGCAAAACCATATAACTGACTCTGATTGCCGGAGCAATAGACTTGGAAAATGTCCCCAGATAAATCACTTTGCCATTTTTGTCCGAAGACTGCAGGGAAGGAATCGGTTTCCCTTTATATCTAAATTCACTGTCATAATCATCCTCAATTAAATATCTGTCCTGTTTCTCATTTGCCCATTTCAGTAATTCATTCCTTCTGCCGATGGGCATTACCGTTCCTGTCGGATACTGATGGGAGGGCATAACATATGCCAAATCAACTCCTGCCTGTTTCAAATCAGTCACTTTCATTCCGTTTTCATCCATATCAATAGTTGTAATAGGATAGGCAAAGGATTCAAAAATACGATACGCCCTTTTGTAGGTGGGATTCTCCATTGCAATAGGAATCTCCCTTCCCAAAATCTTTTCCAAAAGCATAAGCAAATAATCGTTTCCCGCACCGATAATAATCTGATCCGGTACACAATCCACCCCTCTGGAGGCATGCAAATAACGTGCTATAGCCTCCCGCAGACTATAATCTCCCTGTGCACTTCCTCTGGAAAACAATGTTGCATTACTGTCGCTGAGAATGTTCTTTGTAATTTTTTTCCATACACCAAAAGGAAACAGACTCATGTCAATCTGCGTGGGAGAAAAATCACATATCACATTTTCATCTTGTGAAATATGCACTTCTTTATTTGCCACCCGAAGCTTATTCACACTCTCTTCGGCAAAATCAAACAGTTCTTTTACCGGACACACAAAATATCCCTTATACGGTCTTGCCTCAATATATCCTTCAGACAAAAGCTGATCATACGCCATATCCACCGTGCTTCTAGAAACCTGCAAATATTCTGCCAAAAAACGTGTAGAGGGAAGCCTCTCCTCTTGAAGAAGCTTCCCCTCTTTTATTTCTCGGCGTATGTGCTCATAAATTTGCTCGTACAAACATTTTTTGCTGTCTGCTCGTAACTCAATGGTCAATTCATACATATCCTACACCTTTTTATGTTTCTCCAAAATCATACGCTTCAATTCCCGCGCTCTGTTCTTGACACGCTCATTTGCCGCATTAGAAACCAATATCTCTGCAATCTTCTTTGCCGCAATTTCATCACGATTCACTTGGAATGCCAAAGCCGCAATTACGTAGTCCATGGTCAGTACATCCATCCCGCAAATTGGGAAGCTTTCCTTCTGTACGGCATTCAGAAAGCCCTCCAGAGCATTCTGAATATATTCAAGCTCCTGACTCTTCATCTCCTGACGCATTTCCTCGGTCAGTTTGTTCTGCATCTCCAGTTCTTCCGCATATCCTCGTAGTAACCATGCGTTTTTCAGGCATACATATGCTTTCTCGCTATCCTTACCGCGCTTTACAATGGTACAAACCAAAGCCAGCTTGTAACGCTCCACCATATCCTCGTACGAATAAGTATCCCCCGTAAGCGCAGGTAGCTTCACCTTACCGTAAATGTTTGCTTTAATCAGTTTCCCCTGTGCTGCCGTAGTCATGGGGAAATACTTGAGTAGCGCAGAATATCCGCATCTCGGGCAGGTCACCACATCATACTTCATGGAATCAATACCCTCATAACGGTAACGTAAATCAATATCCGTTCCTGTCAATTTTGCTTTACCGGTCTTCATAATCTTGGAAGTAAACTCCTTATCACAAACCACACAAGTAAAGTTTTTGTCATAAATAAGGTCTTTTTCCTCCAAAACTACCGGCTCTTTAGCCTCTGCCTTTTGTTGAATTTTTAAACCCTTTTTTTCTTCGTCCTCATAGATTTCGAGACCTTCCAGCTTATCCAGTCCCAAACTCTTTAATCCTGAAAGAATTCCTGCCATACTTCCCCCTAATGCATCTCAAACAAATTTGTTTATCAAGTTCTCCGACTTCTTATGAAT
Source organism: Acetatifactor sp. (assembly GCA_045533725.1). Taxonomy (GTDB): domain Bacteria; phylum Bacillota; class Clostridia; order Lachnospirales; family Lachnospiraceae; genus Acetatifactor. The sequence goes on along the minus strand of JAZSII010000042.1, from coordinate 2,472 downwards.
TCTTAGGTAATACAAATGAACTCTTAAGTGAAACAATACGGTTAAACACCAGCTTCTCGGGTGTGGTATCCTTTACATCCACACAGAAGAAGCCCTGTCTTACAAACTGGAATCTGTCATATGCTTTTGCCTTAGCAAATTCAGGTTCCAAATAACATTCCTTTAAAACTGTCAAGGAATTGGGATTCAAATTCAGACTGCCATCCTCATTGTATACACCCTTATCCTCATCAATGATATTTTCATACAAACGTACTTCTGCCTTTACAGCCTCTGCTGCAGATACCCAGTGAATGGTACCCTTTACCTTACGGCCGTCATTGCTGTTGCCGCCCTTGGTCTCAGGGTCATAAGTAGCATGTACTTCAATAATATTGCCGTTCTCATCCTTTACGCAACCGGTACATTTCACAAAGTAAGCATTCATGAGACGCACTTCATTGCCGGGGAACATACGGAAGTATTTCTTAGGCGGTTCTTCCATGAAATCTTCACGCTCAATGTATAACTCTCTGCTGAAAGGTACCTGACGGCTTCCAAGAGCCTCGTTTTCAAGGTTTTTAGGCGCTTCCAGCCATTCAGTCTCCCCTTCGGGATAATTATCAATAATCAACTTAACAGGGTCTAAAATCGCCATTAAACGAGGTGCCTTAGCCTTTAAGTCTTCACGGATACAATATTCCAATGCGGCATAATCTGCGATGGAATGTGCCTTGGATACACCACACATTTCCACAAACATACGGATAGACTCGGGAGTAAAACCACGTCTCTTCAGTGCTGCAATGGATACCAGTCTGGGGTCATCCCAGCCATCCACAATACCGTCCTGCACCAGCTTCTTGATATAGCGCTTACCGGTTACCACATTCTTCAAATACATCTTCGCCTGCTCAATCTGCTTGGGCGGATGAGGATATTCCAGTTCTCTTACAACCCAGTCATACAAAGGTCTGTGATCTTCGAATTCCAAGGTACAAATAGAGTGGGTAATACCTTCGATAGCATCCTCAATAGGATGTGCGAAATCGTACATGGGATAAATGCACCAGGCATCACCGGTATTGTGATGGGTCATATGAGCCACACGATAAATAACCGGGTCACGCATGTTAATATTGGAAGAAGTCATGTCGATGCGGGCACGAAGCACCTTCTCGCCATCCTTGTACTTACCTTCCTTCATTTCTTCGAAGAGCTTTAGATTTTCTTCGATAGAACGGGTACTGTAAGGATCTTCCTTACCGGGCTCGGTAAAGGTACCGCGATATTCCTTAATCTGCTCTGCTGATAAGTCAGATACATATGCCTTTCCTTTCTTAATCAGCTTCACAGCACCTTCGTACATTTCACCAAAATAATCGGATGCAAAGAATAAACGGTCTTCATAATCTGCACCCAGCCACTGTACGTCCGCCTTGATGGATTCTACGAATTCGATATCCTCCTTGGTCGGATTGGTATCGTCAAAACGCATATTGAACTTTCCGCCATACTTCTGCGCCATCATGTAGTTGACTAAAATAGCCTTAGCATGTCCGATATGCAGATATCCGTTGGGTTCCGGAGGGAAACGTGTATGCACGGTGTCATAAACACCCTCTGCCAAATCCTTTTCAATAATCTGCTCAATGAAGTTCTTGGAAACACGTTCTTCTGTTGCTTCCCCTTCATTCACTTCTAAATTCTTTTCTGCTTCACTCATATATAAACCTTGCCTTTCCATAATTTGCCCAAATACTATCTTATTCTATCACAGTGTTCACTAACAATAAAGTATCTTCTTAATCTTTTCACTATTTCCACTCAAGAAAATAGCTATCTAACCACTTCAGTCGTCTTTCTATATACTGCTTTAATTCTGTCATTTCAACATCAGGTATGTTCTTCCACCTTTTCTGTTCTCTAATATATGCTCCTGTATTTACCAAATAATCTCGATTATACTCTAATAAAGAGATTACATTTTCAGTACTCAAAAAACCTCTTCTATATTCTTCCCATATTTCACAAAATTGGTCGTTTATCAAATCCGGATAGTTATCCAATATGAACCAAAATGCATTTTCTATATAAACCTTATCGACTTGAGAATCAAATGATACATTATAGTTCTCCTCATATGCATATATGTTACCGAAGGTATAATCCAAATCCCATGGAATTTGTTTTATCATATATGTTGCTAATCCAGTCTTTTCAGCCACATAATATGTATTCTTGTAAAAATTATCACTTGCACTGGTGGCCATAGTAAACATAACCATATCAAACAAATTATCTACATTAATTGAAACACCGGTTTGCTCAGCTTCCTGTCCCCTGTAATATTGATTCAAATAGCTCCGTATAGGCATCCAAGCAAGACTATAATCCTGTATTTCTTTAGGATATCGTATTCTTATCGGATACTGTATTCTCCAGCCATTATCCACACTGGATTGTATACCTATATCTTCAGGAATCTTCCAA
>JAZSII010000079.1:0-36679 GCA_045533725.1 Acetatifactor sp. | reverse complement strand
ACTGTTTTGATAGAAGGCGGGGAGGTGGCAGAGCTGCAAAAACCGTATAAAACCATTTATGAACAGGTACAGGCAGAATTTGTTGAGCGAAAATCCCGCTTTATTGGCTGTGTGCGGCCGGTACAAACAGAAGAGGAAGTTCTTTCCTTTTCTGTTTTGAAAACAAAAGTATACGAAGACCGCTTAGTGGTGTACTTTTCTGAAGATGCTTTATCAGATGCAGAAGATGTGCATTGCTATGATAAGGATTTTGAACTCATGGATGAGGAAGTCGATTTTGATGTAAAAGATGATGTCTTAATTGTTTACAGTGATAACCCACAGGACATAAACGGCCTGAGGATTGTCTTAGATTACAATTGGGAGTATTGGTCAATCCGCTATTTGGATTCAGACAAATGTGCTATTTTGCAATATACGTGGGCATATGATTGGGGTTATTTTTGCAGCGGCGATGAAGATGCCTATTATACACAAGAGGAAAAGGATGCACAAGCGAAACGTGCTGAAGAAAACCGTGCCAAGCGCGACGCTGCCATGGCAAAAATCGCAGGTACCTGGATAAATGAATCCGGCACCCTGCGCATGGAGATTTATTTTGACCAGTACCCCATTATTGAATTATATGAATGGAGGGAAGATTCCTGGGTGATAACCAAACAGGTTAATGCATATTGGGTTTTTGAAGAACCTAACACCGAGCCGCTCACCATCTGTATCGAAGACGACAGAGGCTACAGCTACCTGTACCAATTTGTACTGTACAATGATATGACGGAATGTGAATGTGAATTTACGGACGAACGCATGAAAAGGGTGGAGGAATAACCTCCACCCTTTTTTCACCTACTTCACATAACCCGTAAAAGCCCCCTTATATACAATACTGCTACCGGTAATCTCGTACACATAAGTTTCTCCGGAAATATCCTCTGTAGAAACGGTCACATATACATAACTCTTTCCCTTTAACCTTACATAATAGGGCTCTGCCGCCCATCCGTATGCATCCTGGGTGTACTCCTGCTCACCCATGCGAATGGTAAAGGAAGTAAATCCTCCATCGGCACCGGTATAATTCTCCTCCACCGTAATATGGTCTGATTCTCTGTCAGCGTCTATATCTGCATTGATGGTTCCTCCCGCATTGGCAGGAATGATATAATCCTCCGCCACATTCTCAAAATAGTACGCATTAAAAATAGGCTGATATTCACTGTAGAGGACCGTTACCTGCTGTAAGCCGTCCGCATAACTTCCGATTTCATAGCTTCCGAAATAGAAGGTTACCCCATTGTATTCCAAGGTCCATGTCAATGTGATTTCCGGCGTAATATATGCTTCAATGGTTTCTTCCAACGTCGGGGTCCAGTATGTAATATCCGGATACAATTCCAGCATTTCCGTCGCAATGATTTCCGGCAATAAATCCATCTTTACAATAACATCATCCAGTGTAATTCTGTCTCCTGTACGGCTATCCACATTAAAGCAACCGAAACCCTCGGAGCCATGGGCCCCGCCCTGATACATATATCCCTGCTCTACAATGGATACTGCAATTTCGTCCGCACGTTTCACCTTCATATTTTCCACAAAGTAGTAGTACCCCATCCAGGAGTCTGCTCCGTACTCATAATAATCATGCTCTGCAAGTGCTTTCAAATCATCTCTCGCCGCTTCTATATTTCTGACATAATTCATTCTGTAATCCTGTATGGCCATGGACAGTTCGGGATACTGTTCACTATCAAACACAGGATATTCATATTCTACCGCCCACAAATAGGGATTGGTCGCGCTGTCATACGTCCATACAAAATCAATTTGAATGGGATGGGATATATCTGCAAAGGTTTCGTCGCCACTTCCTGCATTCTGCGTTTCGGTTATCTTGGTATACTCATAAGTGGTTCCGTTTTCCAAATAGACCCATGTGGAATCAGTAAAAATAACCTTTGCCACACCATTCTTCACGGTAATCACACCACTAATGGGATTTCCTGCCGGGTCTGTTGCCCTAAACGTCATCCCATTCTCCGTAAGCTCTCCTACGCCGTCATCCATGGACGCCAAACGGAAAATACCTATTTTTACATCATATTTGCCATCCTCGCCCTTTGTAATAAACAAATTCGGCTCCCCGTTATCATAATCCGCATAGGCGCCTACGTATATTTCTTCCAAATCCTGCGTAGTGTCGGTATCTTCCTCTGTGGGTTTGTTTTCTTCCGTTCCGGATTGTTCCCCGTCCGGAAAACCATCTTCTTCCGCTTCGGATGGTTCCTGCTGTTCCTCCTGCTCCTCCGGATCCTCCCTGGATACATCCTTACCGCCGCAAGCGCCCAGTAGCGATGCTACCATTACGGCCATAAGGACATATATTTTCTTCTTCAATAATTTGTTTTTCATATCCTTTATTCTCCCCTACTCTTATTTATCAAGCGCCCAACCGACAATTTCCCTATGGGGATTCATCTTCGACAGTCCGATTCTCACTACTTCTCCCTCAAAAACCCCAAACTCCTTTTGTAACACCTCAAAGGCCGCCTGCAATTCCCGGGGCGTCAGCTTCTTGGCAATGGTGCTGTGAGGCAACCAGGAAAACGGCTTGTAGCAAGGTTTGATTTTCACTCCGGTAGGTGTGCGGGCGCACCCGGGCGCGGCCTCCGCAGAATCCGGTACCTCCTCCGCAAAATCCTGCACACATCCGTACACGGTCTCCATCAATCCTTGCAAGTATTTGTTCAACACCGGCTGGAGGAAAATCACTCCCGGCAGGAACGTCCCCACTGATACCCACTGAAGAGTACCACGCTGCACCTTACCAAACACACTCTCCAGCGCCTCCTTCAAGGCTTCCTCGTCCCCACACTCCAACGCACACAAAGTAATATGGGGCGGAACCTTTGCCTCCGTCATATAATGATTGCCTGTGGCTTGGGCCACCTTTTCTATGAACTCCTGCATATGCGCAGTGGTTTTTTCATCGAAATATACGGAAATGTGATACACGCTCATCTTTTGTCCCTCTTGCAAAAAAATATCATAAACGTATTATTATTTCAAGTCTTCCAAAGACTTCCACTTTTCCATGGCTTCCTCCAGACTCATGCCTGCTGCCATAGCTTCTTTCCGTTTGGCATTCACTGCCTGAATCTCTTTCATCTTCTCGCCGGTGAGAATATACCCTTTCATGGCAATGAGTGTTGCTATCCACGCAACCATAGGTACAATACAAAACAGCCAAAGCACCACCATACTCATACCGCTACTATAAGGTGTCTCTGCCGTAGGAAGATTTTCCAGTCCGATAAGAGAAACCGCCACACCCACTACAGTTGCTGAAAGGGAGGATACCAACTTATCCACCAGACTGAACAGAGTCCCCATAATCCCCGGAATGTATTTTCCGGAACGATAGGTTTCATAGTCGGAGCAGTCCGCCACCATGGGAATGGGCATATCCGCCGTAGAATAGTATGCACCATAGCCCACCCCAAAGAACACGATAAACAATATGGTATACAGATTAATAGAAAGTCTGCCGTCCGTAAACAAGGACAGGTTCGTACCGGGATTTCCATGCCTCCAAAGCAGCAAAAGCACCAGCACACCCACATAACACACAAGCGCCAGACTTACAAAGCGTACCAGAGATGCTTTTTGTCCTTTTTTCTGGGACATGCGCACTGTCAGCAAAAAGAATGGGACAGAAAAAGCATAGCCCAAAATCATCATGGGCAGATAAAGCCCGTCATAGTTATTCATCATACAACCATAAAGCATGCAGAGAATGGTGGTATTGGTAGCAATGGCCAGTGCCAGCTTGCAGCCTGCACCTGCAATCATCAGTCTCTTCATGGGACTATTGTTTTTGATAATCTCCCAATACTCGGAAAACTTTACCTTTTCCTGCCTGTCCCCACCCAGACCGTAATATTCGGGGCGATCTTTTTCCCAGATACCGATAATAGCCAAAATGGTCAGTACCACGGATACCCCGATACCGATAGGGGTCAGCACTGCATAAAACCGGGGGGAACCATAATCCGCCACATTGGCGCGGATAATGGGTGCCAGAAACTGCATGACACCCATGCCCACCAGGGAGCCCACCGTATTAAAGATTGTAAACAGCGGCCTTTGATTCGGGTCATTGGTTAACACGGTCTGCCCCGAGCGGGTAATGGAGGTTTGGAAAGTATAACCGATTACCCACACAGCATACAATCCTACAAAGGCCACATAGCGCAGCCACTGCATATCCCCCGGGATCATAGGTGTTACCAAATACAAAGCTATGGTTGCCGCGGCCATAATAATATTACCGATAACCATAAACGGTCTGAATTTACCAAACCTTCCGCTGGTTCTGTCTAAGAGTGCTCCGATAATCGGGTCCGTAAATGCGTCAAAGACACGCATACCGGTAACCATTACCGATGCAAACACAGCCCCCAGTGCCAGTACATTGGAACCAAAGGTAGCAATGTAGGACAAGATCAATACAAAATATACATTTGTAGCACCGTTATTCAGGGGAAAAAGTACCAGCTGGTACAGCTTCGCCCGATTCACGGTACTTATCTTTACTTCTTTACTCATAGGCACGCCTTCTTTTATTTTTCTTCAAGAGTCTTTTTAAATTCCCGGTATGCGGCATATTCTTCCGTGGTCTTAAACTTACGCATTTTGCGGACCCACATTATCAAAGATACCACAAAGCCTATACCAACCAACACTGCAAGCACCCTTACCAGCACCAAAAGCCCGGGAGTTGTTGCCACAATAACGGTATCCGGACCCACGCCATTCATACCGCAGGAATGTGCAATAGCATACAGGTTCTGATGACTTGCTTCACGCATGGCTGATACCACAACAGGGTCGTCTTCATACTCCGGCAATGCATTTGTAATGTAGAAGGTCAGCATGGCATCAAAGGCCGTTACTCCCGCCATCACACCATCCACACCATTTACATAGGTGGTCAGTACATTGTCTGTAATCTGTAAACCGTTACAGCCCCATTCTTCCTTCAAAATACCGGTTACCAGTCCTTTATTGGCTCCGGACCACTGCGTTCCCCAACGGGTATAGGCCATCATAACACCATTTCCCCCGGTCTGGGAATCCTGTAACGCTCCCTGGAACGCCTTCAAATATATTTCACGAGCCGCCTGCTCAGGCAACCAGACCCCGAGACCGATACGGTTCTGTTCACAATCATTCAAAGCAAAATGCTTCATCACTACATGAACACCCTTCTCTTCGATACCGCGTACCTCTGCCGCACCGATTGCGGATGCCAAATAACCATCCTCGGAATAATACTCAAAATTACGTCCGCCGTAGGGAGTTCTGTGGGTATTGGCGCCCGGACCGTAAAGAAAGGCTACCTGTGCCGCCAAACAGTCATTGCCCACGATTCTGCCCATTTCATAAACCAATTCTTTGTTAAAGGTTGCTGCTAAAACATCCTCTGAAGTCAGGGCCGTAGTCTCTACCCCAAGTCCCGAGCCAAACAGAGTCACCGTCAAACCCTGGGGACCGTTTTCATCACGGGTTCCCGGAGCCTGCACAGATTCTACAGGCATGGTCCAATGAAAGGCATCCCCGATAAAGGTAACCATTTCCTCAAAGGTCAGCTGGTCCAAAAGCAAATCCCACTTGGGGTCATCATACTCCAAACCAATCATATCCACCAGCTTCAGGCCGTTATCGGCGCCCAGGGTGGGCATCTTTGCTTCCGGATAATCTGCGGGATTATACTGTACATCCTGCAACGCTTCTTTCAAATATTCCGTCAGGGTTAATTTCAGAATATCATCCCCGGGCATGGTACCTTCCCAGTTACTACGGGTCAGATACGTTATTTTTTCCTGTACCCCGCTATTCAAATTCATATCTGAATCGGATAGCTGATTTTGAATCACTGTACCATTATCACTTATTGCATAAGTGGTGGTATCCAATGCCGGATTGTTCCATACTGCCACCAAAGCCGCCTTACCCTCTGCATCCATACGTCCTGCAGTGTTTTCGGGAGTATACCCCTTTGCAGCCAAAACATTGTTCACCGCATCATGTGCGTCCGTTGCTGCCGTGAAATAATAATCTCCGGCATCCATAATATATGTGCCGGCTCCGTAAGCATCGTAGCTCGCCACATCATCTCCATCCACGGTAATGGTCATGTTTACCGATGCTCCCGGCGCCAGAATATCCGTTTTCTCAAAGCCCACCAGGGAAACAGCAGCCTTTTCCACCTTATTATCAATATCATACTGTGTATAAGGACTGGACACATAAAGCTGCACCACTTCCTTGCCCGGCATATCTCCCGTATTGGTTACCTTTACCTCAAAGGTATAGGTGGTAGTTGCCGCATCATAGGTCATCTTCATGTCGCTGTATTCATAATCCGTATAACTCAGACCGTAACCGAACGGAAACGCAACCTCATCTCCGTACCTGTAATCTCCTGCATTTCCGGTACCCATTACATAATCCTCATAACGGGTCTCGTAATATTTATATCCCACATAAATGCCTTCCTGATAAATCATGTAGGTACTTGCATGCTCGGGAATCACACCCTCCTCATAGCCTGTATAGGTGGTAGGCACAAAGTTCTTCATAGCCGGGCTGGAGTAATTGTCATAGCAATAAGTATCCACTAAGCTTCCGGAAGGATTAATATCACCTGCCAAAATTTCTGCTACCGCATTGATTCCGGACACACCCACGCCTCCAATCCAGAGACAGGCATCCACGTTATAATCATTATTCTTTAAAAAATCTACCTGAAGCGGGTTGGAAGAATTGATTAATACGATAATCTTCTTGATCTTTCCTTCCGCCTTCAGTCTGGAAAGATTGGTCATCATATCCTTTTCATTGGCATCCAGTGCCAGATAATTTTCCTCCAAGAAGGTAAGGTCCACCCCTTCGCCGCCTACACGGGAAAAGGTAACGATTGCCGCATCGGAATAATCGTCCAGGGAATCCAATACCTCTGTGGTATAAGCACTCCAGGGCGCCTCTCCCACCCTTGCACCGCTGGAAAAGCCGCCGCTGTCACGAACATAGCTGCTGCCTTCCCCTGTCAGATAAAAGTCCCAAAGAGTAGGATTTACATAGATGCCGGTTTTTTCCAGTGCCGTCTTCAAATCGTCTGCCTTGGATGAATCCACGTTTGCAGAACCGGTACCGCCATAAACCATAGCCACGGACGAAGTAGAAAACAGACTGACCCTTGCGCCTTTGTTTAAAGGAAGGGCTTTACTGTCGTTCATTAAAAGAGCAGCGCCTTCTCCTTCCACTTGCTTCACCAGCTCGTAGCCTCTGGCCACACGTGCTTCCTGCGTTACAAAATCATTTGTGTAATAAACAGCATTTTCGTCTTCATTTTCAAGCTTCCAGAAGGTATCTCCCACAAACAGTGCCACCGTATTGTCAAACATACTCACTATAATTACCGCCGCCACCAGAATCACAGCCAACGCCCCACTGAACCACGTCAGGAGTCTCCACGGTCTGATAATTTGTCTTCGCGCTTTTTTGTACGCTTTTTTCTGAAGTCTTTTTTCGTTATTGGTCGTTTCCATTTTCTGCCGCTCTCCTTTTCCTCAACAACTCCGGAGAATGCCTCTGGCATTCTCCTACATCCAGTTGGAACTGTCGCCTTTTTTCAATTTATATTCTGTCTTCGCCTGCTTCGTCTGATATATCACCAAATGATCCTTTTGCTCGCCCGCATGTACTTCCAGCTTATTCTCCGGTTCCATTCTCAACCGGAATTTAAATACATACTTGCCGGACTTTGTCTCAATCAGCTTTCCGTTATTGTAAAGTGTCACCTCTTTTTCACTTGAATATACGGTAATCACTGTAGTTTTTCCCGTACGGTACGCAAACCGCCTACCCGCCAGATATACAAAGGGCTCCTTGCTCCAATAAGCCTTGTAAAGATAAAAGCTGTCTTTTTTCAGACTTCTGTCAAAAGTCACCAGGCCCTTGTGATTCATTCCGGGCTCCCCACCCTGGTTGCGGGCATCCGCTGCAAAATCAAACATATTCCACACATAGGTTGCCCAAAGATAAGGGTGACGCTTAAAGCACCGAAGCATAAACTCATGATATTTGCTCTGATACTCCTCAGAATTATCTCCGCGTCTCGGTCTTCGGCTGTGCAAATTCGGCATCCCTTCCGCACCATACTCTGAGTAACAAAGAGGGCGCTGGGGATACAAAAGATGCCAGAACCAAATCCACAAATCATTTAAGAAAAGTCCCGGCACATACCAGCCCAGATACAAGTTCCACCCTACCAAATCCGTAATATGCGCCACCTTATTCCAGTGGGAACACATAGCAAAGCATGCCAGCGTGGTTGGCCTTGTAGGATCCATTTCCTTGCAAAGCTTCTGTAACGCTCTATGATTGTCCAGCATATCCTTTTTGTGCTTTTTCCCGGAAATGGTGATTTCATTGGATACTCCCCACGTCACAATGCTTGGGTGATTAAAATTTTGCACAATCAGTTCCTTCATCTGGGAAAAAGTATTCTCCCGTCCCCCCGGCATATGCTCGGAAATATAGGGAATCTCCGCCCACACAATCATGCCGTATTTATCACACAAATCATAAAAATATTGATCATGCTGATAATGGGCCAAGCGAATGGTATTGGCACCCACCTCTCTGATAAGCGCCATATCCAGCTCCATATCTTCATAAGAGATGGCGTTACCAATGGCTTTTCGGTCCTGATGTCTGGAAACCCCATGCAGTGGATAATGTCTGCCGTTTAAGTAAAAACCGTCCTTGGGACTGAAATAAAAGGTGCGGATACCGCAGTTACAACAAATTTCATCCACTACCAGTCCCGCCCGCACAAGCTGTGCCTGCAAAGTATACAGATACGGATCCTCCAAACCGTCCCAAAGGTGTGCATCCGGCACCTGCAGGGTGAATTTGTTTTCGCCCGTTACCCCGGCTTCCGCCGTAGCCACCACATTTCCTGCCGCATCCTGCAAGCATACCCTTATCCTAGTATCCGCCGTCTGCGCCTCCTTATTCACATAAGTACTCACCGCCACCGCAGCGTCCCCGTCCTCTACCTGAGAACTATACTTCAGCCCCGCGCCACCATAAAAATCCAAATCAAAATGTGCCTTATTTACAAGTAAAAGCTCCACATCCCGATAGATACCGCCATAAAAAGTAAAGTCCGCTTTTTGCGGATAAATCCTGTCATTTACAGAATTGTCCACTTCCACCCGCAGGGAATTTTCCTCCTGCATATAATCCGTCACATCCACCCGAAAAGTAGAATAACCGCCGTCATGGACACAAATCTCCTGCGCATTCCAAAACACCTTTGCAGAAGAGTTTACTCCGTGAAACTGCAGATACACCCTTTCATTTTCTTCATACTCCGGTCGCTTCACCCTTCGCGTATATACGCCCAAACCTCTCCGATAATCATTTCCGCCATCCTGCCCGTCCGTATTATTCCAGGTGTGGGGCAATACCAAACCCTCTATTCTTTCCTCTTCGCCGGCAAAGCTCCAATCCGTCATCAATTTCAAAATCCGTCTCATCCAATTTCCTCTCCATCAGTACAAAATTATTACAGCCCTACAAATACGCCTGTTTTTCAATATAGCTTACCCAAATATGAATTTCATTATGAAATTACAGGGAATTTTTCCAACAAAAAAAGAACCACCTTCAAACATTCCTTTGAAAATGGTTCCCATAAATATTTTATTCTATTATACCGCGCTTACTACTCCCGCACCTTCTTTACAGAAAGCAAAATCTGTCAAACGCTGCCACTGCGCCCTGTTCTTCTGAAAGAAATTCAAAATAAACCGCATGCTTTCCGATTACCGGTGCCGTGAGCTGCATTACTTTTTCCGCCTCGTTTTCTGCCAAATCAGCGCAGGCCACGATACGACCCCGATAAGAATCAATTCGTACATTTACCTTTACATTCTTATGCTCGCCCAAAACTATCTGCACCTGCTTTGGTGTATTATTTCCAAACTGCAGATAACGGAAGCCCACCGTTGTACCGGAAGACATATTTACTACCGGCGTGGAAATATCCTCCCTCTTTTCATAGCCCGGAAGAATATATGCTCTGGTACTGCTGCCGTAAATGTGACAGGCATATCCTGCGGAAATCCATTTGTAAGCATCCAATCCATTGATATGAGGCCCCTGAGAAGTCATTTCAACCGGTCCGGATGCCACCGGCTCTCCGTTTAAAAATTTCACATCGCCTATGTAAAGCAATCCGTCCTTACCCATGGCAACATCAATGGGTTCCAGCATAGCCTGTCTGGAAAACTCATTGACACCTGTCTGACGATGATAAAATACATACCACTTACCATTAATCTCCATAATGGAGCCATGGTTATTTCCCCACTGATAGGTCATGGTACCGCAGCCGTCCGCATCCTTCAGAATTTCGCCGCCGTTGAAGCTGATGTCACCGCCGTCATGGAAGGGTCCGAAAGGAGAATCACTGAAACGGTAGGACAAAAATCCATTATTTTCTGTATACACTCCCAGCTCCGGAATGGGCTTCTCATAGCGCTTAGAGTAGACAAATACATATTTTCCCATTACCTTGCGGGGACTGGACGCCTCAAAGAAACCGTCTATCAGAGAAATATGTCCGTCATCCACCGGATTCCAGGGACAGGTAGAATGTCCCAAAGGATTGGAAACCAAGGTTTCCTCCTTTATGGTCGCCATATCCTCTTCCATTTCCGCAATATAGCAGGGTGCCGCACAGCCGCCCCAGTAAGCATATACCTTTCCGTCATCGTCCACCAACACGCCGGGGTCAAATCCCAGCTTGGTTTCCACAGGATTTTCGAAGGGGCCCCATGGCGTTTTGGAACTGGCAACCACAATCAGACTGCCCTTTCTCTCTGCCGCATACATGTAGTAGGTATCGCCTTTTTTTACTACATCCGGCGCATACAAGATAGAATCATAATGTGTTTCGTATGCAACACCATGACAGGTCCAGTTTGTCAAATCATCCACCGGTGCCGACCAAACCACATAATCCTTTCCACAATACTGGGTTACCTCTGTATCATGTGACCCATATACATAAACTCTGGTTTCCCCATTGTGCTCAAATACTCTCGGCTCACCATCCGGCACATGCTCCCACAAAGGCATATACGGATTTGCTCCTTTAATATACTCTCTCATAGTTTTTTCCTCCCATAATTGTTTATAAAAACTGCGAAGCCTTGAAGCTCCGCAGTCATATCCTTTTATGTAATTATTTTGCTTCCTTCTTGGAACGTACCAGGAAGATACTGATTAACAGGGATACTACATACAAAGTTCCTGTTACATAAAGCACGGTCTGATAACCCACGGGGTTAACAAGATTGCCGCTTGCGTCTTCAATATATTCACCAAAGTTGTTTACAATCCATGCAGCCATCTGGTTACCTGACAAACCTGCAAATGCCCATGCCGACAAGGTAATACCGTGAATTGCACTGATGCTTCCCATTCCGTAATGGTCTGAAAGCAAGGTGGGTACGTTTGAGAAACCACCGCCGTACCCTGCATTTACTACAAAAATCAAACCAAGTACCAAAACAATTAACAAGGTGTTTCCACTACCATTCTGAATACCGTTTGTACATACTACCAAACCGGTAAATACGATAGAAAGGATGAAAATCATCTTGTAAATTGTGTTTCTGTCCTTAAAAGTATCTGCCCAAGCAGAGAAACCTAAACGTCCGCCTGCATTGAAGATTGCAGAGATTGTAGAGATAATACCTACAGAACCTGCAAGACCGATACATTTCACAATCATCTTTTCCTGTGAAATAAGTGCCAAACCACAGGTAATGTTCAAGTAGAACATTAACCAGATACCGATATAAAGGCTGATGGGCTTAGACTTGATAACAGCCATGGTGCTCTGACCTTTTTCCTTGGTCTGAGGTTCATGCCAACCTTCGGGCTTATGTAATAACAAGTGACCAACGAACATCATTACAAAGTAAATGCCTGCCAAGATAATAAACATCTTGTAGATACCGCCTTCGCCAAGTCCTGAAAGCATAGCCTGCATAATAGGAGATGCAATAGCCTTTGCTGCACCAAAACCTGCAACTGCAAGACCGGTAGCCAGACCCTTTCTGTCCTGGAACCAAAGCATCAAAGTCTTAACCGGTGACAAATATCCGGTACCAAGACCGATACCCATGATGAAACCATAGCAAACGTAAATACCAATCAATGCCAGGATACTACCCTTGCCGTTAGCTGCAAACTGGTTACCGCCGTACCAGATAAAGAAACCGGTACCTGCCATACCAGCTGCAAAACAGATGGTTGCAATCAAGGAAGATTTATGAATATCCTTTTCTACAATATTTCCAAGGAATGCTGCTGACATACCAAGGAAGAAAATTGCAAAACTGAATGCCCATTCGGTAGCTCCCTTTGAAAAACCGATGTGGTCTGCGATTTCCTGACTGAAAATTGACCAGCAATAAACAGTACCGATACTACAGTGAAGTAACAATGCCGGAATTGCGGCGCTGACCCACTTGTTTCTAGCTTTTTTCATTTTTCTTTCCCTCACATTTCTAGTTTGTTAAATTTTTGCATATCTGCGGAATCTTAATCATTTTAAGCCTAAGAAACGCAAATTGCAACTATGTTCTTATTTTAGTACAAAAAAACCATAATTTTAAAGGCTTTTTACAATATATCTTCACCTTCCAGGCGAAATCTTTCATTCAAAAGATACTTCATATCAAAATCATATCCCGAAGCTTCCTTGATTTCTTCATACAAATCTTTCCATATGGCATCGCACCGCTGCGTTGCCAAAGAAATCATCTCTTCGTATTTTCTTCTGGCGTCCTCACGCATCTTGGTACATTCCTGCTTGGTTTGCTCCCGCATGGCTTCACAATCCTTGATGGCTTCCTGCAGCATGGTATCACACTCCTGCTTGGCAGTCTTTTCCATCTTGGTGCATTTTTTCTTGGATTGGGTCAGAATCATTTTAATGTTTTCCACGTATTGGTCACAGGCCTCCTGTGCTGCATGGAACACACCATTCAGCTGCAAAGACGCCTCCGCAATGGAACCGATTTCCTTCGCCCAGATTCTTTTGTTCTCCACTTCGTCCAGCAATTCCTGATTTTGAAGCTTCAGCTCTTCATTCTCTTCATGAATTTTCTCCAAAATATCTAACAAATCCGCCCGCTTCAAATTCTTCAAATCATGTCCTGACACAATCCGTCTCCTTTCTGTACTTTCGCAGTCTTGCATTCGGGGAAATTAAGTATCACTTCTATCGTAATTTAAGCTCACCCTCTATTTCTTCCTTTGTGGGCATAACCTTTAACGCGCCTCTTCTGGTGGTAATGAGAGAAGCTGCAGTTCCGGCAAACCTCTGCATTTCCAACAAATCACTTTCACTCAGGTTCTTCAATCCATGCTCCAATACAAAATTGAGCATGCAAGCCATAAAGGTATCTCCCGCTCCGGTGGTCTCGATGGTATCCGGGCGAAGATGTGCCTCACAGGGAACCTTCCTGCCCTCATATATTACGATACTACCGTTCTTTCCGCAGGTGACACTCATAAGCTTGGGCTGATACCTCTCACAGAATGCGGGAATCGCTTCTTCTACGGTCTCCTTACCTGTTACAAAGGTGATTTCATCATCGGAGATTTTCAGGATATCGCACACACCGAAACCATAACGCATCATTTCCTTTGCTGTTTCCGCATCCTTCCAAAGTAACGGTCGGTAGTTGGGGTCAAAGGAAATGAGTAAGCCCTTCTCCTTTGCACGGGCAACGGCCTGCTTGGTCGCCTCTCTTACCCCCTCATGAGTCATGGAGAGGGTACCGAAATGAAAAATCCTTGCCGCATCAATCTGACCGTAATCTATTTCGTCCTTTGTCAACATCATATCCGCTCCGGGATTACGATAAAAGGAAAAGCTTCTGTCCCCGTCTGCCGCCGTATGTACAAATGCCAAAGTTGTGGGGATTTCCTCATCCTTCACCAATCCTGTAATATCAATACCAAGCGCTTCCACGGTCTCTGCCAGATAGGCACCAAAAGCATCCTTCCCCACTTTGCCGATGAATGCAGTCTGCTTTCCCAGCTTCTGCAACATGGCAAGCACATTACAGGGAGCACCGCCGGGATTAGCCTCCAAAAGGGGATTGCCGTTTTCGGAGATGCCGTTTTCCGTAAAGTCAATCAACAACTCGCCCAAAGCGATAACATCATATGTCTTCATCCTTGCCCTCCTTATCTGCTACCTTCCTTTACACAACAGGCAATGGACAGCTCCACCCTGTTGTACGGAATCAGGGTTGCCTGAAATGCATGGTACAAATCAGATTTACCCGGCCAAACCGTATTTATCAACTGATTCTTTTCATCCATCTGGTGGAACCAGGAGCCGTTCACATGATCCAAAACCGTTTCATCCAAGTATTTCATAAATTCTGCATAAAGCTCTGCATATTCCTGCTTGCCGGTCACTCTGTACAAAACTGCCGATGTATTAATAGCCTCCGCCAAAGTCCAGTGCATACGGTCATGCACAACCGGTTTGCCTTCCCAGTCTGTTGTATAGACCAGTCCGGGGGCGCCGTCGGCATTCCATGCATCGGAAACTGCCTGCATAAACAATTTTTCCGCCGCTTCAATATACGGAGCGGCCTGCGCATCTTCCTTAAAAGTAGAAAGCGCCCACTGTGTAATCAATCTGCCCCACTCAATTCCGTGACCCGGAGTGGCGCCGTAAGGCTTAAAGGGATCTGCCGGTTTTTCCTTATTACATTCCAAATCTGCCGTCCAATCCTCTGCGAAATGCTCGGGAATACGCCAATGGTTGTCCTTTGCCCAACCAATCACGCGGTCAATAATTCTTCCTGCACGTACACGATATTTTTCCATACCGGTCACATCTGCTGCCGCAAGAAACGCCTCCACTGTATGCATGTTTGCATTTAAACCGCGGTAGGTATCAAGCACGGTGAACTCCGTATTCCAGGTATCACATGCCAGACCTTCCTCTTCCTTCCAAAACCGCAAGTCATAAACAGCAAGGGCTTCCTCCAAGAGCTTCTGCGCATTTTCACAGCCTGCCAATACGCCCGAAGTTGCCGCCAAAATCACAAAAGCGTGAGCATAGCACTGCTTGTTGGGTAATATTTGGTTCTCGCAGGTACGTCCGCTGTACCAGCCTCCGTTTTCCTTATCCTGAAGCTCTCCCAACAGACCTTTTATTGCCGCCTCTGCCAATTCCTTACTTCCGGGATATCCCAAAAAGGTACCCATACTGTATACATGCGCCATTCGGCAGGTGATCCAAGTCTCCCTCGGTCTGTCCGTCCAAGGTGTTCCGTCGTCACCCAAATAATAGGAGCCGCCTCCCGGCGAAGGGAATTTGCTTCCGAAGCGGAGCAAGTCCTGCGTCATGCCTTTCATAAATTCCTTATTTTCCTGTGTATCAATGGTATATTTCAAATCCATCTTACGTCTTGCCTCCGTTAGCTAATGTCGTAAACACTGCGAAGTCTCAAATTCTCCGCCTTACCGCTGATGATTTCCACGGTTTTGCTGTCCCCGTTCAAATCAAAGTAGTTGTCCGATAAAATCAAATCTTCCTCATCATTCAAAATTTCCACGCTCTTTGCATAGGTATCAGCGCTGACAGTAATACGATTACCCTCCACTGTCGCCTGCAAATTAGGGTTCTCATAGCGGAAGTACTTGGGATAAGAGAAAATAACCGTTCCCTCTGATACTGCCACGCCTCCCTTACATGCCTGAAAGCTTACATATTCTCTGTAAATATCAATATCCGGCAAATCCACTTTTTCCAACCATACACTGGTAAGTGCCGGTACTTTTATCACTTCTTCCTCCGCCCGGAGAATATTTGCGGCGGTATCTCGGATCTGCCACTTTACTGTAATTTCTTCATCCTGCATGCTTTCGTTTGCCACACAAAGGCGGATGGACTTGGGAAATTCAAAGGGCAATCTCACCAATTCCTGACCGCTGTTTATCATTCCCTCTTCTTCGCAGGAAATCATAATGGGCGCAAAGAAACGCTTCGCATAATAATGCAATGCCTTTAAACGCTGGCAATAATCTACACTGGACCAGGATGCAACCGGCCAGCAATCATTAAACTGCCAATACACCGCACCCATACAACGGCTGTCATTTCGATTTCTTCTGAAATGCTCTACGCCGTAACGTATTGCATCTGCCTGCAAAAGCTGGGATGCGTATACAACTGTCTCAAATGTAGAAGGATAGCGGTAGGTCTGCTGCATGTAATTCATAATCTTTCCGTTTGCAGCACCATTTCGCTGATGCTTCTCCATGATGTAGGAGAAAATATTCATATCCCGCTCGTCATCCGTAAAGGTTTCCACTGTTTTCTTAGACGGGAAGGACTGGAATCCAAATTCTGACAAATAACGGAAATAAAACTTACGATATTCCGAAAAAGGCTTGTTTCCATGCCACACGTCCCAATAATGCACATCCCCGCGATTCTCATCTCTGGGGTCGTCAAAGGAACCTCCCGAAGAAGGACTTGCGGGCCAATAATATACCTGAGGCGCGTACTGCTTCATAATCTGCGGCAAAATACGCTCATACATAATAATATAATCGCGCACTTCACTGTCCTTGCTTACCCAGACACCCTCTTTGACAAACTGCTCCATTTCGTTGTTTCCGCACATCAGTCCCAAGGATGCATGATGACGGATGCGCTTCAGATTATCAATAAACTCCTGTGTAATATTCTCTTCAAATTCCGGAGTCAGGTCATACACCGCGCAGGCAAACATGAAGTCCTCCCACACAACCAACCCCATCTCATCACACAAATCAAAGAACCAATCATCCGGATAATATCCGCCACCCCAGACACGAATACTGTTAAAGTTTGCAAACACTGCCTTTTCCAGCAATGTTCTGGTAGTTTCCTCAGTCACTCTTCCCAGCAAATGATCCTCCGGAATATAATCCGCACCCATGGCAAAAATATTTACACCATTGACGCAGGTGGCAAATCTTTCGCCCCACTGATCCTTTGTGCGGTCCATGATAATGGTGCGAAGACCTATTTTGCGGGTCCAGTTATCTATAACAGTTCCGTCCGGCTTCATTAAATCTACAGAAACCGTATAAAGATTCTGCTCACCGTATCCGTTAGGCCACCAAAGCTTGGAATTTTCTACGGTAATTTTTTCTTCACAACCCTTTTGACAGATGATTTCTTCTCCGGCAGGGTCCGTAATGGTAACTCTGATGCCCGGTGTATCCTTTTCCAACAGGCTCATAGCAGCAAAATCAATCTCCGGCTTTATCTCCAGACTTACCTTGCCCTGCTCGTGGTACTGCAATACCTCCACGGAAGTCAGTCGTGCGGTTTCCACGCCCAACAGCGAAACCGGTCTCCAAATTCCTGCATCCGGCAAATGTGCGCCCCAATCCCAGCCAAACATGCAATGCGCTTTTCGAATATGTACAAAACCGTTCATGGCATCCTCTGTTCCGCGGGTAGGCGCCTTTTCATATGCATCTGCTATATACTTGGTGGGAGAATAGAAATAAACACTCAGAATATTTCCCTCTTCCTTCAACAATTCCTTCACGGAATATTCCCAGGTACGATGCATGTTTTCCACATGTCCCAATTTCACACCATTTAAAGTAATATCCGCAATAGTATCCAAACCTTCAAAACGGAGAATCACCTCATCTGATGCAAGCAGACCCTCCTCGCAGGAAAAGCTTGTACTGTATTCATAATCATACTCCATCAGCTTTAACGCTTCATCCTCGTTATCCTTCCAAAAAGGGTCCTCCATCTTTCCTTCACGAAGCAAATCCCCGTAAACCGAACCCGGAACAACCGCGTTAATCCATTCCTGTTCATCACTGCGGTGCATTTTCCAGTTATCATGTAATGTAACTACCTTCATGCTATTTTCCTCCCATATACATAGCAATTTTCTCCTTTCATATTACTATGAAAGGACCTCTAAAAGCAAGAAATACAGATATAAAAACAGCAATGATTTTCATCATTGCTGTAAAAACGTTCCCTGCGAGAATCGAACTCACAACTAGCGCTTAGGAGGCGCTTGTTATATCCATTTAACTAAGGGAACTCCTTAAAAAGCTTCCGGGCGATCCGGAAAATTGATTTTGCCCTGGAGCCAGATGGTTCCTTTGAAACGTCTGCCAACCTGAGGTTCACCAACCAAATCCATTATATTGATTGCTACGTCAAAAGTCAATTCATTGCAATAAATTGTGAGTAAATAAATTTCCTCACCGGTAATAGAGTTCTTTACCTTGTTACACTCTGTAATCTCGCCCAGCACAGAATAATAGTCACATTCCACACCATAAGGCATAAAATAGGTGTCTACAATACTGAACACATCTTCCTTTTGGATTTTACGGGAGATGGTAGTGTACATATCCATATCCTCCAAGGTCAATGTCTCAATCGCCTCTTCGTCGCCTCTTCTGGCTGCCCGAATCAGCTTGGAACGATTCACGGAGTCTCTGCGAACCTGACTCTTTTGAAATTCATTTTTCTTGATAGGCATCATAATGGTACCCTTATCGGAAAGTGCCGACAAGGTCAGCGTGGTACCCTGCGCCGGAATCCTGCCGCAATATTTCTCCTTCACATAATCCATCATATTCTGCAGGTAAAAAATCAGTGTAATTCCCACGTTGATATCGTCGCATACACCCGCATAGGATTCTTTCGCCGCATGCCGCTCCACGGTCACATCCTCATAGGAGGTAATGCCCGTACCTTTGATGTAAGGATAATAATACTCATAGATAAACTTATCCTCATCATCAAATTCGCCGCATACCGCCACGCCTAAAGTATCCGTGAAATCCTTGCAAAACTCACCCATCATCACACCGTCTTCATTCAGTGTATAATTTCTGCGGTCCGCAGTGTTTGCCACTTCCTGTATTAAATTTTTTAACTTTTTACGGTCCGTATACTCACTGAACCCGATGGACTTCATGAATTTATGCAAGGTCTCACCTCCTGTCTGTATATTAGCAATTTTCTTTCACGGACAAAGCTTACGTATAATCCACAACTCTGCTATTTTCAGGTTCATCAACATCCACATAATAATTGCTGTAATTCTGTCCGTCCACATAGACCTTGATTTCCCCACCTATTTGGAAGTAAATCTCCGGATTATACCATACCCTTTTACTCTTAAAACGATACACCGTCCCGCTAAATACATCTTCATGGGTACAATAAATTACATAAGGATGCCTATTGTTAATTGACACATTTCTATTCTGCTCAATACTTTCTATTTTAGCCGGAATATAGTGACCCTGCTCCTTCAGCCTCTTGCCCTTGACGTTTGCTTTTCGCATAAAAATCATGGGAATGAATCCGACACAACCAAAAACAGCTCCGAAGGCTGCAAAAAGAATTCCGCCGACAACGGCTCCCATAATCGTTTGCGGGTCTCCGGGATTTTCGGGATTAACCAACAATTTAACCTCTTTTCCCACTCTCATGGAACTACTATAAGAGCTCAAAGCCACATCATAATAGTATTCTCCGTCAAACTCATAATCCACATAAGCAGTATAATGTCTGTCTCCGTCGGAATCTCTATAGGAGGTGATGTCACTGATTACTCCATATACTTCCTCTGCATTACTTACAAATCGAATTCCGAAAACCAACCACACAACACCTATTATAAAAAATAATAAGCCAATCAATCCAAAAATCAATAATGCCCCTTTGGGTGACTTTTTTCTCTTCATTCGTATTTCCTCTTTCTGTTCGCAAAACAAATGCCGACTTCGTCGTCGCTTTTTTTATCTGGGCTTGATAACGCTTATGCCGCCCATGTATGGTCTCAAAGCTTCCGGAATATTGATACTTCCGTCTTCGTTTACATTGTTCTCCAAGAATGCAATCAATCCTCTGGGAGTTGCAAGTACTGTATTATTTAATGTATGCACATAGTAAGTACCGTTTTCGCCCTTTGTACGAATTTTTAATCTTCTTGCCTGGGCATCACCCAAAGTAGAGCAAGAACCAACCTCGAAGTACTTCTGCTGTCTGGGGCTCCAAGCCTCTACGTCACAAGACTTCACCTTAAGGTCTGCCAGGTCTCCGCTACAGCATTCCAAGGTACGTACCGGAATATCCAAGCTACGGAAAAACTCTACAGAATACTGCCACATCTTGTTGTACCAGTCCATTGATTCTTCGGGTTTACATAACACAACCATTTCCTGCTTTTCAAACTGATGCACACGATATACGCCTCTTTCCTCAATACCGTGAGAACCAACTTCCTTACGGAAACAAGGAGAGTAAGAGGTCATGGCAATAGGAAGCTTCGCTTCTTCTACCAACTCTCCCTGGAACTTACCAATCATAGAGTGCTCAGAAGTACCGATTAAGTAAAGATCTTCTCCCTCAATCTTGTACATCATGGCTTCCATTTCTGCAAAGCTCATAACACCGGTAACTACGTTACTACGAATCATGAAAGGAGGAATACAGTAAGTAAATCCCTTATTAATCATGAAATCTCTTGCATAACTAATCATTGCAGAGTGAATTCTTGCTGCATCACCCATTAAGTAGTAGAATCCGTTTCCGCTGGTTCTGCCTGCAGCATCCTTATCCAGACCATTGATACTGTTCAAAATATCTGCATGATAAGGCACTTCAAAATCCGGCACTACCGGCTCGCCATATTTCTGAATCTCAACATTTTCGCTGTCGTCCTTACCGATAGGTACGCTTTCATCAATAATATTGGGAATCACCATCATAATCTTATTTACTTTTTCCTGAAGTTCAGCTTCCAGTACCTCCAGCTCTGCTAAACGCTTTGCATTTGCTGCTACCTGTGCCTTTTTAGCTTCTGCTTCTTCCTTCTTTCCCTGTGCCATCAGTCCGCCGATTTCCTTAGAAATTTTGTTACGACTTGCACGCAAATCGTCCGCTTCCTGCTTTGCCTGTCTGCTCTGCAAATCCAGTTCAATTACCTCATCTACCAAGGGAAGCTTGGCATCCTGAAATTTTTTCTTGATGTTTTCCTTTACCACATCCGGGTTTTCTCTTAAAAATTTAATGTCTATCATAATAAGTCCTCCTCAAACTGATCCAATGTTTTCTCAATAAAAATATTATGCACCTTTACCAGGTCTTTCATTACTTCGCCCTTTATATCGTTACCGTTCTTGTCCTTCAACATCCGAAGTACTGGACGATCCTGAAAATCCTTATTTTGTGACACTACCACACCAATTTCACCTTCATTGGTAACGACTCTCGTTCCCGAAGGGTACACTGCTGTAAAACTCAAAAAAGTATCTACTATTTTAGCATCAAATAATGAATTTTTAAAGGCTTTTAAGTATTCGATTGCTTCATATACCTTGATTCGTTCACAACCTATGCCGCAAATCATTTCATCAAATGCATCACAAACCGCTACTAACTGACATTCAAAGGGAATATCCTTTGTTCGTAGCGGGTATCCCGAGGCATCCAGCCTCTCATGATGAAAAAGAACAATACTCTTGCTGATGTTACCCAACCACGTTTCATTTTTCAGCGCATTATATCCGTACACCGGATGCTTTTTATACTCCGCCAAATCCGTGCTGCTTACCTTTTTCATATTTGTATTGCAGAAATCGATGGTCTGATACCTGAGACCAATATCATGCAATAGGCAGCCTACACCGATTTCATTGATTTTGTATTCCGGAAGCTTCAGTTTCAATGCAGTCAGAACAGACAGCGCACATATACTGATGGAATGCTCATACAAATCCGAGCTCCTTTGCTTAATATCGAAGATACGCTCTACCACCTGCTCTTCTTCCAAAATATTGTTCATAATGGTGTGGGCAGTTTCTGCCAAACCTTCCAACTCATCATTGTTTTGGTAGGTATGCCGCTCCAATATATCCTTTACCTTTTGCTTTGCAGTACTTGAAATATCATTTCTCAATAAACCGATATCACTCAGATCCTCCACATAAGGGTCTGTTACCCAAACATCCAAGACACCCAATGCTTTTATCTTCTCGATGTAATCCGGGCGAATCATTGCACCCTCGGGCAATATTATCTGATAATCCCAGGTCATCAAGGGTTTTCCAAGAATTTCATTTCCCTGCAACTCATCTACTTTTTTTCTAATCATATTCCACCTGATTATCTATCAACTATTTCTTTGCCTTTGCAATATCCAATGCCTGCTGTTCTTCTTTGCCCAAAGCAAGCTCACATTCTCCGTTCCTAATAGGCTTGGTATATGAATAACAGCCATCCGTACTGTGAACGGAATTAATAATGAAACCATCATTATGCTCATCCAACATAGCCAGACTGAAGCTTAACTGACCCCCCATTTGCTGAAAGGCATCATACTTCACAAGACCCATTTTTTGATACGCAAACTCCAGCTTCTTATAAAGATTCTTTATTTCCTTCTTACTTCTTGCCGCATGCTCCTTTAAGGCAATATTATCTTCTTCCAAAATGGTAATACTATCTTCCAGGCTGATTGCGCTCTTTCCCGACATAAAGGTTGTCAAGCGCTTGTTAATATTCTTCATCTTAACAAACAATGTAATTACCGCTATTAGTAATAAAGCGCAAGTAGATGCCAATACTATAATAAGTATCATTTCGGTATTTATTCCTCCGGATTGCACACTCTCTGCGGCTTCCGGAATCACAACACTCATATCCTGTATTTCCATATATTTATTTCTCCTCAACTACTGTCCCATCATATCAATGAGTCTGTCCAAATCTTCGTGACTGTAGAATTCTATTTCAATCTTTCCTGCACCTTCTCCTTTGGCAGAAATAGCAACCTTTGTTCCCAGCTTCTGTTTCAATTTTTCTTCAATATCCTGATAAATTGCTTCCAGAGTCTTGTCCGTTGCTTTTTTTGCTTTAGGCACCTTATGTAAATTCTTAACGAGCTTTTCTACTTCACGTACGCTCAACTTTTCATCAAATATCTTTTGTGCCAGATTATACTGTTCTTCCTGATCTTCCACTGCCAACAATGCTCTGGCATGACCGGTACTAATCATATCATCAATTACCATCTGCTGAACTCTGTCTCCTAATTTCAACAGACGAATGGAATTTGTTACGGCCGCACGGCTTTTAGATACACGTTCTGCCACTTCGTCCTGCTTTAAATTGAACTCTGTTAACAGCTTTTTGTATGCCTGTGCTTCTTCAATAGGATTCAAATCCTCACGCTGAATATTCTCAATCAATGCAATTTCGACGATTTCCTGCTCTGTATAATTTCGAATAATAACAGGTACTTCCTTTAATCCCGCAAGCTTTGCCGCTCTCCAACGACGCTCACCTGCAATAATTTCATAATAGGACTCTCTATCCTGTACCAAAATAGGCTGTAGCAAGCCAAACTGCTTAATGGAATCTGCCAATTCCTGCAAAGCATCCTCGTCAAAAAACTTACGGGGCTGCTCTCTGTTTGGTTCAACCTTTGTAATCTTCACCATAGTCTCCGGACCTTTTCCTGCCGGTTCCTGCTTTTCAACAGAAGCTTTCTTTTCCTTTGCTTCTCCTATTAAATTTGGAATCATGGAATCCAAACCTTTTCCTAATCCTCTTCCTTTGGGTGCTGCCATAATATTTCACCTTTCTACTTTTATTTTTTATTCGTCTTCTTTCTCACTCGGTTCATACTTTTCAAGCAATTCTTCCGCCAAGCTTCTATACGCATCTGCACCGCTTGACTTAGGATCATACTTGATAATCGGCATACCATAGCTGGGTGCTTCTGCTAATCGAATGTTTCTGGGAATAACCGTCTTAAAAATATATCCTTTCAGATTTGCCTTAACATTGTCCACAACCTGTGTAGAAAGGTTCGTTCGGGAATCAAACATGGTAAAAACAACACCTTCCATAGCCAATCCGGGATTCAGTCTTTCTTTTACCAGATTTACTGTATGTATTAACTGACTCAGTCCTTCCAGTGCGTAATATTCACACTGAATTGGCACTAAAATACTGTCAGCAGTTGTCATGGAATTGATTGTTAGCATATTCAAAGATGGCGGACAATCAATAACTATGTAATCATACTTGTCGCTTATATAATCTACCTCATTCTTCAGAATAAATTCTTTTCTGTCTACGCCAATTAAATCTATTTCTGCTGCAGCCAGATTAACATTTGAAGGAATGATAGATACTCCGGGAATCACGTCATCCAGAATGCAATCTCTTATTCCGCACTCTTCCAATATTAATTCATAGATTGTATAATCCAAATCATTTTTATCAACACCAAAACCACTTGTTGCATTTCCCTGAGGGTCTGTATCAATTAATAAAACCTTCTTCCCTTTTTCAGCTAGTGCTGCGGCTAAATTGATGGAGGTAGTTGTTTTTCCTACGCCACCTTTTTGATTTGCTACTGCAATAATTCTACCCATACCTGTTTCACCTTTCGTTTCTTCTCTTCTCTCAACAAAAATACCATCCCATGTTTCTAAATTATAACACTAAAACGAGAATATATCTATATAAATATAATGGAATTTTTTCTTGTGTTTCTATTTATCTTCTGCACTATATCTAGTGGTCTTGAAGCCTTGATTTTAGCGGTTTTTTGGCTTGTTTCTCATGATTTTTCATGTTTCACAGCTTCGTATTAAAATGTTTCACGGGCTCTTACACAACATATTGGGGTGATAATGTTTCACGTGAAACATTATCTTGTGTTTACAAGTTTGTTAATAATCAAAATATCGAAATGTTTCACGTGAAACATTTCGATACACAAATTATAATTTAATAATATCATTTTTGATAGCAAATACCGCCGCTTGAGTTCTGTCATTAACATCAATCTTCTTAAAAATATTTGAAATGTGATTCTTTACAGTTCTTTCACTGATTCCTAAGGAATTAGCTATTTCCTTATTAAACATTCCGTTTGCAATCTGAATAAGAACTTCCATTTCCCTTTTTGTAAGAGAATCTATTTTGTCCTTATCAACATCTCTGGCAACAAGTCTTTTATTAAGTGCGGGTATCATACTCGGTTGTATATATTTTTCACCATTCATGATACTTTGAATAGCCTTTTTCAATTCCAATGATCCGGCATCCTTCACAATATATCCATCCACGTCCAAATCCATTGCTTTGAGCAAATAATCAATTTCATTATGTACAGTTAAAACCAAAACCTTGATAGGCATATTCTTTTTTCGAATATATGTCAAAACATCGATTCCGTTTTTCTTAGGCATATTAATATCAAGTAGAATAAGGTCCGGATTCATCGTATTCAAAACTTGTATACATTCTTCGCCGTCGTTTACCTCTGCAATCACTTCAATTGTTCCATCAAACTCTAACAATTGACGAATACCCTCTCTAATTAATACATGATCATCTGCAAGCATTACTTTTATCATACATCTTTCCCCACTTTTGTATAATATATCATTTTATAGTTTAAAATTTTGTTACCGGTATACTTACTACTATCTTAGCTCCGTTATCGAACAGAAAGTCCATTGTACCATTTAAGATATCTACACGTTCTTTCATAACATTTAATCCATAATGATTCTTCTTATGCAAATCTTCTTGAGCAATCCCTTTCCCATTATCTGCAATAATCATATCAACAGTATGTTCACTTTCCTTGCAACTAAAGTATATCCTATTTCCTCCTGAATGTTTCAATGCATTCACCAACGCTTCTCTTGCAATTCTATAAATAGAAATCAAAAAATACTCACTACCCCTAATATCATCAATATCCGATGTTACATCAAAATCATAATAATTTTGAATAAGATCAATAAAATTAACAAGGGTCTCTTTCAAACCCAGATCATCAAATGACATAGGCCGCAAATCAAATATTAGATTTCTTATCTCATCAATAACAGCTCTCAGGTTTTTACGGGCACTCATCAATTCTAACCTGGCACCCAATAAATCTTTTTCCATCTGTATCTCGCCAAGCTCTATTTGATGCAATACATGGGCAATAATTTGTAAAGTCGTATCGTGAAGCTCTCTTGCGATTCGCTTTCTTTCATTCTCTTGTATTTCGATAATTTGTAATTGTAAATCCGTACATTCTTCGTTTTGCTTTAATACGCTCTTTATCATCACTTCAATGGTTCCTTTGATGGTAAACCGGCCTTTCTGGGATATTTTTTCGGAGATTCTTTTATTTTTCTAATAACTACCAAATTTCTGTATATATCAGTATCCGGCAAAGTGAACTCTACGCTTTTAACATATTCACCGCCGAGAATGGTAATTGCTTTTTTAGCGGCTTCTAATTCATCGCTGATTTTCTCTGATTTATATGAAATGAATTCCCCACCCACTTTGACAAAGGGAAGGCAATACTCCGACAAAGTGGACATATTAGCCACTGCTCTGGAAACGCATAAATCAAATTTGCCTCTAAGCTTGTCCGGTTTTGCAAAATCCTCAGCTCTGCCATGAACAGCTTCCACGCCTTTGAGTCCCAGCCGGGAAATTACTTCGTTTAAAAAGTTAATTCTCTTATTTAATGAATCCAACAAAGTAACCTGCAAATTCGGATAAGCAATTTTTAAAGCAAGTCCGGGAAAACCTGCACCTGTACCTACATCAATCACTTTCACCTGTTTGGTAATATCAAACGTTTTAATCAGAGATAAACTGTCTACAAAATGCTTCTTCATTACCTCGTCATAATCCGTGATAGCAGTCAGGTTCATAAAACCATTCCACTCTACCAATAATTCATAATATTTCAAAAACTGATCCATCTGCTCTTTGCTAAGCACAACTCCGAAGGCAGACAAATCTTTTTCAAATTGTGCGGTATCATAACCCATATAATGTTGCTCCTAAATATTCCTTAATCGTAAACACAAATCCTTAAATATAAGTCTGAACAAATATTCATCGTTTCCGTGAAACCGGGTTCATCCTTTTCTATATTTGTTTTCTGCTATACTGCTCCAAATACACTAAAAGAACTGAAACGTCAGCCGGAGAAACCCCGGAAATACGTGATGCCTGTCCTACTGAAACCGGTCTGAATAATTTGAGTTTCTGACGTGCTTCAATACGAAGAGAAGGTACATCATCATAATTCAAATCTTCCGGAATCGCCTTCTTCTCCATCTTTTTGTACTGCTCTACCTGTCGAAGCTGGCGCACAATATATCCTTCATACTTAATTTCTATTTCTACCTGTTCAATCACATCCTTAGGAAAAGTATCTGCTCCGCAAATTTCCATGGCAAATGACTCCCTGTCAGGATCAATTACAGACAACTTATCATACGTAAGTTCCGGTCTGCATATAAGTTCTGCCAAAGATGCTGCTGTTTTCAGTCCGGAGCTGCCATGCTCCTCTAAGAAAGCTTGAATATGCTTATTTGCACCCACAGTGGTTTCTTTCAAACGCGCTACTTCTTTCTCAATCAACTCTTCCTTCTTAAGAAGTGCATGATATTGTTCTTCAGAAATCAATCCTACTTCATAGCCTTTTTTTCGTAGTCTTCTATCCGCATTATCCTGACGTAAAAGTAAACGATACTCTGCTCGAGAGGTCATCATTCGATAAGGCTCAAAATTATCCTTCGTTACCAAATCATCAATCAGCACACCGATATAGCTTTCGGAACGATCCAGTATCAAAGGCTCCTTACCTAAAATGGACATACTTGCATTAATACCTGCAATCAAGCCCTGAGCAGCCGCCTCTTCATAACCGCTACTGCCGTTGAACTGACCAGCACTGAAAAGTCCCTTAATATTTTTAAACTCCAGACTTGGATATAATTCTCTGGCATTGATACAATCATATTCAATAGCATAAGCATTACGGACAATTTTGCAATTCTCCAGTCCGGGAACGGTACGATACATCGCCAGCTGCACATCCTCCGGTAAAGAAGATGACATACCTCCAACGTACATTTCATTGGTATGTATACCTTCCGGCTCAATAAATACCTGGTGTCGTTCTTTATCTGCAAATTTCACAACTTTATCTTCAATGGAAGGACAATATCTGGGACCGGTTCCTTCAATAACTCCTGCATAAATAGGTGAGCGGTCCAAATTGCCGCGAATAATTTCATGAGTCTTCTCATTTGTATAAGTCAACCAGCAGGATACCTGTTCTTTCTGAATGGATTCCGGATCCGTAGAAAAAGAAAAGGGAACAATTTTTTCATCGCCCACTTGTTCTTCCATCTTTGAAAAATCAATACTTCTCTTGTCCATACGAGCAGGAGTACCTGTTTTAAAACGACGAATCTCAATGCCCATGTTTTTCAAAGAATCCGTTAAGTGATTTGCAGCCTGTAAACCATTGGGACCTGTATAAGTAATTGCCTCCCCACACAAGCATCTGGCCTTCAGGTAAGTGCCCGTACAAAGAATCACTGCCTGACACTCATAGATTGCACCTGTGTAGGTTTTCACACCGGTAATTCTCTTTTTGTCGTTTCCTTCCCACAAAATCTCGCAAACTTCTGCTTGCTTAATCGTTAAATGCTCTTGATTTTCCAAAACCATACGCATTTCACGGGTATAATCCGCCTTATCTGCCTGTGCACGCAATGAATGAACAGCAGGCCCTTTAGACACATTTAACATTTTGGACTGTATAAATGTTTTATCAATATTTTTGCCCATCTCGCCGCCCAGGGCATCCAGTTCTCTGACTAAATGTCCCTTGGAGGAGCCTCCAATATTGGGGTTACAAGGCATGAGCGCAATACTGTCTACACTTACCGTGAAAATCACCGTTTCCAGTCCCAGTCTTGCCGCAGCCAAAGCTGCCTCACAACCGGCATGTCCGGCACCTATTACGCATATATCTACTTTTTCTCTGATTTCAGGCATAATTAAATCCTCGTTCTGTTTATATTGCTATGGATATTGAAATATATACATTATTTTCCCGGATGAATACCCTCTTATTTACCCATGCAAAATTTTGCAAAAATTTCATTGACTAAATCTTCACCCACTTCTTCTCCGATGATGGTTCCTAGAGATGCATAGGCACTCATCAAATCGATGGAATAAAAGTCCTCGGGCATGTGATTTTCCAAGCTGTTCATCACCATTTGTAAACTCTCTCTTGCATCCATAAGTGCTTCCTTATGGCGCATATTGGTAATGATTACCTGATTATTGGCACGAATTTCTCCTTGGAAAAACATCTTCTTCACTACTTCTTCAAATTCATCCATTCCGCTGTTTTCTTTTGTGGAGGTACGAATAATCTCAGTATTCATTCTAAAGGTTTCTTGCAAACTGTCCTCCGTAACCACCATATCCAAATCAGATTTGTTTAACAATACAATAACCTTTTTATCACGAATCACGGAAATAATTTCTCTGTCACTATCATCCAAAGGCAAAGAAGAATCTACCACATATAAAATTAAATCTGCCTTACCTGCATATTCTTTGGCACGCTCTACACCTATTTTTTCTACCACATCTTCTGTACTGCGAATACCCGCAGTATCAATAATATTCAAACCAATACCATGTAATTTAATAGATTCCTGCAAAACGTCTCTGGTAGTACCTGCAATATCAGTAACAATTGCACGCTCCTCACCTACCATACGATTTAACAGAGAAGATTTCCCTGCATTGGGCTTTCCTACAATAACTGTATTAATACCCTCTTTTAGCATTTTCCCGTTATCTGCCGAAGAAATCAATTGATTCACTCTCAACAGAACAGATTCCATCTTTTCTGCTAAACGTTCTTCATATCCGTCCAAACTGATATGTTCCGGATCATCCAAAGCAGACTCTATGAAAGCAATTTCAAAAAGAATTTCTTCTCTTAATTTTTTTACAGCTTCAGAAACACTACCCTTTAACTGCTCCATGGAAGAAGAAAGTGCAAATTCATTTTGTGAATGAATAACATCAATAACTGCTTCTGCTTTTGCTAAATCAATACGACCGTTTAAAAACGCTCTCTTGGTAAATTCCCCAGGTTCTGCAATTCTGGCACCGGATTTTAATAACAATTCCAATACCTTTTGCAGCAAAAGCACACCACCATGACAATTAATTTCTATAGTATCTTCTTTGGTATAGGTATTGGGTGCTTTCATTACCATAAGCATGACTTCATCGACAATTTTGTCCTTATAGTCCACATCTTCCTTTGCGGGATTTATAATATATCCATAATGA
The DNA here is from genome assembly GCA_045533725.1 of Acetatifactor sp. GTDB lineage: Bacteria > Bacillota > Clostridia > Lachnospirales > Lachnospiraceae > Acetatifactor. The sequence goes on along the minus strand of JAZSII010000079.1, from coordinate 6,300 downwards.
ATGGTATGGGACTTATATTGTAACAAATTACTTTTGCCAAATTTATTAATATATAATTTATTTACAATCTCAAATGCTTCTTCACCGGATACTCTGATAATACCGATTCCTGCATCTGAAAGCGCTGTAGCTATGGCTACAATGGTATCTGTCTTCATTTTTTTCCATCTGTTTCCCTGAAAAAAGAAACATTCCCTCATTTTAGTTCAAAGTTTATCACTATAATCATAAAACTTCTTAATTAAAATAGCAAGAATAAAAGTAAAAATGGTCGCACAAAACTGTGCGACCATTCTTAAAATATCAGATTTTTAAAAAATTATTCTTCTGTTTTCTCTTCTGTTTCTTCTTCATCCTTAGACATTGTTTCGTCTAATTTTTTTAATTTATCTGCAGCGATACCTAACTGGCTGAGAATCATAAAACCTGCAATGATAAAAATAGCAACTTTTGCTACAACTGCATATGTCTTGTATCCTGCATTCTTTAATGCCTTTTCTGAAACAGAAGCTGCAAAGAACGCTGCAAATAAGATAATAAGTGCACTCAATGCAACAGGCATATAACCGATAATTACAGAACCGATATTTGTAAGAACCTGTAATTTTAATACATTAAGTCCTTCTACTACAAAGAAGATAACTACGATAACATTAACAATTGTACCTACTATCTTGGATAAACTGAATTTCTGGTCTTCTTTATCCAATAATTTGGTTACCTTTGCATCCAAACCGGCTGCTGCAATTAATCTGCATACAATTTGTCCGATAAATTTACCGATTACACAACCGATAATAATGATAATCAGTCCTACCAAAATATTAGGGATGAAGTTTAAAGAATAAAATAGAAATATTGCATCATTATTTTTTCAAAGTAACTACTACTCTTCTGAAGGGTTCATCTCCTTCACTATGTGTAGCAACATATTTGTCATTCTGTAATGCTGAATGAATAATACGTCTTTCATAAGGATTCATAGGCTCCAAAGAAACTGTTCTCTTGGTTCTCTTTACTTTGTAAGCAATATTCTTTGCTAAGTTTTCCAGAGTATCTTTTCTTCTCTGTCTGTAGTTTTCTGTATCCACCTTTACGCGAACGTAGTCATCTGTTTCTTTGTTAACTACCAAAGATACCAAATACTGCAAAGAATCTAAGGTTTGTCCTCTTTTACCGATTAAAACACCCATTTCATCACCGCTCAAATCGATATCCATGGTCTTTTCTTCTTCATTGTACTTTACATCTACTACTACTGTCATGCTCATTGCTTCAAAAACATCATTTAAGAAGCTCTTTACATTATCTTCAACAGAACATTTAACAGTTGCTTTAATGATTGCAGGTTTTGCACCTATTCCTAAAAATCCGTTAGAACCTTCTTCAATTACTTCATATATTAATTTATCACTTGTTACAGATAATTTCTGACAAGCTTCTGTTATAGCATCACTGACTGTTTTTGCTGAAACCTCAATATATTCCATATTCTTTCTCCTTATTAATTCTTATTGTTCTTTTCGTTAAATTCTTTTACCATGTTAGCTTTTTCCATCATACTTCCGGGCTTATAAGTCCTATTTGTATTGGTAGCAGCCGAAGAATCTGTATCACTATTTGATGTATAAACCTTGTTATTTCCGATATCTGCTTTGTTCTGTATGCTTCTGGTCTTCATACTTGCATATGCATTCATCATTTCCTGCTGCTTCTGAAGTTTTTCAAGCTTTTTCTTGCTCTTTTCCGCGTTCTGTTTGATGATATCTTCAAAATCCATCTTATCAAAATGCTTGTTAATTGCAATTTGCTGAATACTTCTTACTACTGAACCGGCAATCCAGTAAAGACCCATACCACAAGGCAACATATAACAGAACCATGCTGACATTAAAGGCATAATAATATTCATAGTCTTCATGGAAGATGCCATAGGGTTGTCATCATCATTACTATGAGGAATTAATTTTGTGTTAATCCACTGTGTAAATGCAGATAACAGAGGGAACATCAAACCACCGATGATAAACATAAGTCCACCGGCAGCAATAATATCTTTGGGAGAGTTTGCAATATTTAATCCGAAGAAGCTATTGAATTCATTCAATAAACCTCCGTCTCCTAAAATAATACGACCTTCATATTCCAAATTGGCCAAACCGTATTTTTCAGCAACAATTGCCATATCACTGGAAGACAATTTGTTAAGTACATCGATAACACCGTTTAATTCGTTACCTTCTACGAGGTTTCCGCCATAGGATGCAATCGTATTGGCAATGTTTCCTTCATTCAAAGTTTTAAATGATTCTACACCACCATTTGAACTGATAATTTTTTCTGCAAGAACTGCAAAAGTTTCTTTAATTTTTGTTACATATGCGGGAATCGCGTAAATAACTCTGTAAAGAGCAAACAAAATAGGCATCTGTATCAAAAGCTGTAAACAGCTTCCGGATGGAGAAACACCATACTTTGCATATACTGCCTGAATTTCCTGATTCTGCATCATAGCAGATTCCGTATCCTTACGATTCTTATATTTTGCCTGAATCGCCTTAATTTCAGGGCTTATTTTTGCAGAAAGCTTAGAGAATTTCTGCTGTTTCAAAGTCAATGGCATCATTAAAAGATTAACAACAATTGTAAATAAAATAATTGTAAGACCAATATTATGAATACCAATTAAATCAACTAAATTGAAAATACCATTCATAATAAGACCTAACAATTTTGCAATGTTACCTATAATAATACCATCGCTTTTTGTTAAAAAAATACCGTTCATGTATCCTCCTTGTATTGCTTCTTATTTTCAAGGAACAGGATCATATCCTCCTTTGGAAAAAGGATTACATCTTAATATTCTCCATAAAGTAAGAAAGAACCCCTTAAAAGCACCATGCTTTTCAAATGCTTCTATTCCATATTGAGAACAGGTTGGAATATATGGACACTTTGTTTTCTTTAGCGGAGAAATATTTCTTTGATAAAATTTTATAAGAGCAATAAATAGTTTTTTCATATTATAACAAATCCTACTTCTCAAATTATTAAAATACCATTAAAAAAATCATAAACTTTTATTCTTCCCAATAAACAAAAATTTTAATAATATGATGAAGTTTTCCCAAGTGTAACAGTGCACTTTCTACCTCATTATAACCTACGGTAGCTGCACCGGGTCTTCCTACGATTACTATATCCAAACCACTATTGAATATATTTTCGTGTAATCGGTAACTTTCTCTGATTAGTCTTGTAACTCTATGCCTTACAACACTATTCCCTACTTTTTTACTGACACTGATTCCAATTCTGTTTTTTTCAAGGCCATTTTCTTTTACATACATTACCAGATATTTATTTGCGTATGATTTTCCGTTTTTGTAAACAAACTGGAACTGGTCATATTTTTTTAATGATTCTGAAAATTTCATATTCAATTTCCCTTCTAAAATTTTTCATTTTGAAAGAGAAAAAAAGGTCACATTACTGTGACCTATGCTGATAATTTCTTTCTTCCTTTTGCACGTCTAGCTGCTAAAACTTTTCTTCCACCGGGAGTACTCATTCTTGCTCTAAATCCGTGAACTTTAGATCTTGATCTTTTCTTAGGCTGAAATGTCATCTTCATAAAAAAGGCACCTCCTTCTCTTCATAACCTTAATTTATATCATAAGGTAACTAATTTTTCTTTAAAACACGATATTTCATACGCTCGAAAATAGCAAATTGATTGTAAATGAAAAGTACTCATATGTCAAGTAAAATATTGAAAAATTCTGCTTTTTACATGATTTATCTGTGTAGAAAATAATAAAAAAAATTTGTTAAAAATGTTATCCACATACATATACACATATTTTTTCAAAATTAAAGATATCCACATTTTGTTAATTTTATGTGGATATCTATATTATGTAATCCCTATATATTGTGTATTAATTGTTCATAAGATATCAAAATAATGTAAAATAAGTATTTTCTTGTTATTAACAATCCACAAAAGTTATACACCATTTTTACACATCGACAACTTATTATGTAACTTATTAACATATTTATCAACAACCTGTGGATAACTTATCAACATTGTTGTTAATAACTAACATTTGAATTATTTTTTACTTTATATTAATATTAAAGAGAACGATTATTATTCAATTATAGTGTTTTAGTAATTGTATTATTATAGATAGAGGATAGGTGTCAAAATGGAAATTATCAGAGAAAAATGGGAAGATATTAAAGAAACAGTTCAAAGAGAATATAATCTCTCTTCTATTTCTTATAATACCTGGATAAAACCCCTTGAACTTCACAAAGTCGAAAACAATGTAATCAGTATTTTAATTCCTTCTGATACCGGACATGCTCTTAATTATATTTCAACCAAATACAAAAGCTTTTTCCAGGTTACTATTTCAGAAATGTTTAATGATACCTACGAAATTGAGTTTGTTTTAGAATCTGACGTAGAAAAGGACAATAAAGAAGAACCTGAAATGAAATCCAATTCTGTCAGAAATATTCACTATGAAAATGCTAACCTTAATTCTAAATACAAATTTGATACCTTTATTGTAGGAAGCAATAATAAATTTGCTCATTCAGCTTCTTTAGCTGTAGCAGAATCTCCCGGTAAAGCATATAACCCCCTCTATTTATACGGAGGAGCAGGACTTGGTAAAACTCACTTAATGCATTCTATCGGTCATTTTATATTAGAAGAAAATCCTTCCATGAAGGTTTTATATGTAACAAGTGAAGAATTTACCAATGAAGTAATTGAATCTATTCGTAGCGGTAATAGTCAGGATATGACCAAGCTTCGTGAAAAATATCGTACTGTTGACGTTCTTATGATCGACGACGTTCAATTTATAATAGGAAAAGAAAGTACACAGGAAGAATTTTTCCATACCTTTAATGTACTTCATGCAGCCGGCAAACAAATTATTATATCTTCAGATAAACCTCCTAAAGAAATGGAAACCTTGGATGAAAGATTCCGTTCCAGATTTGAATGGGGACTTATTGCTGATATTCAGGTTCCTGATTATGAAACCAGAAGGGCTATTCTTCGTAAATATGCAGAAACCTCTGAAAGAAATATTGATGATGAAATCATCAAATACATAGCTAACAACATTAAATCAAATATAAGAGAATTAGAAGGTGCTTTTAATAAAATTATAGCCTTTGCTAAATTAAACAAAGTTACTCTTACTCTTCCTTTGGCAGAAGAAGCTTTAAAGGATGTTATTTATCCTAACAAACCAAAGGAAATTACTCCTTCTTTAATTATTAGTGTTGTAGCTGATCATTTTGGAGTTAAATCAGAAGATATATGCTCTACCAGAAGAAACACTGAATTTGTTGTCCCCAGACAAATAGCAATGTATTTATGCAGAGAAATGACAGAAAATTCTTTGAATAATATAGGTAAAATACTTGGCAAAAAGGATCATACCACTGTTCTTCACGGTATTAAAAAGGTAGAAGAAGAATTGAAAGTAAGTGAAGAAATGAGAAATAAAGTTGAAATCATCAAGAAAAAAATTATTCCTTCTTAATGATACTTCACAAAAGTTATAAACATATATATGTGGTTAAAAAGTGGTTTATATGTTCATTAATTAAATAAGTTGTTTATAACTTTTTTTAGTCAAAAAGGTTGTTTTTAAGGGGATGTTCATAATGTATGAATTATCCCCTTAAAATATTTTAAATATTAACAACTTTTCCATTCCTTTTTTCATTGAAAAATAGTATAATAAGAGTAGTTTTGCACATATCAACAGCTATTATTAATAATACTACTAAATTCTTTAATAAATTAATTAATAAGGCATTTTAAATATTTTAATTTTTTTCACGAAGGGAGTTATACACAATGAAATTAGTATGTTCTAAATCTTCTCTTTTAGGCGGAGTACAAATTGTTTCAAAAGCAGTTCCTAATAAAACTACCATGTCCATTTTGGAATGTATACTGGTAGATGCTTCCAGAGGAATTATTACATTAACTGCTAATGATATGGAACTTGGAATAGAAACCGTAATTGAAGGTAATATTATTGAAAAGGGAATTATTGCCTTAGATGCCAAAATATTCTTGGAAATTGTTCGTAAGTTACCTGACAGCGATATTACCATTGAAACAGACAGCAGTTTTAAAACAACTATTACTTGCGAAAAAGCAAAGTTTACCATTATCGGAAAATCAGGAGATGATTTCTCTTATCTTCCGGCTGTAGAAAAAGATGAAAATATTTCTATTTCTCAGTTTACTTT
>JAZSII010000110.1:0-2395 GCA_045533725.1 Acetatifactor sp. | reverse complement strand
TAGAATTCAGAGAATAAGACAATGTGTCGTAGAAAAGGATTATGAGGAAGGGGCTTCGGAGGTGGAAAAAACACTGAAGAAGTATCCAAATAATTTTAATGTTACTTATGCCGGTGCAATGTTGTATCGAATGAAATTTTTGGAGGAGAAATGTGAAGAGGCTATGATAAAGTCAAATCAGTTGTTTGAAAAGGCGATTTCTCTGCTCTATCAGAACACGGAAAAGAGCATCAATGAAGTAACCATTTTAAATCACATGGCAAATAATTATTTGACAGTGGGTGATATAGAGAAGGGGTTAGAACTATTAAAACAAAATAACATTTGCAATATTAACAGTGGTCAGATTGGTTTTATTTATACAGTAGAATTAAATAAACCGGAGGAAGCAGAAAGATATCTGTTATATTCCATGTCTGAGATTATTAATAAAATGATATACACTGTGGAAGGAATGGCGTATGCACACGCATTGAAGGGCGATGCGGTTTGCATTGCAGAAGCATTATGGCTGATGCATTATTTTGATAGTTTAAAAGAGGATGCAGATGCTGTCACTTTTCTGGATAAACTCAAAGCAATATTGTTAGCACAATGCGGAGTTTGGGAAGCTACTTTTGGACACCAAGATAAAGCAAACGAGTACATGAAGGCAGCATATTTGTTGGCCAAACAATTTGATGCGTCTCCGATTTATACAGTACAGAATGTCAAATTATTGAAAGGGCTGGAGAAAGAAGGAGCTTTCCTTGATGGTGTGGGAAAGACGGCAATAGATGCGGTAGAGAAGTTTGTGTTTGGAAAAACATATCAATCAAAAGCAGTAGCGCAGATGAGAGAGCAATGGGAGGAATTAAAACGTGGAAGTACAGAACCTGAATAAGAAACTGGATAAAATCAGTAAAAAGGGTAAGGCGGTTGGTGTAAATCTTGCCTTGTTTGACAGCAAAGGAATTATTTATAACTATAACTACGGTTTTGCAAATAAGGAACAAGGGATTAAAAGTAATAATGATAGTCTGTATATGATTGGTTCCAATACAAAGGTTCTGACGGCGTTGGCTATTTTAAAGCTAATGGAGGAAGGGAAACTTTCTTTGGAGGATGATGTCAAAAAGCACATTCCGGAATTCGAGGTACAATCGTATTTCGAATATGACAAGATTTCGATTAAAAATCTTCTAATGCACAGGTCAGGACTGGTTTCCGATTTGTTTCATCTGATATTAGGAAAAACAAGAGATTATCACGACGTAATTCCGGAATTGAGAAAAACTTATCTGACTGCAATGCCTGGTAAAATGTTTTCCTATTCCAATGTGGGTTATACGGTGCTTGGTATTGTAATTGAGCGTGTTTCCGGATTGTCTTACAAGGAATACATACAAGAAGAAATCGCGAAAACTTTGGAGATTCAGGTGCATTTTCTTTTGAATGAAGAAGATAAACGTCCGCTTGCATCCACGGTATCCTTATGCTATGACAAAAAGGGAAAAGCAGTAGAGGATAATGTATCAACGTTGCTTCCGGCAGGTTCTAATACCTATATGTCGCTTTCAGATTTTATAAAGTTTGGACAGATGTTTTTAAAGAAAGATGGTGTTCTGCTGAAGAAAGAAACGTTGGAACTTATGGAGACGTTAGATTTAGAAGAGCCGATTGATCAGGAAGTGTATAATGTAGGATTTGGTCTGATTCATAAGCAGTATGATATGGGAGAACAGGTGGGGAAGGTACTTGGACATGGAGGAAATACCACATGTCATCATTCCATGTTTAACTATATTCCGGAACTTGATGTTGGTATTGTAGTCATGACAAACAGTCAGAGCGCGATTGGGTTCTATGCAACGGCAGGCATGACTGTTTTAGTAGAATATCTGAAAGAAAAAGGAATTGTTGTAGAAGAAAGTAAGGCGGAATGTGAGCATATAAAGTGTGACAGTAACGATATGGCTGGCAAATATGCAACCGGTCTTGGCATGATGGAAATCAAACGAAATAATAAAAGTGAATTGGTTACGAAGGTGTCAAAAATCCCTGTTCGTTTGTGTCCATGTAAGGATGGATATTATCAATGCACGCCCGTAAAAGTAATACATAAAATTCCTATCTTTAAAAGTTCTATTCAAGGGATGCGTCTGAAGCCTGCAACATATTTGGGTGAAGATATCATGCTCTTTGAACAGTCCGGTAAATTTCATAAAACAAAGGGTGTTATCGGATGTAAGTATGAGCGGACGGATATTCCGGATAGTTTCAGAGCGGCTTGCGGTAATTACACGATTGCGGATGAAATATTCAAGGATATAAAGTGTAAATGTCAGCTCAAGGTGGAAGGTGAAGTTTTAGTGCTGGAGATTGCAGCTTTAAATGTAAAACTCAATAGTTGCCT
>JAZSII010000221.1:0-4339 GCA_045533725.1 Acetatifactor sp. | reverse complement strand
AGGCGAGCTGGCATGGCGTATGCCGGGAGGGCATGTAGAAGTAGCCATGCCGAGCCGAAACGAAGTGAAGGCGAGCTGGCATGGCGTATAGCGAGCCGGCATGGCGTAGGAGGTAACATGAGCATTATCAAGACAAAGGATGTTACATTTGAATATATCAGAAGAGACGAAGAGGGCAATGTAGAAGGAATCACCACGGCGGTAGACAAAGTGAATCTGGATATTGAACAAGGGGATTTTATTGCCATTCTCGGCCATAACGGCTCAGGGAAGTCTACCTTGGCAAAACATTTCAATGCCATTCTTTATCCCACAGAAGGAACTGTTTGGGTAGACGGTATGGATACCGCAGAAGAAGAGCATATTTGGGAGGTCAGACAGACTTCGGGTATGGTTTTTCAGAATCCGGATAACCAGATTATCGGTCAGGTAGTAGAAGAGGATGTGGGTTTTGGCCCGGAAAATATGGGAATTCCGACCAAGGAAATTTGGGAGCGTGTAGAAGAAAGCCTGAAAGCAGTAGGAATGTATGAATACCGTAAACATTCGCCCAACAAATTGTCCGGCGGTCAGAAGCAAAGAGTTTCCATTGCCGGAGTATTGGCAATGCATCCTAAATGCATTGTATTGGATGAGCCTACGGCAATGCTGGATCCTAATGGACGCAGAGAGGTGATTCGAGCAGCCAGAGCATTGAATGATGTAGAAAAAGTAACCATTATTTTGATTACCCATTACATGGAAGAGATTATTTATGCCAACAAAGTATTTGTTATGGACGAGGGTAAAATTGTAATGCAGGGTACGCCCAAGGAGATTTTTTCGCATGTAGAGGAGTTGAAAGAGCTTAGATTAGATGTTCCTCAGGTGACAATGTTGGCTCATGAACTAAAAAAACGCGGTGTGAACCTTCCGGATGGTATTTTGACCAAGGAAGAGCTTGTGGAAGCATTGGGGCTTTAAGGAGTGAAAAGATGGCGATTATTATAGATCATGTAAGTTATATATATGATTCGGATACAACCATGGCGCATAAAGCATTGGATGATATTTGCCTAAATATCCCGGATGGGCAATTTATTGGGATTATCGGTCATACGGGTTCCGGAAAGTCAACACTGGTACAGCATTTGAATGGGTTGGTAAAGGCTACGGAAGGGCATATTTATTACAATGGGGAGGATATTTATGATAAAGATTTCTCCATGAAAAAATTGCGCAGTAATGTAGGATTGGTATTTCAGTATCCTGAGCACCAGCTGTTTGAGGTGGATGTGTTTACGGATGTTTGTTTTGGACCTAAGAATTTGGGCCTGGATAGGCGCGAGGTGGAGTTGCGGGCTTACGATGCACTGAAAAAGGTGGGGGTGCCGGATGAACTGTTCTATCAGTCACCTTTTGATTTGTCAGGCGGACAAAAGCGACGTGTTGCCATTGCGGGTGTACTGGCTATGAAACCGGATGTGCTGATTTTGGATGAGCCTACGGCAGGATTGGACCCCAAGGGACGAGAAGAGATTTTAAATCAGGTAAAGAAGCTTCAGCAGGAAACGGGTATGACAATTATTTTGGTAAGTCATAGCATGGACGATGTGGCAGAATATGTGGATCGTATTATTGTTATGAATAAAGGCCGTGTGATGTATGATGATATACCGGTTGAAGTGTTTAAACATTATGCAGAGCTGGAAGAAATAGGATTGTCTGCTCCGCAGGTGAAATATATTATGCAGGCATTACAGCAGAAGGGGCTTTCTGTCAGTTCGGATATCATAACCATCGAAGAAGCTACGGAAGAAATTATGCGAGCATTGAGTGAGGAATAGAAAATAGTATGTTAAGAGATATAACGTTGGGGCAGTATTATCAGACGGATTCCGTCATTCACAGACTGGACCCCAGAGTAAAGATAGGAGGCACATTGCTGTATATTATCTCCGTATTCATTTACCAGAGTATATGGGGATATTTATTGGCAGCTGTGTTTTTAGGAATAGTCATTAAGCTATCCAGGGTGCCTTTTAAGTTTATGGTTCGCGGTATGCGTGCGATTTTATTCATTTTATTAATAACGGTAGTTTTTAATTTGTTTCTGACGCCCGGTGAAATTGTTTTTACCATGTGGAAGCTGAAGATTACAAAGGAAGGAATTATATCGGCTGTTTTCATGGCATTACGTTTAAGTTTTCTGATTATAGGATCTTCGGTAATGACGTTGACTACCACACCGAACAATCTGACAGACGGTATGGAGAAAATGCTTCGCCCACTGAAGGTCATTAAGGTGCCGGTGCATGAGGTGGCAATGATGATGTCTATTGCTTTGCGCTTCATTCCTATTTTGGTAGAAGAAACAGATAAGATTATGAAAGCACAGATTGCCCGTGGCGCAGATTTTGAATCAGGTAATATTTTTAAACGTGCCAAGGCATTGGTACCCATACTGGTCCCTTTGTTTATTTCAGCTTTCCGCCGTGCCAATGATTTGGCTATGGCTATGGAGGCGAGATGCTACCGCGGCGGTGACGGTCGTACCAAGATGAAGCCACTTATCTATAAGAAAAGAGATTATGTGGCGTATCTTGTGATATTGGCGTATTTGGCGGCTAAGGTTCTTTTGGGTATTTATTTGAAGTGATTTGCAGTTTGGGTTGCGACGGTAAGCTGTTTAGGAGAAATACATGGAAAAAAAGAGAATCAGGCTGATTGTGGCATATGATGGGACCAATTACCATGGTTGGCAGTTTCAGAAGAATGGTATTACAATTGAAAGCGAATTGAACAGATGTCTGACGGAGCTTCTGCAGGAACCCATAGAAGTAATCGGTGCCAGCAGGACGGATGCCGGGGTGCATGCGTTGGGAAATGTGGCGGTATTTGATACTGTGGCAAGGATGCCTGCAGAAAAGATTTCCTATGCTTTAAATCAGCGTTTACCGGAGGATATTCGGATACAAAAGTCGGAAGAGGTACCTCTTGATTGGCACCCAAGACACTGTGACAGCCGTAAGACTTATGAATACCGGATTTACAGAGGAGAGTTTCCCATGCCGCTGAAACGTCTGTATTCTCTGTTTACATACCATGCTTTGGATGTTGCCAAGATGCGGGAGGCAGCTAAATTCTTTGTGGGAGAGCATGATTTTAAAAGCTTTTGCCAGGTGCATGCCCAGGTGGACAGTACCGTTCGGACAGTTTATGATGTGACTGTGTACGAGGAGGATGCCGATGTGGTAATCCGCGTGACAGGAGGAGGCTTCCTTTACAATATGGTGCGTATTATGGCAGGAACCTTGCTGGAAGTAGGACAGGGAAAGCGTAAGCCGGAAGAAATTGCTGCAATAATAGAAGCACAAAACCGTGAGGCAGCAGGACCTACCGCACCTGCCCATGGCTTAACGTTGATAAAATACGAGTTTTTATAAAGTGCGGTGTATAACTTAGAAAAATAAGGAAAAATCCTTAAATTTTTTATTGACATACGCTTGACGATACAATATAATATACAAATGTGTGACGATGTTTCAGAATGCCTAGTCAAAGCCCCGACGAAGCATTTGAGATAGAGTATAGTAGTGGTTTCAGACGTGCGTAAGGTGTAGCCGGACATCTGCAGCTTATGTGAAGAAGAAACAAAAAGTCGAAAGACAAAATAAGATGGAGGAAACAACATGAAAACATTTATGCCAAATCCAGCTACAATTGATAGAAAATGGTATGTGGTAGATGCTACAGATATGACTTTGGGACGTTTAGCTTCTGAAGTTGCTAAGGTTTTGAGAGGAAAGAACAAAGCAATCTTTACCCCTCATGCAGATTGCGGTGACTATGTAATCGTTGTTAATGCAGAAAAGATTAAAGTAACCGGCAAGAAGATGGATCAGAAGATTTATTATCATCATTCAGACTACGTTGGTGGTATGAAGGAAACAACTTTAAGAGAAAAATTAGCGAAGAAGCCTGAGCAGGTTGTTGAACTTGCAGTTAAGGGCATGCTTCCCAAGGGACCTTTAGGAAGACAGATGTATACCAAGCTCCATGTATACGCAGGTCCTGAGCACGCACATGCAGCTCAGAAGCCTGAAGTGTTGACATTCTAAGGGACTTGAAAGGAGGAGAATAAATCATGGCTAAAACAGCAAAATACTACGGAACTGGTAGAAGAAAGAAATCAATCGCTAGAGTATATTTGGTACCCGGTAAGGGCGATGTTGTTATTAATAAAAGAACTATGGATGATTACTTCGGATTAGAGACCTTGAAGGTTATCGTTCGTCAGCCTCTCGTTGCTACTGAGACAGCAGACAAATTCGACGTACTCGTAACTGTACGCGGTGGT
>JAZSII010000241.1:0-2785 GCA_045533725.1 Acetatifactor sp. | reverse complement strand
AGTTGAATGCAAAACTAATTTCTGGTTCAAATGTCAGGTTTTATTTTTGCACAACTAACTTCTGGTTCTCCGTTTTTCTTTGACTTTCCTACTTGTTTTCAACTCTTTTTCATCCTATAATTATATAAAATGAATGGATTTTGGAGCATACGAAACCAAGCCCCCAGAAAGTCGTTTGCAAGAGTAACTTCTGGACGCTGTATAAGCAAAGCTATCCTTTTCGTATCCTCCTGCCTGTTTTATTTATTTTAGTAAATCAGGATTAAGACAGATATCATCCGGTTTGATGACATCTAATCCCAGTTTTTCCATTGCATTTTTACCAAATGTCTGCAGGGCCTTCTTCATGGGTGTTGAGCCATGAAGCTTAGGCCTTGTAGTATTATTGATATGATTTATCATCAATAGCACCTTTTCCTGCGTCAGACCATCAAACGATGTTTTCTTTGGTAATACATATCTGATATATTCGTGATTCTTTTCCAGTTCAGCCTTTTGTTCCGAGTGTCTCGCTTCGCAATAGTAAAGGCTTGTTCTTTTTTCACCATCTTTTCCTTTTTCAAACCGCTCCGGATCTGCAAATTCGCACCCGTTGTCTGTAAGGATTACAGGGAACAGCTCTCGAAATTTATCACTTCCCAGTTTTTCTTCTAATTCATCCATGACAGCTACTGTATTTTTCATTTCCTTGCTGTCGATCAGAAATGCCAGCATCAGGTTGTTTTCCGGCCACAAAAACGTCTGCAACAGTTTTCCGCCTTTTTCCCCTTCTACGGTATCCATTTGTACAATGCGTTGTCCTGGATTGTCTTCTATAAGCTTCAAGTAATCCTTATATTGATGCCCTTCTTTTTTCTTATAGCTGACTTTGGGCTGCACCGTATGATGGCGGCGTTTCCGGTACCTGACTGTCCTTTTCATGTCGATATTTCTTGCCGTCAAGTAACCTGCATCAATGTAGTTGTATAAAGTTCTCATTCCACAAGGTATTTCGTCCCCATGTTCCTGCAGGATATGTACCAGTGGCTGTCCTTTTTTGATCAATGGGCTTACCAGTTCATCTAACGCAGCCAACTCATCCCTTGTCATATCGATTCCCTTCCGGGATTCACGCAGTTTCTCCTTATACTCTTTATGGGCATAATCCGCATTGTAAAGATACTTATCAAACAAACACCTTTGGGATTTTGGGCAGTTGTTACACACATAAGGTGCTTTCTTTTCAATCTGGCAAGGAAAATCCACGAAGTCCGGACACAGTTCATTGCATTTGAGACATTCCCGGCATGGAATTTTGCATTTGTGCCCTTTCTTTTTATTACAGACATCCCTTCTCTTGCAGGTATCTCGATGCTTACAGCGGTTCGGCTTAGCATAAACACCTTTCCTGTTTTCCCTTACTTTGTGATAGCGATGATTTCTGATTTCTTTTGAAACGGTATCCGGCGAGCATCCAATGATATCGGCAATCTCTTTAAAAGACCTATGTTCCCTAAGGCCTCTTTGGATTTCCTGTCTGTCTTCTATTGTCAGATGCTGCCCTTTTCTTCTTGGTTCATTTACAGGCATATGTCCCTCCTTCTGCAGGAGGATACACTCTGATTATACCATGCAAGACTAACTTATGTTTCCTATAACAAAACCAGAAATTTGAAATTCAATTAAGGTTTTGCTAAAAAAATCCTCCAAAGATACCAAAAGGCTGCTGCAATCACTTGCAACAGCCAAAATGTCTAAAATTATTCTTCGCTTACCTTTGGCACGAATTTATTACGCAGCACAAACCAGAAAGCGCCGGCCAGGCAGATAGAGGAATACGTACCTGCAATAATACCTACCATTAAAGGTAAAGCAAATTCTCTGATAGAAGTTACACCATATACATACAGGCACACTACCATAACAAAAGTTGTCAGGGAAGTAAAAATACTTCTGGACAAGGTCTGTGCAATGGATGTATTGATAATTTCCTTCAAATCATATTTTTTCTTTTTGTTTTCCATGTTTTCACGGATACGGTCAAAGATAACAATTGTCGCATTGATGGAATAACCTACAATAGTAAGGATACATGCAATAAACGTACTGCCTACTGTAATACGCGCAAATGCATAGAATGCAAGCACTACCAACACGTCGTGAATCAGTGCAGCCACGCTGCTGACACCAAAGCGGATGTCGCTAAAGCGGAAACGAATGTAAATTAACATGCCGATAACCGCTACCAAAACTGCCAGAATTGTTTCACTTCTGGTCTCGCTGCTGATAGTAGAACTAATCGTTTCAGAAGTAACCAACTCAGGATTTACCTGATAGTGCTCTACCAAAACGTCTGTCAGCTCGGTTCTTTCATCCTGAGTAAGCGTTCTGGTCTTAATAATTACCTCTTCACTGCCATCTACTACCTGTGGCTGAATATTACCATCACCGGTAATTTCCTGTACTAATGACACTAAATCAGCATTTACTTCTTCCAATGTCATTGGCTCATTAAATACAATGCTGGTAGAGGTACCACCCTTGAATTCAAGACCGTAATTAAAAGCACCATCAATTGTGGACATATTTACAATCATCATAATCAGCCCTGCCACAATCACTGCTGCACTGCCTGCAAAGAATACTTTGCGTTTACCGATAAAATCGAAAGCTTTTGGCTCTTTACCAATGCCGTAGAACTTCTCGTTCTTCAGTCCCAGTGCAAAGAAAGCATTTACTAAAAGTCTGCTCACTACCAAAGAAGTAAACATGGATAATACAATACCAAGGGCAAGTGTTGCCGCAA
>JAZSII010000247.1:0-4242 GCA_045533725.1 Acetatifactor sp. | reverse complement strand
AAGCAGTTTTCTATAGGCAGGTCTACGGTTACTACCATCATTCAATTGATGGAAAAGCGGGATTTGGTATGCAGGCAGTCGGTGGAGCATGATGCACGACTTAAAAGAGTTATGTTAACCGAAAAAGGATTTAAGCATCATGATTTGGTGGAAGAGAATATTTATACTATCCATCAAAATGTGATGAGCGGTATATCCGATGAAGAGAAAAAGGTATTTTTGGATATTGTTCAAAGAATGGACCGGAATTTGAAAGAAGTAAGACATAAAGGAGGAACAGTATGTTAAAAACATTACTAAAACATGTAAAGGAGTACAAATGGGTATCTATATTGACGCCTGTTTGTATGCTTCTGGAAGTGTTGATGGAAACCTTGATTCCCTTTCTCATGGCATCCATCATTGATGATGGTGTTAATAAGGGAGATATGAATCATATTTACTTTGTGGGTACGTTGATGATTGGTACGGCGGTAATCGGTCTTGTTGGCGGTTTGCTGGGCGGACGTTTCGGGGCTAAGGCATCCACCGGGTTTGCTAAGAATTTGAGAGGCGCAATGTTTGACCATGTTCAGACCTTCTCCTTTGCCAATATTGATAAATTCAGTACAGCAGGTCTGGTAACCCGTTTAACCACAGATGTTAACAATGTGCAGATGTCCTACCAGATGATTTTACGTATGGCAATGCGTGCACCGGCTAGTATGCTTTGTGCGCTTTTGATGGCATTCTCCATTAATTCCAGACTGGCAAGTATTTATTTGGTAGCAGTGGTGGTTTTGGGAATTGTGCTCTTTTTCCTGATTCGCGGCGGTACCAAATATTTCCGCCAGGCATTCCCAAAGTATGACGAATTGAATGCATCTGTGCAGGAAAACGTATCGGCTATTCGTGTAGTAAAAGCATTTGTACGTGAAGAGGAGGAAACCAAGAAATTCAAAAAGGCAAGCGGTAAGATTCATGATATTTTTGTAAAGGCTGAGAAGTATGTCATTATGAATGGTCCTGCCATGCAGTTGACGGTGTACACCTGCATCATTCTCATCAGCTGGCTTGGTGCAAAGATGATTGTCAGCAATAATTTGACCACCGGTGAATTGATGAGTTTGCTTGCTTACTGTATGAATATTTTGATGAACCTGATGATGCTTTCCATGTTGTTTGTAATGCTTTCTATGAGTGTGGCAAGTATGGAACGTATTAGTGAAGTATTAAATGAAGAACCGACATTAAAGAATCCGGAAAATCCTGTAACAGAGGTGTCAAACGGAAGTATTGTCTTTAAGAAGGTGGACTTTGGATATAATACTACCAGTGAAAGACCGGTGCTTAAGGATATTGATTTGCAGATCAAATCCGGAGAAACCATCGGTATTATCGGTGGTACCGGTAGCGGCAAGACCAGTCTGGTAAACTTAATCAGCCGTTTGTATGATGTAACTGACGGTGCCGTTTTGGTAGGCGGTCGCGATGTAAGAGAGTACGATATGGAGGCTCTTCGTAATCAGGTGTCCGTGGTATTGCAGAAGAATGTATTGTTTTCAGGCACTATTTATGAAAACCTGCGTTGGGGCAATCCGGATGCTACAGAGGAAGAGTGTAAGCATGCCTGTAAGCTTGCTTGTGCGGATGAATTTATCGAAAGATTTACCGACAAGTATGATACTTACATAGAGCAGGGCGGTACTAACGTATCCGGCGGTCAGAAGCAGAGACTTTGTATTGCCAGAGCGTTATTGAAAAAGCCGAAGATTTTGATTTTGGATGATAGTACCAGTGCGGTGGATACTGCTACGGATGCAAAAATCAGAAGGGCTTTCCGTGAGGAACTTCCTGATATTACCAAGTTGATTATTGCACAGCGTGTTTCCAGTGTACAGGAAGCAGACCGTATTATTGTTATGGATGACGGTGAAATTAATGGTTTCGGAACCCATGAGGAACTTTTGGAGACCAATGAGATTTACCGTGAGGTATATGAATCACAAACCGGCGGAAGCGGCGACTTTGATGAGAAGGAGGTGGACTAATCATGGCAGAAATGAAGACAGCAAAACCCATGCAAGGTGGTCCCGGCATGAAAGGTCCCGGCGGTCCGGGGATGAGAGGACCGGGCATGAGAGGCATGCGAGGTCCCAAGCCGAAGCTTAAGAATCCCGGCAAGCTTTTCATGAGAGTAATGAAGTATGTATTCCGTGACTATGGGATACATTATGTATTGGTGATTGCGTGTATTTTTATCAGCGTTTTTGCAAGTATTCGGGGAACCCTGTTTACGAAAACCTTGATTGATGAGTATATCAAACCCATGTTGGAGGATCCCAACCCTATCAAGAATTTTGCGCCTTTGGCGGGTGCTATCGGAGAAGTGGCAATCTTTTACGGTATCGGTATTCTGGCAGGCTATACCCAGAACCGAATTATGATTAATGTGACCCAGGGTGTGCTTCGCAATTTGCGTGATGAACTTTTCGAGCATATGGAAAAGCTTCCCATTAAGTATTTTGATACCCATGCTCATGGTGATATTATGTCGGTTTATACCAACGATAATGATACCATGCGCCAGATGGTAAGCCAGAGTATTCCACAGATGGTAAACAGTGTAGTGACGGTAGTCAGTGTGTTTATCAGTATGGTACTTTTAAGTATTCCTCTTACGATTTTAACACTGGTAATGGTGGGTGTAATGATGTTCTGTGCGGCAAAGGCTGCCGGCAACAGTGGTAAATACTTCCTGGAACAGCAGATCAATCTGGGTGCCACCAATGGTTTTATCGAAGAAATGATGGAAGGACAGAAGGTAGTTAAAGTATTCTGTCACGAAGATGATAATATGGAGCAGTTCAAGGAATTGAACGAGAAATTGTTTGTTAGTGCAGATAAGGCGCATACCTATGCTAATATTTTGGGACCTATTAACGCACAGCTGGGTAATGTGAGTTATGTGCTTTGTGCTATTGTGGGTGGCTTATTGGCATTGCATCCATTGGATCCGAAGAACCCATTTACCTTGGGCGCATTGGCCAGCTTCCTGACTTTTAATAAAAGTTTTAACATGCCTATCAATCAGGTAACGCAGCAGTTGAATTCTATTGTCATGGCACTGGCAGGTGCGGAGCGTATGTTCAATATGATGGATGAAAGCGTGGAAGCGGATGAAGGCTATGTAACCCTTGTTAATGCCAAGGAAGAAAATGGCAAGTTGACAGAATGTGAAGAACGTACCGGACGTTGGGCATGGAAGCATACCCATCAGGCAGACGGTAGTGTGGATTATGTGGAATTAAAAGGCGAAGTTGTGTTTGATTTGGTGGATTTCGGGTATACTGATGAAAAGATGGTACTTCACGATATTGAACTTTATGCAAAGCCCGGACAAAAGATTGCCTTTGTAGGTTCCACCGGTGCCGGAAAGACTACCATTACCAATTTGATTAATCGTTTTTATGATATTCAGGACGGTAAAATCCGCTATGACGGTATCAATGTGAATAAGATTAAAAAGGCAGACCTGAGACGTTCTTTGGGTATGGTTTTACAGGAGACACATCTTTTCACGGGTACGGTAAAGGAGAATATCCGCTTCGGTAAGCTGGATGCTACGGACGAGGAAGTATATGCAGCAGCAAAGCTGGCAAATGCAGATGCCTTTATTGCCAGACTTCCTCAGGGATATGACACCATGCTGGTGGGCGACGGTGCAAACTTAAGTCAGGGTCAGCGTCAGCTTCTTGCAATTGCCCGTGCAGCTATTGCGGACCCGCCGGTATTGATTTTGGACGAAGCGACCAGCTCCATCGATACCAGAACAGAGCGAATTATCCAGGAAAGTATGGACCGTCTCATGCATGGCAGAACAACCTTTGTCATTGCACACAGATTGTCCACTGTTAAGAATTCAGACTGTATCATGGTATTGGAGCAGGGCAGAATTATTGAGAGCGGTACCCATGAGGAGTTGATTGACCAGCAGGGTAAATATTACCAGTTATATACAGGAAACAGTATTACCGCATAAGTATTGTTCTTATAAAAAAACTTGCAATCTGCAAGTAATGTGGTAAAATAAGGCTGACAATAGAATAGTGAGAGATTTATTTAACGAAGAGGAGAAGACATATGAAAAAGAAATTTAGTATTCTTATGGCACTTCTGTTAGTGGTTGCACTGGGCGGATGCGCAGGTGACACAGGAGAGTCTTCGGGGGATAAGTCCTCTAACACTACGGGAGAGCCTGTA
>JAZSII010000043.1:0-6884 GCA_045533725.1 Acetatifactor sp. | reverse complement strand
TCCACACGTTTCCTTTACCGGCGAAATCGGTGTCATCAAAATCGTGAATGCCATGAATCATCGCGGCGGCATGCGCCTTACTCTTTTATGCGGCGGTCGTGCCTTAAGAGATTACTCTTTCCGCCAGGATACCTTCAGCGTACTGACTGCCATGCTTTCTGCCAAACCCGAGAAGATTATTGAAGCAGTAAAGCGTTTGCAGGATGAAGCACAGACCATGAAAAATACAGCAAATGAACTGGCCAACCAACTGATGCAGTTGAAACTTGCATCACTTCCCGCACCGCAAGAAACAGAGAATGTAGTACTTTTCGTAGAATTATCCAATATGGTGGCAGTTCGAAATACTGTAAACGAACTGACCGAAAAATACGCCGGCTATTGTGCTGTTTTCAGCGGAAATGATACGGATGGTTACAATTTCGTCATCGGAAGTAAATCCAAGGACTGTCGCGAAATAGCTACTCTTCTACGCGAGAAATTCTCTGCTAAAGGCGGCGGCACCGCCCCCATGGTACAAGGCAGTATACAGGCAAGTCGCGCCGACATCGAATCCACACTTTAATCCGGGATTTCCGACTAAAGTATATAAAAAGGCCATCGCACGGACCGAACCTTCATTCAGCCATGCGACGGCCTATTTTAACTTATTATTAATCCATTTCTCTATATTGTACCAGATAATACATCTCCTGCGGGTCTACAGCCTCCGAATCCATAATGATTTTGTCGGCAAATATTATTTCCACATAACCTTCGCTATCCTCTATAATATTTATACTTGAAAATTCATATGCTGTATATGTTCCGTTCCCCCATGCATCACGGGTACTATCCTCAAACAAATAGTACATTCCATCCTTGTAGCATACTCTGGTAATAATGGCATCCCCTTCGTCTGTAAAACGGATGACATCCACCTGTGCTTCGTTTCCGCGCTTTGATTCCTGCAAAAACAATTCCCATTTATCCATGCCTGCAGAAACCTTTCCATGCGTCACCACAAAGGCGTCTCCGTTACAAAGTTCCTCATAATTATTAGAATACTCTGCAAGCTCTTCTATAATATCTTCTGTATCATCTGCCACCATACTCTCCGTACTAACGGATTCATTTGCCTGAGGTGCTCTGTCACAGGACTCCATTTCCTCTTCCGCTTCCTGATTTTTCTGGGTATCCATTGGCATCCCGTCAGACATGCTGTTAGAAGTACCCGTCATCTCCTGAAACATCTCTCCGATTGCATCAAATCCTTCTGCTTTTGCTTCCGAATTCTCTTCGGAAGCAACTCCGTCCGCTGTTGCCGTCATCATCTCTGCTCTTGCTGAATCCTTAGCTGATTCCTCACTTTCTTCCCGCACTGTCCGGACAGCAAAATAAATACCTACACAGATGCATAAGCACGCTGCTGTAGCCAGGGTCTTGCGGAATGCAGGGGTCAAAATCTTTGCCCGCTTCACACTCGCAGCCTCTTCCACATACTTTTCATCAATCATTCCTATTTCCCGGAACAAATCTTTTTCTGTCATACAAATACTCCTCTTTGTGCCAAAAAGTCCTGTAACTCTTTTCTGGTTCGAAACAGAACGGTTTTCACTTTGCTCTCCCCGATTCCGAAACGTTTTGCGATATCCTTCACCGAATCCGAATACCAGTATCTTCTTACGAAAATCATGCGGGTTTCCTTCTTCTGTTGCTCCAGAAACTCATTTAACATCTCTGTCAAAGCACCTTCCGCATAACTGTCTTCCACCGTATTCTTGGCAGCAATACATTCTTCCAATTCAGAAAGAACCACGTCGAATTCACTGTTTCTCTTTTGCGCCTTATTGTATTCATAACGGTTCAGCGCAATATTCCTTGCTATCTTGCCCAAAAAAGCAGACAAGATATTCGGTCTGGTAGGGGGTATGGCATTCCAAGTAGCAATATAAGTGTCATTTTCACATTCTTCCGCATCCGAGTGATTGCCTACGATATTAAAAGCAATCTTACGGACCAGCTTCCCGTATTTGCTTGATGTTTCTGCTATAGCATTTTCCGATCGTTGCCAATACAGTTCAATAATCTGACTGTCTTCCATACCTTTTCCTCCCTCCTACTTAATATGACAGAATCAAAATCTTTTGGTTACATTTTTACATGTATAAACTTTTATTTGCTCAATTCCGGATATTTCTCCATTACTCCCCTATAGAAGTAGTCCATCGCTTCCTCTAAGGTACAATTCCCCACAAAATACAGTCTCATCGCCTTTTGGAATTCTTCGTTACAGCCCAAGTCATATGCAGTGATATTGCTCTTATCCAGCTTCAGCGCGTTTGTATGGTAAACAGGCATTGGATTTTGACCGCCAAGATAATCCTTTTGGTAATCTGTTAATCCAATAAATTCCATAGCAGATTTATTATTCACAAATAAATCTTCTCTAACTACCATGTTCTTCATAAGTTCCGTATCCGTAGTCATGGTAAGCATAATATCCTTAATCAACTCTTCATTATCAGTTCCCGTTGCTACACAAATCCAGGTACCTCCCCAGAAGAATGCCTGAGGACCTTCCGTTGCAGCCCAGTCTCCGTTGTATGCAACAGAACCTTCTACCGTTCCATCCATACTATAATCCACCATCCATGTGGGCGCAAAATAGCAGAATACGTTTCCTTCCGGATAGAAACCGTTATACCATTCACCACTCCAAAGTTCATGTGTACCGGCAACGCCGGCATCTACCAATGCCTTAGAGTCATACACCCATTTCATAATATTTTGGTCAATGTTGATTACACCATCAGTCACCCATGGAACCGAAACATTATCCGCATATGTACGATAAGTGTCATACACGGTAGAAACCATATAATATCCGGCTGCTTTCATCATGTCAGCAGTTGCCAAAAAAGTCTCCCAATCCTTTACATACTGCTGTACCACTGCCGGATCATCTGTACCAAATACCTCCTTTGCAATTTCACGATTATAAACAAGTGCCCCCGGGTAAGCCATCCAGGAAAGTCCCTTTAAAGTTCCGTTTGCATCTGTCACAACATCCTGCGCATATTTATACTGATTTGCAATATCGTTACTTGTGATTCCAAGGCTACTGATGGGCAAGGTATAGTAAGATTCAACATACTTTGTTGCAAGGTCCTGGTCAACCAAAAAGATATCCACTTTATTATCCGCAGACGCCTGCTCCTGATTTAAAAGTGCCACATCCAGATTGTTCTGATATGCATTGTCTATCGTATATTTAATGTCCCAATTCACAGTTACATCTCCGATTTTACCGGTGTAATAATCAATCATCTCATAGCTGGGATAATAATCGGACATGAGCCATATAAATTCATCATTGTAAGAGTAAATGTTTAGTACTTTTCCTTCCGTATCCTCCACCACGGGTTCCGGTGTGGGCTCGGGGGTAGGTTCCGCTACCACAACATCCTTACCGTCGTCATCGTCGTCTTTACCAGAGTCCTTGCCATCATCCTCGTCGTCGGAGTCTTCATCGTCTTCGTCATCGGAATCTTCATCATCTTCATCATCTTCGTCATCGTCCTCATCGTCCTCATCATCCTCATCATCCGAAGCAAACACATCCGTTATCTTATCCCAATTCATCGCTGCCGCAACAGCACCTGCCCCCAATGCAAGTACTAAAATAATCAAAAAGATGATTAAGCCGGTTTTTTTCTTCTTTTTAGGTTTTTCTGCTACAACAGGAGCTGTACTCTGCTGAGGTACAACTGACGCAGCCGCTGCACTCTGCTGTACCGCTGTTTCCGCAATCGGTGTCGCTGTTGCCGGAGCTTGTTGCCCAGGCGTTGCTGCAACCGGTACCTTATTTATTGGTTTACCACACGCACCACAAAACTGATTCCCCTCCGGTATTTCTTTTCCACAATTTCTACAAAACATATTTTTTCTCCTTTTTTATTTTTAAATACTTACTTTATCAATTCCGGATATTTGTCCATTACATCCATGTAGAAGCAATCCAACGCCTCTTCTAAGGTATGGTTGCCGATAAAATATTGCAACATTGCCTCTTGGAATTTTTCGTTACATCCAAAATCATAAGCAGTAACATAACTCTTATCCAGTCTAAGCGCATTTGCATGATATACCGGCATGGGGTTCTGACCACCCAGATAATCCTTTTGATAATCACTTAATCCCACATATTCCATAACCGATTTATCATTCGCATACTCATCGTAGTTAAACACCATGTCCTTCATAAGTTCCGTATCTGTGGTCAGTTTAAGCATGATATCCTTAATCAATTCCTCATTATCGGTTCCTGTAGCTGCACAAATCCAGGTACCTCCCCAGAAGAATCCCTGTGGGCCTTCCGTTGCAGCCCAATCGCCATTATATGCAACAGAACCTTCCACATATCCTTCCATACTATAATCTACCATCCACAGGGGAGCGAAATAGCAAAATACATTTCCTTCCGGATACATATCATGAAACCAGTCCCCAGTCCAAAGTCCATGGGCATCGGCAACACCCAAATCGATTAAATATTTGGAATCATACACCCAATTCATGATATTTTCATCAATATTAATTCGTCCGTCAATGACCCAGGGGGATGACACATTGTCCGCATAGGTACGATAGGTATCAAATACGGTGGAAACCATATCATATCCATAGTTGGACATCAGTTCTGCCGTACTCACGAAGGAATTCCAATCCTGTACATATTGCTGCACTGTTGCAGGGTCATCTGTTCCAAATACTTCCTTGGCAATTTCACGATTATAAACAAGTGCACCGGGGTAACCTCGCCAGGAAAGTGCCTTTAGCACACCTTTAGAATCAGTAACCACATCCTGCGTAAACTTATACTGATTTGCAATATCTTCGCTTGTAATACCCAGACTGCTAATAGGTAAGGTATAGTCAGAACCGGCGTACTTAAGCGCAAAGTCCTGATCAACTAAGAAAATATCGACTTTGTTATCCTTATTGGCATGGCTTTGATTTAGAAGGGCCACATCCAAACGATTCTGATATTCATTGTCATAAATAGAAATAATAGTCCAATTGACAGTTACATCCCCGATTTTACCGGAATCTCCTCCAACATATTCATATCCCGGATAGTAATCCTCCATTATCTGTCGGAATTCATCATTGTAACAGTAAATGTTCAATACCTTTCCTTCCGTATCTTCCACTACCGGTTCCGGTGTAGGCCCAGGAGTCGGCTCCGGTGTAGGCTCGGGTGTAGGTTCAGGGGTAGGCGCTACTGCAACACCTTTACCATCGCCATCATCATCTTTGTCCTTGTCTTTATCTTTGTCCTTCTTATCGCCTTCTTCCAAGGCTTCAAGTTTTTTCATTATTTTTTCAGCCTTTTTGTCTTCACCATCTTCAAGGTACTCTTCCACCAATGCCTCATATGCCTCGATTAACATCTCTGTGGCATCTTCATCATCTTCTTTGATTTCCAAGGCCTCTTCCAAAATCTCTGCCGCGTCCTTGTATTCTTCATCGTCCATAAGTTCTTCCGCAGATGCTAACAGTTTCTCAAATTTGCAAGAATCGGAATTTAAAAAGAGGAATACACCCACTGCCGCCAACGCAAGAATTAGAAACAGCAAAATACCCACAATTAAACCTGTCTTCTTCTTTTTGGGTTTCTGCTCCGTTATAGGTGCCGGTGTATTATCTACCGGTACTGTTTTTGCCGGTGCTTGCGCTTGTACTTCACTTACCAACGATTCACCCACAGGTGCATTTACCGCAACCTCTTCAGCAGGAGCATTTACAGATGCTTTGTTTTCCTCTGACGCACTTGTCTGTGTACTTTTTACCTTGTATCCACACTCGACACAAAAAATACAATCTTCCGGAATCTGTGTTCCGCAATTTCTACAAAACATATTACTTCTCCTTGTATCCATTTCTTTATATTGAATTCATATGTATCCAAATACCATTCTACATTGTAAGGCTTTTTCCTTTTTTCGTCAATTTTTTTCAAACTCATTTTAAATATCGTTGGATTTTACTTATAACCTCCTTGGGATTCAAAGGATGCGCTACCGTTTCATACGTTACAATCAGTCCTTCTCCCACATAAATATCATTTTGCTCATACATGGAAATTTTATATAACGCCCTCTCCAGATATTCCATATCATCCATCATTCCAAAGTGCTCCCAATAGTATTCTTTACGATTCCGCGTATTCAAAACCATGAAATCCGGATGCACCTGTCCTAACCCCTTTAATTTGATTGGATACTCATATCGATAAGGAATCCCCTCATCCTTCAGCATGTTTGCTATCATCCATTCTGATTTTGAACGTACTCTTTCATTCTTTGCAGTGTAATATTCCGGTGCATTTTCTGCAAATTCTTTTCCTAGGTATTCTACAGCTTCCCATTGTTTTAAATATTCTTCATCGGACACCCGGATTGGTGTTATTAATTTTTTGCGCTCTTTATGCATTTGCTCATATATGAATTCAGGCTCTGTCACCTGATAACCGGCCATGCACCGTTCCACAACTCGCAATTCCTCTTTTACCGTCCGAAGTACCTTTTGGTCGTATTCTTTCTGTGCTAATCTCTTAATCAGATTATGCTCCTTCTCCGTTATATAAGTACCACGTCTATCTTCTTTTTCTTTTCTGTGATAAAACTGTGTTCTTCCTTGACTACAACTGATTCGTAATGTTCCCTTGGGAACCCCTTGAAGTGCATGTTCTTTTTCTTTTTTAAGTTGCAACAACTCCTTCTTTCTGTTTTCCAATTCTTTTTTCACTTTATTCATTCCTTAAACTCCTCCTTTTCATAATTTCTTGCTTTTTCCTTCTCTCTCTACTTCATCTCCCCATATCAGCGGACGCTTTTACC
>JAZSII010000214.1:0-3261 GCA_045533725.1 Acetatifactor sp. | reverse complement strand
TTTCTTGCTTTTTTTATTGTAGACGTAATGGTATTTCAAGTGAAGGAAACAAGATTTACTGCTTTTTATGGTTATGGACTATTTCCAGCGTTTTCATTAATTTATGGTCAATTTTCTTATAGAACGACAAAAAAGATTATACTTCCTAATATATTATATCTTTTGTTTTGTACAATTTTTATTATACTTTTTATAAACATAGGTAGTGCATATTTAAGCAATTCAACATCTGCTGTTTTGCAAGAATCAAAATTCGCTTTAGGTGTCATAGGTATTCTCACAGCCATATCGATAATTGTTTCAAGTATAATATCTATTGTAACATCAATAATTACAAAAACAATTAAGAAAAACGCTAAAAAGGATTAAGTACCACGTTGAACGACTCTATGTGTTGCTTAGGAACACAAGGGACTTTCCCCTTGTCTCCGCCAGAGAACACCGCATGACTCACCCTCACACACAACAACATGAAACCATGATATAATACGATTGTGGGAAAGCTCGAGGGACGGTATGTTGAGAAAATCACGCCTTTAGAACAGGAGCAAGGTTATTCCGGAGTACACAGAACTGTCACAAGATAACGTACGCTAAATTTCTTTAAAAAATCGAATAACCGCACCCACAGAAATCGTAAAGGGAGTGTGTTATGCAACCGATTTTAGAATGTTGTTGCGGTGTTGATGTTCACAAGGATATGATTGAGGCTTGTATCATAAAGGGTTTAGAAAATCCTGAATTTATTCGTATGCAGTTTTCTACTTTTCCAAGTTCATTAAAAGATTTTGTGGAGTGGTTATACAATAATGACTGCTACCACATTGCTATGGAAAGTACAGGCGTATATTGGAGACCTGTGTATGAAGCAATTGAAGCTAACAGTCCATACTACGAAAACATTATTGTAGCTAATGCTCACAATATGCGAAATCTTCCCGGAAGAAAAACGGATGTTAAGGATGCAGAATGGATTGCTACTTTATTACAGCACGGACTTCTTGAACAATCTTTCGTTCCTGAAAGAATGATTAGAGATTTGCGTGAATTTTCTCGTACATATAAAAATGCTGTCGGTGACAAAAGCAGATGCTTAAACCGATTGGAAAAATTTCTTCAAACTCACGGTTTTAAGCTTTCAAGTGTTTTGAGCGACATTAACAGCGTTAGCGGTATGAATATTCTAAACTTACTTTCGCAAAAAGGAAGTCTTACTGTAGAGGAAGTGTCATCTGCGTTAAGGGGTAAACATAAGCA
Organism: Acetatifactor sp.; assembly: GCA_045533725.1. GTDB lineage: Bacteria > Bacillota > Clostridia > Lachnospirales > Lachnospiraceae > Acetatifactor. Next base: position 2,004 of record JAZSII010000214.1, on the reverse strand, counting down.
TACCGCAGATGACATACAAAAAGCCATCTGCGGTATGCTTAACTCAAACGAATGTTTCTTGCTCCAAGATTTCATAGACGAAGTCAATCACATCCAAGAAAATATTAGCAGAATTCTCGACAAAATGCAAGAGATAGCTGAGCCATATTCTGAATTTTTAGAAAGACTTGATTCTATTCCGGGAATTGATATTACAGCCGCTTTACTTATTCTTGCCGAGAATGGCGATTGTCCTCAGCAATCCTTTAAAACTTCAAAGCATCTTTGCTCTTGGGCTGGTCTTTCACCAAGAAATGATGAAAGTGCCGGAAAAATTAAATATAAAAAGATTCTGCCGGGTAATCCTTATGTTAAATCCATACTTTGCCAAGTAGCTTGGGTTGCGGTTAGAAACCGTAAAACTCCGTTAGGTGCATCTGTCAAGGAAAAGTAGACACTTAAAAACACCATAGTTTTAGAAGCCCAGTTCGGTCTTGTACTGAACTGGGCTTTTGTAACCCAGAGCGGCCGCAGGTCGCTCGTTATTATAGTAATAGACATACTCGTCCAGTAATTTTGGAACGTCATTAGCGGTTGCCAAACCGAAGTCAAGGAATAATTCTTCCTTTATCCAGCCGTTAATTGCTTCAATTATTGCATTATCCGTTGGAGTTCCTACTCGCGACATTGAACGAAGTATGTTATAATGTTCATGAGCCTGTCGGAAGGCTTGTGAGGAGTAGACGGAACCCTGGTCGGTGTGCAAGACTACCTGGGGTGTCTGCTCCTCATTTTTCTTGCCTGCAAGTAGTTTTAGCTGCTCCAGACAGTGGTAATATGGTTTTGTACTGCCTTGGATCGGCGTGGCTTGGTGAGCAAGGATCTCGTTATTGAATGTATCCACAAGGAGCGTCCATTCCCAGCACCGCCCATTGTTCTTGAATATCGTCATGTCGGATACAACGATTTCAACGGGGCGTTTTGCGTTCCAGTTTCCCTTTACTTCATTTGGAAACTCTACATGTTCTTCTCCTACTTTTTTGTAGGTGTATTTCCTTGCCTTGGAACGGATGCCGGCCTGTTTGCAGCATTTATGTGCCAGATTGTGAGAAAATACCCATCCCGTTGCTTCAAATACCGCTTTGGCAAGCATATGGTAGCCGTGGGAAGGGTGCTTCTTGTGTTGCTCTGCCAATAGTTTTGTCAGTAACTGTCTGTCCTGTTCATACCGATTCAGCGTCCCTTGTCGTTCTCTCCATTTGTAGTAACCAGATCTATTAACTCCCATGAGCTGACAGAGAAAGACAACAGGATATTTCACTTTGAGTGTTTCGATGATTTCATACTCTTGCCTTGTCCGGTAACGAATTCCTTGTTTGCACCAACTCCTTCCACCCAATATCCTTTTTTTAACCGTTCATTCTCAATCTCCAGTTTTGCCACCATGAGCCGCAATCTTTCCAATTCGGAAAGATTCTTACTGGTGTGTAATGCAGCAAACGGATTACCGGGATGACATTTAGGAATAAATGCGGATTCTCCCTCTGCGATATACTCCTTCACCCACCGGCAGATCATGCTCCTGTCCGCAGTGTATTCTCTTTCCAGTGTTCGTACTGAGATATGGTCATCCAAATGCTTATGTACAATCTCTGATTTTTGCTCCGGTGTCCATACTCGTTTCATTTGTCCTTTTCTCACCGTTACCACCTCCATCTGTATTTTAGCATAAAGAAAAGGTAGACAACATGGTGGTTTTCCATGTGTCTACCTTTATCTTACACCTTCAAAATCTATTTCGGTGGTTCTTTTTTGACCGTATATTGACTTAAGCTGGAAAAAGTGATGTTTTAAATGATATTTTCCCCATAACCACCAATGAATTATATTGTCGGGAGGAAGAAAAAATGAAACAGGGTATCGTAGGAAGGTTTTCAGAGGGCTGGTTTCTTTATCAGGGCTGGCCTACAGTGGCAAAAGATAAAGATGGTGTTGTCTATGTTGCTGCTTCCGGAAACCGCTTGG
>JAZSII010000204.1:0-3350 GCA_045533725.1 Acetatifactor sp. | reverse complement strand
TTTGAGCTGCATTTTTCCGTGGCACATTTGAATTGGTATCAGACCGATCCGGAGGATTATGTAGCCAAGATGAAGGGCACGGACAAGGATTTGGCGGCTCATTTCACCATTCTCTATCATAGGGGACAGGTGCTTTACGGCAAGGACATCCGGGAAGTATTTGCAGAGGTAAGCCGGGAAGCTTACATGGACAGTATTTGGTGCGATATTGAGGGCGCTACAGAGGATATTTTGGAAAATCCCATGTATATCATCCTGAATTTGTGCCGTGTGCTGGGTTACAAAGAGGAAGGACTCATTCTCTCCAAAAAAGAAGGAGGAGAGTGGATGCTTGGGCAGTTGGCAGCAGATGACCGGATAGGCGAGGAAGGCGAATTAGCGAAGCTAATAAGGGACGCTTTGGAAGAATACGCCACGGGACAGAAGATGACTCTGGAGGAGACAGTAGCAAAGCAGTTTGCAGAGGAGATGCTGGCACGGATCAAGGAACGGTAAGCTGACAGAGAGGATCAGAAATGAATAAATCAGACTTATTATTTTATGATGCCTACGAAGAATTTTATAAGATGGCAGCAGGTTCTCCTGCCTTTCAGGCCTTTTGTAAGGATGCCTTTGGGGAGGATTTTTCACAGGACGGATTTAGTGACATCGCGCAGATTAATAGGATTTTGGAGTATATTCCCACAGGCGAGGATGTGCATATCCTGGATATTGGTTGCGGAAACGGCAAGATGCTGGGGTATCTGCAACAGAAGACAGGCGCCTGTATTCATGGCTTTGACTACTCCGGGGAAGCCATCAAAACTGCGGAGGCGCTGTTTACGGACCGGGCAGATTTTCGGGAAGGTGTCATTGGGGAAGTAGACTATGAGGAGAATTCCTTTGATGTGATTACTTCCATGGATACCATGTACTTTGCGAAAGATATGACAGAATTTGTTGCGCAGGTGAAGAAGTGGCTGAAGAAGGAGGGAGTGTTCTTTGTGGGATATCAGGAGGGCGATGTGATGCCCAGGACAGAGAGTGCGGAGACCACCGTACTGGCGCAGGCACTGCAACAAAACGGATTACCCTACGAAGTCACTGATATCACCAGGCAAACCTATGAATTACTTCAGAAAAAGCGAGAGGCAGCCTTGGCCCATGAGAAGGAATTTTTAGAAGTACAACAAAAAGACTGGTTTGATTTATTACTGTTTCAAACAGATTGTGCAACAAAAAATTATGAAGAGTTTGCCGGTCAGATGGCAAGGTATCTTTTTGTGGCAAGGAAAGAATAGAGGAAGTGAATATGAGTTATCAGGATATAAATTCCAAGATTATTGATTCTTGGTGTGAGGATGGATGGACATGGGGACAACCTATTACCCATGAAGAATATGAAAAAGCTTTGGCGGGAGAATGGGGCGTATTACTGACCCCGACTAAGATGGTGCCGAAGGAGTGGTTTGGCGATTTAAAGGGGAAGAAACTTTTGGGCTTGGCCAGCGGCGGCGGTCAGCAGATTCCGGTTTTTTCAGCTTTGGGTGCCAAGTGTACCGTGTTGGACTACTCTACCAAGCAGTGCGAGAGTGAGCGCATAGTGGCAGAGAGAGAAGGCTATCAGGTGGAAATCGTGCAGGCAGATATGACCAAGAGGTTGCCTTTTGAGGACGAAACCTTTGATATTATTTTTCACCCCGCCTCCAATTGTTATGTGGAGGAGGTAAAGCCGATTTTTATGGAGTGCTACAGAGTGTTGAAGAAGGGTGGAATCCTGATGTGCGGTTTGGACACGGGCTTTGCGTTCATCTTTGATGATACGGATATGAGCATTAAGTACAAGCTGCCCTTTAACCCAATGAAAAATCCGGAGCTTTATGAGGAATGCATGAAAAATGACAGGGCAATCGAGTTTTCCCATACCTTGGAGGAGCAGATTGGCGGCCAGCTGGAAGCCGGATTTTGTCTGACCAATTTGATGGAAGATACGGACGGCTACGGCTTTTTCCAAGAATATAATGTGCCCACCTTTATTGCAACCAGAGCGGTGAAGTAAGAGAGTGGTGCAGGAGGAATAGAATAAGTGGCAAAGCAAATGGTAGAATATAGCAAAAAATTTGAACTTCCGTTAATTACGTTTTTAGAGAAATGTCTGCCCCAGTCTGGCAGAGTTTTGGATATCAGGGGCAGACACAGTTTTTATCTTGATATTGCAAATCAATTTAAGGTGTTCTGGTGCCTTTTTGAAGATGAGAAAATCATTGGAACGGTTGCTGTAAAAGAGCTGGATGAGGAAAATTGTGAGCTAAAGTCCTTATATTTACTGGAGGAATACCATGGTTTAGGATATGGGAAAGCTATGTTGGAAAAGGCAGTGAGTTTTGCAAAAGAAGTCGGATATCATCGGATGTACTTAGACTCCTTATCCACCAGTACAAAAGCCTTGGGATTATACAGCAGGGTTGGTTTTGTGGATACAGAGAGGTATAATCAGAATGTACGGTCGGATGTATTTATGGTGTTGGAATTACATACAAAATGCGAGGAGTGATATTTATGTCTATTTACTATAAAAAATTAACCGAAAGGGAAGTAGATAAGTTTATAGAGCTACGCATCCGACAGCTTCGGGAAGAAGGGGCCACGGAGGATTTGGATTTGGTGCCGGCGTTAAAGGATTATTATGACAGGCATTTGGCAGATGGGACCTTTGTGTCCTGGCTTGCCATGGATGGAGAGGAAATCGTAGGAACCAGCGGTATGTCCTTTGTGGAAAAACCGCCTTATTTCGGCTGCCCCAGTGGAAAAATCGGTCTTCTTTCCTCTATGTATACTTCCGATGCATATCGAAGAAAAGGTATCGCCAAGGAGCTTCTTACCAGAGTAGTACAGGAAGCTAAGGAATACGGCTGTGGAGCAGTCCAGATTACCGCCTCCGATATGGGGGTACTGCTGTACACGGATTTTGGATTTGTGAAGAACGGTAATTTTATGCAGTATAAATTTTAGGTGTGTAAGAAAATAGGGCTAGCAGAGCCGGCATTGAGAAAAGGAGGATTCCATATGAAAGTAATCGATGTGTATAAGCAGTATTTGAGTGGAGAATGCGTGTACAACGAAGTGGAGCGTAAGGGCGTGGTGGTTACGTTGACAGCCACATCTGATAGCGGGAATATCATGTTTGAAGTCGGCATTGCCTTCTTTCCTCACAGGGATGAGGAGGATTTTGCCATCTCCTACGATGCCTATGCAAGCAAGGGGATTTTCAACGAAAAGGGCAGACGTTCCAAGAAGCGCGACGCCCTGATGCTGGAGCAGGTGAAAGAAGTGGCCGACGCACTGGCGGAGGAAGTCGGAGGCCAAGCGGT
>JAZSII010000182.1:0-3501 GCA_045533725.1 Acetatifactor sp. | reverse complement strand
TTTACGATATCGGCTTTACCGGACCTATTCGTCCTGACCACGGTCGTATGATTTGGGATGAAGTGGCAATGCCTGGCTACGGTTTGTATGACAGAGCACTTGGTGCGACCTATTTGAACGGTCTTTGGGAAGCAATTCAGAAGAGCCAGGAAAGAAAGTAATCTTTGGCATAAGCGGCGAAGATGTGGGAAAGGAAATAAATAATGGAATTAACATTAAAGAGTTTAAGAGAACATCGTCAGGAATTTTTGGATGCAGGATACAGCCTGCCGGAATTTGATTATGATAAGGTGATGGAAAATACCAAGAAACGCCCTACATGGGTGCATTTTGGTGCAGGTAATATCTTCCGTGCTTTTCAGGCAAATGTAGTACAGAATCTTTTGAATAAGGGTGTGATTGACACCGGTTTGATTGCGGCAGAAGGTTTTGACTATGAAATCGTAGAAAAAATGTACTGGCCTCATGACAATCTGGGTATTTTGGCGACCTTAAAGGCTGACAATACCGTGGATAAGACTATCGTAGGAAGCATTATGGAGTCGCTGGTATTGGACAGTGAAAACGAAGAACAATATGGCCGTTTGAAGGAGATTTTTGCAAATCCTTCTTTGCAGATGGCAAGCTTTACCATTACCGAGAAGGGATATTCGCTGGTGGATGGTAAGGGGAATATCGTACCTGCAGTGGAAGCAGATTTTGCAAACGGTCCTAAGAAGCCTGCAAGCTATTTGGGTAAAGTGGTTTCCTTACTTTACACCAGATACGAAAGCGGTAAGCTCCCTATTGCTATGGTGAGCATGGACAATTGCTCACACAATGGAGATAAGCTGGCGGCAACAGTATTTGCATTTGCAGATAAGTGGGCAGAGAATGGTGTGGCAGACAAGGGCTTTGCAGAATACGTGCGTGATGCCAAGGCAGTTTCCTTCCCTTGGAGCATGATTGACAAGATTACTCCTCGCCCTGACAAAACCGTGGAAGAAATGTTAAATGCAGACGGTATCGATGGTTTGGATGCAGTAATTACTTCCAAGAATACCTACGTGGCACCTTTTGTAAATGCGGAAGAGTGTGAATATTTGGTTATTGAAGACTGGTTCCCCAACGGCAAGAGTGCTTGGGACAAAGGAGGTTTGATTTTCACAGACAGAGAGACTGTAGACAAGGTGGAGAAGATGAAGGTTTGTACCTGTTTGAATCCTTTGCATACTACTTTGGCAGTCTACGGATGCTTGCTTGGCTATACATTGATTTCAGCAGAAATGAAAAATCCGGACTTAAAGAAGTTCGTAGAAATCGTAGGATACAAGGAAGGACTTCCGGTAGTAGTAAATCCCGGCATCATTGATCCGAAGAAATTTATCGATGAAGTAGTAAACAGCCGTATTCCGAATCCTTTCATGCCGGATGCACCTCAGCGTATTGCCACTGATACTTCACAGAAGCTGGCCATTCGTTTTGGAGAAACCATCAAGGCTTATGCGGCAAGTGAAGAATTGGATGTGAAATCTTTGAAGTTGATTCCTTTGGTTTATGCAGGCTGGTTACGTTATCTCATGGCTGTGGACGATAAGGGTAATGCTTTCGAACTCAGTTCAGATCCTCTGCTTGATACAGTAATGCCTTATGTGGCAGCGTATAAGCTTAGTGCAGAACCTAAGGATTTAAGCAAACTGGATGAACTGCTTAAGAATGATAAGATTTTTGGTGTGGACCTGTTCGAGGTAGGTCTGGCTGATTTGGTAAAGAGCTATTTCACAGAACTCTCAAGCGGTGTGGGTGCTGTGGAGGCAACTGTTAAAAAGTACGTTTGGTCATAGAATAACAAAAGAAATAGTGAAGAAGAATTCACACGAAAGTTTAGGGGTGCGTTCATGGTGTTACCATGTTCGCACCCCTTCTATATGCAGAAAACGAGCCTTGTCATAAATGTAGGAGGATAGCGGTCTATCCAGTGCATCATAAGTATGAGCGGCTACCAAAATAGTGGGCGTGATGGAGGTGATAACCGGAGAATGGTAAAAATCAAGGTCGGCAGTACCAAGTTGAACAATATCCCCCGGCAGGACTTCTTTTGCTGATACAAAGCGTGCGTAAGGTCCCACGCTTTTGTTGGAGACAAGGAAGTTGTAGAGGTATTCTACGCCACTCCAGGAGGGGCTTCGACTGTAAGAAGAATTGTAATACCATCCCATAACGGGTGTGTAGTTCATGATGCCGGAACCTGCATAAATACATTGGGAGGCAAAGTTGGTACAATCGCCACCGATTTCTTCAAAATTATAATAAGCGGGATTTCGCCCAAGTGCCCATTTGCGGGCATAGTTTACGGCAGCAGTTCTGTTATAAGGAATTTCACGCATGGAAGACCTCTTGATTACCTTTGTGTTTATATTATGCCGGAAGAATACAGAAGTGCATGGCGGGGAGGATTATCAATTTGTCATTTCCACGATTATGAGGTATAATGTACGCGTAGACAAAACCAAGCGACACCGAAGGTGACATTGGGTTTTACAAATGAAAAGGCGGAGGTATGCAGTATGAACGGTATGCAGGAGGTTTATGATTTTTTAAAGAAGACGGGGACTTATTATCTGGCGACGGTGGAGGAAGACCAGCCCAGAGTGAGACCTTTTGGAACTATTGATTTGTTTGAGGATAAATTATACATTCAGACAGGTAAGGTAAAGGAAGTGTCCAAGCAGATTCAGAAAAACGGTAAGGTGGAAATTTGTGCTTTTGACGGTGGCAAGTGGCTTCGTGTGGCAGCTACTTTGGTGCGTGATGATAGAATTGAGGCTAAGGAACATATGTTGCAGGCATATCCTCATTTGGGTGCTATGTATGACCCTAAGGATGATAATACTGAGGTGTTGTATTTGAAGGATGCTACTGCTACCTTTTCTTCTTTTGCAGAGGCACCTAAGGTTGTTACATTTTAGTGGAAAGTTGATTTGTTAAGTAAAGATTTTAAAACGGCAAACCTTGTAGAATTACAGATTTGCCGTTTTAAATTTATTAAAATTTGAATATTTTCACTATTTTGCGGGCGATACGATACATGGGGCCTTCCAGTTCTTTTTTTGCTTTTTTTAGTTCTTCGCGGATAGCAATATGTTGTGGACAATGTTGCTCACATTTGCCGCAACCGATACAATTGGAAGCGGCGGTTGAGTTTTTACGCAAGGCGGTACACATCATATAGTCAAAGAAACCGGAGAATTTGCCCTCACTGTATTTGCGATTATAAGCAGAGAAGGTTCCGGGGATGTCCACATTTTTAGGACAGGGCATGCAGTAGCCGCAGCCGGTACAGCCTACTTTCATCTTTGCGTTGATAGCTTTGACAACGCATTTCAGCATTTCTTCCTCTTCCGGTCCCAGTTCACCTACTGCTACGGTAGAAGCAGTTTGAATATTGTCCTGAACCATTTCCTCAGAATTCATGCCGGATAAAACACAGGTTACTTCAGGCTGATTCCACAACCAGCGGAA
>JAZSII010000108.1:0-3928 GCA_045533725.1 Acetatifactor sp. | reverse complement strand
TACTTTTTTCCAAATGGGACTTGAAAGAACGCCGTATTTGCTTGTTTTAGGCTATTTGTTGGCATATGCCTATGAATATTTCGGTACATTTGCTATGCCTGTGCTTTTACATATTATTTGCAGTGTGGCATGGGTTCTTATCAGCCATATGAAGGTGTGCAATGCGGGATTACACAGCTGGCCTATGTGCATTGTTTTGCTTTTAGCTGCAATTGTGGGAATAAGTATCCTGAATAAAGAAAAGAAAATTATATAATATCAATCATATAGTTTTTCAGCCGGTATTCCTTCGGGGTCATACCGGTTTTCTTTTTGAAAACACTGATGAAAGAACTCTGTGAGGAAAAGCCAAGTGCCAGTGAAATATCCAAATAAGTAAAGTCAGAGTGCTTTAACATATTCTGCGCAGTACTCACTTTTGCGTTCGTCACAAAATCTTTTACACTGGTATTTGTTTCTTTCATGAAAAGCTTGGAAAGATATGTGGGATTCAATCCTGAGAATTCCGACAATTCATTTATGGTAAGCTTTGCATGAAGATGTTCATAAATATAATCGATGCACTTGCGTATGTGTATGGATATTACGTTGCTCTTTTTCAAATCACGCATTCTGGTGGCAAAATCCACCTGCATTTCCAGAAAAATATCCAAAAGCTGTTCCACGGAGGTACATTTGTCTGCGCGTTGGATGTAAATATCACTAAGCGTATATGCGGTATTGTGGTCCAATCCGCCTTCTACACAAATACGGGAGGTTATGGCTACTGCTACGACGAAATGGTAGATCACATTACGAACCGGGTCTTCTGAAAGAGTACCTTTCCCTGCAAGAAAATTCTTGCGTATAATGGCAAAATTTTTGCGGACTTCCTCTACGTTTCCGCTACGAATAGTATTGTATTTTTCAAATTCGCTGTGAAAAGGTGTACGGGTAAAGCCGGCCATCTTTTGAACATATAAATGATAGTTTAAATCTCTATTTGTACTCATAAAATCACCCCTTATAGTTATAGCATATTTTTGGTATAAAGACAACGATTTTGATATAACGAAAAACACAGTTTCATTATAATCATATCGATTAACAAAGAGGAGATTTGAAATGGCACAAACCTATGATTTAACAGAAGAAAAGGTTTCAAAATTAATATTAAGATTTTATTTCCCGCTTCTTTTTACCAATATGTTACAGCAGATATATACGGTGGCAGATACTATTATCGTTGGAAAAGGATTGGGAGATCAGGCACTGGCGGCAGTTGGAAATATGTCATCTCTGTCATTTTTGATTATGGGTTTTTCCATGGGACTGACCAACGGATTTTCAGTTTCCATTGCCCAGGGGTATGGTTCGAAAAATTACGGAGAGTTACGCAGAACCATTGCAGCAGCATTAAAGCTGTCTGTCGGAATAGGTATCGTATTGTCCGCATTAAGTATTGTGTTCTTACGTAATCTGTTGGGATTTTTGCAAACCTCAGATTTGATTATGAAGGACAGTCTGACCTACGGATATGTTTTATTTGGCGGATTGCTGGCTACTCTGGCTTATAATATGTGTGCATGCATTTTGAGAGCTTTAGGAGACAGCAGGACTCCATTTATTGCGATTATCGTGGCAGCCATAGTAAACGTAGTACTAAATTATGTATTTATTTTTCCTTTGCAGATGGGCGTGGCCGGAGCTGCCATAGCAACCATTATTGCACAAATTCTTTCTGCATTAATCTGCTTTAATAAATTACGAAAAATTGATATAATCAGATTGTCAGTAAGTGATTTTAAATCTGACATGAACCTGAATATTAAGTTGTTGACTAATGGTATTCCCATGGCAGTGATGAACTCCATTACAGCAGTAGGTTGTATGGTAGTGCAGTATTTTGTAAACGGTCTGGGAGTTGTTTACACATCTGCTTACTCTGCATGCAGCAGATACATCAACCTGTTCATGCAGCCGGCGGCTACAGCAGGTCTTGCCATGTCATCTTTTACCAGCCAGAATTACGGAGCAAAGAAGTACGAGAGAATCCGGGAAGGTTTGCATGTGTGCTTAGGAATTGCACTGATTTCCTATGTGGTTCTTGGTAGTGTAATGTTCTTTTTCCCCAGAGAATTGGCGTTGCTTATGTTAAGCGGAGAGGAGTCCATCAATTTGGTGGTGGAATTCCTGCCTGTATGCGGATTGATGATTTGGGGTGTGGACAGTCTGTTTGTGTTCCGTAACGGTTGTCAGGGCATGGGAAAACCACTGGTGCCCATGATTTCCGGTGTGGCAGAAATGATAATGAGAATAGCGACAATTGTGTTCCTGGTTAATGTAATAGGCTTTAAGGCAACCGCTTATGCAGAGGTGTCCGCGTGGATGATTGCACTTGCTATGAACTTCTGCGCATTTGAATGGAATCTGCGAAAAGAGATGAAGGGTGTTTGCAAGGAAAAGAAGGTAGTAAGACATTTTTATTTTAGAGTAAAGGAGAGGGTAAAGGTATGAATAATTTTAGTTTTTACAGTCCCACTGAGTTCGTATTTGGAAAAGGTACTGAGAACTCTTGCGGAAAGTATGTAAAGAAGTATGGCGGAAGTAAGGTGTTGATTCACTATGGTTCCGGTTCTGTAGTAAAGTCAGGATTGCTTCAAAGAGTAGAAGCTTCCCTGAAGGCAGAAGGGGTTGAGTACGTGCTTCTGGGCGGAGTACAGCCGAATCCCAGAGATACCTTGATTTATAAAGGTATCGATCTTTGCAGAAAAGAAAATGTGGATTTCATCCTGGCAGTAGGCGGAGGTTCTTGTATTGACTCTGCAAAGGGTATTGCGTTGGGGGTGCCTTACGACGGAGATTTCTGGGACTTCTATGGTACCGGAAAACCTGTGGAAAAAGCACTTCCTATCGGTACGGTACTCACCATTGCGGCAGCAGGCAGCGAAGGTTCCGGTGCGTCCGTAGTAACCAAGGAAGAGGGTATGTTAAAGAGAGATGTAGGTTCAGATTTGCTTCGTGCAAAATTCTCTGTACTGAATCCTGAACTTACTCAGACATTGCCTGCATATCAGACCGCTTGTGGTGCAACTGATATTATGGCACATGTTTTTGAAAGATATTTCACAAACACACCGGAGGTAGAAGTAACCGACAGACTTTGTGAGGCACTTCTTTTGACCATGATTAAGGAAACCCCTCGCGTAATTGCGGATCCTAACAATTACGAAGCGCGTGCGAACATTATGTGGGCAGGTACCGTGGCACACAATGATATCGTTGGCGTGGGCAGAAGTCAGGACTGGAACAGCCACGGAATCGAGCATGAACTTTCCGGATTGTATGATTGCGCACATGGTGCAGGCTTGGCAGTGATTATGCCTTCCTGGATGGAGTTTGTATATAAGCATAATGTAATGCGTTTTGCACAGATGGCTGTACGTGTCTGGGGATGTGAAATGAATTTTGAGAATCCGGAAGCGACTGCACTGCAGGGTATTGCTGCATTTCGCAAGTTCTTACATGAAATCGGAATGCCCATTAACTTTGAAGAGTTGGGTGCAAAGGAAGAAGACATTCCTGTGTTAGTAGAGAAATTCGGATTGGGAGAGGGCAAGACCGGCGGTTTCGTAGCTCTTTCATCTGAAGATGTTGCAAGTATTTATCGGATAGCCGTTAAGGCGTCAATTTAGTGGGGTTATACAAGAAAGCTGCGTGAAGGATATTCACGCAGCTTTCTGTTTTTATAATTATAATAATTCAATTCCTTTTTCCAAAGCTTCCTGCATAAAGTCATCCGGCCACAGGGAACACTGTACTTCGCCGATATGAGCCTTTCTTAAGAAGAACATACATATACGGGACTGACCGATACCGCCACCGATGGTGAAAGGTACTTCTTCGTTGATAATGGACTTCTGGAAAGGAAGCTTGGCTCTTTCCGGAC
>JAZSII010000302.1:0-3418 GCA_045533725.1 Acetatifactor sp. | reverse complement strand
TGATTAACGCTTTCGGATGCGGTTTTTCAGAAGGATACGGTAATGATTTTGATATCACTAAACTCCGCTATGACAAAATTATCATCATGGCCGATGCGGACGTGGACGGTGAACATATTTCCACCTTGCTTCTGACATTGTTTTATCGGTTCATGCCGGAGCTTATTTTTGAAGGACATGTATATCTGGCTATGCCGCCTCTTTATAAGGCAATGCCCGCTAAAGGAAAAGAAGAATATTTGTACGATGACAAGGCACTGGAAAAGTATCGTAAAACTCACAAAGGCTCTTTTACCTTGCAAAGATACAAAGGTCTTGGCGAAATGGATGCCACACAGCTCTGGGAAACAACCTTGGATCCCGAAACACGCTTATTAAAACAAGTTGAAATAGAAGATGCCCGTATGGCATCAGAAGTAACTGAACTGTTGATGGGCACGGAAGTAGCACCACGTAAGGCTTTTATTTATGAGCATGCTACCGATGCACAATTAGATATTTAGGATGGTTAAACAATGAATGACGATAGAATAATTAAAACAGAATACTCCGAGGTCATGCAAAAGTCCTTTATAGATTATGCCATGAGTGTAATTATCGCCCGTGCCATTCCCGATGTAAGGGACGGTTTGAAGCCGGTACAGAGACGCACCCTCTATGATATGCATGAACTCGGCATACGCTACGATAAGCCTTACAGAAAGAGTGCCCGTATCGTAGGTGATACCATGGGTAAATATCATCCCCACGGAGACAGTTCTATTTATGACGCATTAGTTGTAATGACGCAGGATTTCAAAAAAGGACAGCCCTTGGTCGACGGACACGGTAACTTCGGCAATATAGAAGGCGATGGTGCCGCTGCAATGCGTTATACAGAAGCAAGACTTCACAAAATCACTCAGGAAGCATTTCTGGCGGATTTAGACAAGGATGTAGTGGATTTTAGTCCTAACTTTGATGAAACCGAAAAGGAACCTCTGGTTTTGCCCGTTAAATTCCCTAATATCCTGGTAAACGGTTCCGAAGGTATTGCGGTTGGTATGGCAACCAACATTCCGCCTCACAATCTGGCAGAAGTCATTGACGCCACCAAAGCGTATATGTTGGACGAAAACATTACCACAAGAGAACTTATGCGCTATGTAAAGGGACCTGATTTCCCTACCGGCGGTATTGTTACCAATAAGGATGAACTTTTGGAGATTTACGAAACCGGTGTCGGTAAGGTGAAAATCCGCGGCAAAGTTGAAGTTGAAAAAGCCAAGGGCGGTAAGACCAATTTGGTGATTACAGAAATCCCTTATACCATGATTGGTGCAAATATCGGCAAATTCCTGACCGATGTGGCAGCCCTTTCCGAAACCAAGAAAACTCAGGATATTGTGGATATTTCTAACCAGTCCTCCAAAGAAGGCATTCGTATTGTTATTGAACTTCGAAAAGATGCTGATGTGGAAAATTTCACGAATCTGTTATATAAAAAGACCCGTTTAGAGGATACCTTTGGCGTAAATATGCTGGCTATTTCAGACGGACGCCCGGAGGTTATGGGCTTAAAGGGTATTATTAAGGCCTGTGTGGATTTCCAGTTTCAGGTGGCTACCCGTAAATATACCAATCTTTTGGCCAAAGAATTGGAAAAGAAGGAGATTCAGGAGGGCTTAATCAAGGCTTGTAATGTAATCGACTTGATTATCGAGATTTTACGTGGTTCCAAGGACCGCGCTATGGCCAAGAATTGTCTGGTAAACGGCGAAATCGAAGGTATTAAGTTCAAATCCAAAGAATCCAAAATCATGGCAACCCAGCTTTTATTTACAGAAAAGCAGGCAAATGCTATTTTGGAAATGCGTTTGTACAAATTAATTGGTTTGGAAATTGAAGCCCTGATTAAGGATCATGAAGACACCATGACCAATATTTTCCGCTATGAGGATATTTTGGACAGAAGAGATTCCATGGCTCAGGTTATTATCAATGAGCTGGAGCAGATTAAGAAAGAATACTCACGTCCCAGAAGAACTGCCATTGAAAATGCTGAAGAAGCAGTTTACAAGGAAAAAGAGCTGGAAGAAATGGATGTTATGTTCTTAATGGACCGCTTCGGTTATGCCAAGACTATTGATATGGCAACATATGAGCGTAACAAAGATGCCGTTGCCGCAGAGAATAAATATGTATTTAAGTGCAAGAATACCGGCCGAATCTGCATCTTTACGGACTGCGGGCAGTTGCATATGATTAAGGTACTCGACCTTCCCTTCGGAAAGTTCAGGGATAAGGGTACCCCTATTGACAATGTGAGTAATTACAGCTCCGAAAAGGAGGATATTGTATTTATCACTAATCAAACCGAGTTGAACCTTTGCCGTGTTCTGTTTGTTACAAAGCAGTCTATGATGAAGGTTGTTGACGGCGGTGAATTTGACGTAACCAAACGTACCGTTGCTGCCACCAAATTACAGGATGATGATAAAGTTATCAGTATCATCTGTATCCACGACCAGAAGAATATTGTTCTGCAGTCCAAGGAGGGCTATTTCCTTCGTTTCCCCATCGATGAGATTCCGGAAAAGAAAAAGACCGCCATCGGTGTTCGCGGCATGAAGCTGGATGCAAAGGACGAATTGGAAGCTGTTTACTATACTCAGAACGGCATTGAAGTCGTTGTTCCGTACAAGAGCAAGAATCTTGTATTAAATTCATTGAAATTAGGCAAACGTGACGGAAAAGGCACAAAGGTACGTGGTTAAAGCCTTCTGTCTATGCCGTATAGGAGAGTAGCATGAGAGTAATTGCAGGTGTGGCAAGGAGTATGCCCTTAAAAACTCCGGAAGGTATGGATACTAGACCTACCACGGATCGTATCAAAGAAACCTTATTTAATATATTGCAAAACGATGTGCCCGGTGCAGTATTTGTTGATTTATTCAGCGGGAGCGGTGCTATCGGCATCGAGGCTTTAAGCCGTGGTGCAAAGAAAGCATACTTTATAGAAAATGCTCCTGCTGCAATTAATTGCATTCAGCAAAATCTACAGTTTACTAAATTAGCAGATTCTGCTATTATTTTAAAGCAGGATGCCGTTGCCGGATTATCCGGTATTTATGAAAAAAATGTAGATATCATTTTTATGGATCCGCCTTATGACAAAGGATATGAGGAAAATGTTTTACGCATGTTAAGCAATATGAAATATGTGACGGAGGATACCTTGATTATTGCGGAAACATCCCTAAAAAACGATTTACCTTATTTATCAGAGTTAGGATTTGAAATTCTGAAAGAAAAGAAATACAAAACAAACAAGCATTTTTTCTTACAAAGAAAGGCTGATTAGGAGGATATTATGAGAGGTGCTATTTATCCCGGAAGCTTTGATCCGGTAACCTATGGACATATGGATATTATCAAG
>JAZSII010000074.1:0-7676 GCA_045533725.1 Acetatifactor sp. | reverse complement strand
ACGACATGGCTACGATCCGACTTTGGTATCAACCGAAGTATAAGAGTAATGATGAAACAGTTGTCGGAGCAGAGGCCTTGGTACGTTGGCGCAAAGCAGATGGTACCTTAAGACAACCACTGTCCTTTATACCTCTATTTGAAAAGAATGGTTTAATAGCCAATCTGGATGAATATGTATTTCGTATGGTATGTTTGCAACAAAAGAAGTGGGAAAAGGAAGGTCGTAAGTTATTCCCTGTTTCTGTAAATATATCCAGAGTAAGTCTTTATTTTGAAAATATAGTAGAGAAATATAAGGAAATCCTGAATGAATGTGAAATTGCTCCGCAGTGGGTACCTTTGGAGATTACGGAGAGTGCTACTTTGGATAACAGTCAGGTACAGGATTTAGTAGAAAAATTCCATGCTGCCGGTTTCCAGGTTCATTTCGATGACTTTGGTAATGGATATTCCTCTTTGGCAATGCTCAATTTTATGCATTTTGATACCTTGAAGCTTGACAAGAGCTTAATTGATTTTGTAGGTGATGAAAATGGTGAGAAGCTCTTGTGGCATACCATAACTTTAGCTAAGAGTTTGGGAATGCACACTACAGCAGAAGGCGTAGAGCGAAAAGAACAGGTGGAGTTTTTACATGAACTGCAGTGTGATGATATTCAGGGATATTATTATTCCAAACCTTTGGCTTTAGATGATTTTGAAAAATTAATATATGAGTAGGTAAAGGGAAAGAACCTATGGGCAAGTAGTCCATAGGTTCTTTTGATTAGTGTAAGAAGAAATGAATAAGTTTATTATAAAATGCCTTATATGGCTGATAACGCATAGGTAAATCGATCCAACAATATTTCTTGAGGATACTCTTTTCGTGGCTGAAGGTATCAAAACTTTTTTTGCCGTGATAAGAACCCATTCCACTGTTGCCGACCCCGCCAAAACCCATTTCAGAGGTTGCCAGATGTACAATTGTATCATTAATGCATCCACCGCCATAGGAAATATAGTGGGTGAAACGTTTTTCTACAGCTTTGTCTTTGGTGAAAAGATATAATGCCAGAGGTTTTTCACGTTCTGTAATAAAGTGTTCTGCTTCTTCGAGCTTTCTGTAAGTAAGAATGGGAAGAAGAGGACCAAAGATTTCCTCTTGCATAACAGCATCTTCGGCGGTTATTTGATCCAACACGGTAGGTGCAATTTTGTAGGAGGCAGAATCATAATTCCCACCGTAAATTACCTTTTGAGAATCAATCAGCCCCAATAAACGTTCAAAATGCTTGGAATTGATAATCTTGCCGTAAGCAGGATTTTTTATTGGTGCTTCTCCGTACATTTTTTGAATTTGAACAATGACCTCCTGTACAAAAGCATCTTTGATTTTTTCGTCTACCAGACAATAATCGGGTGCTACACAGGTCTGCCCGCAGTTTAAAAACTTTCCGAATACCAGTCGTTTGGCGGCTAGTTTCAGATTGCAGGTATCAGTAATAATACAAGGACTTTTCCCGCCTAATTCTAATGTAACAGGAGTCAGATGGCGGGATGCTTTTTCCATAACATATTTGCCGACATTGACACCGCCGGTGAAAAAAATATAATCAAAGCGTTGTTCCAAAAGTGCTTGATTCTCCTGACGACCGCCTTCAACTACGGTTACGTATCCGGGGTCAAATGTTTCGGATATAATGGTTTTTATGATTGCAGATGTAGCAGGAGAATAGGCGGATGGTTTCGCAACACAACAGTTTCCGGCGGCGATGGCACCAATCAAGGGCTCCATGCAAAGCATAAAGGGATAATTCCAAGGAGATATGACCAAAACCACACCATAGGGTTCGCAGATGGTAAAGCTTTTTGCATGAAAGTTTGCCAAAAGAGTACGATGTCTTTTAGGTTTGCTCCAATTACGGATATGCTTTAGCTGGTATGTCAACTCGCTTAGAGTCATACCTATTTCACACATGTAGCTTTCTGTTTCGGATTTCCCCAAATCCCTATATAGTGCCTGTGCAATATCTGTTTCATGTCTTTGGATATTCGCTCTCAGTTTTTTTAACATTTGAATGCGGAATGTAATGTTATGTGTTTGCCCGGAAGCAAAATATTCACGCTGTTTTTCAACCTGTTTTTCTATATTCATATTTGACTTCACCTTCTGCAACAGATACTAATGCTAAATGCTTTCCGCCGATGATATAATATAAGGTTTCCAATTCTTTTTTGTTCATTAACTTGGGAACAGGGTACAAAGGATTGGACTCTTTGGCAGCTTTTGCTGCCATGGAAGCAATATCTTCATCACATATATTCTCTATATATTTAGGTATATTCATATAGCGGTTCATTTCTTTTATCCAAGAAATAAATTTAAGAGCAGCCAGCTCTGTGTTGTCTTCAGTATTTGCAATTCCGCAATTTTTAGCCAGTTTGCTGAGACGTTTATAACACTTTGCTCCATATTTATTTAGAATATGGGGAAGAATTACAGCATTTGCAAGTCCGTGAGGAACTCCGTACTGTCCGCCAAGAGAATGGGCTATACCATGTACATATCCTACATAGGACTGTGTAAAAGCAATACCGGCACAATAAGAGGCGCGTAACATTTGCTCACGGGCTTCTGCGTCTGAACCGTTGTCGTAAGCACGCTTCAAGTATGTGTGTATTAAGGAAACGGCTTCTTCAGCCATCTTGCGTGTATGACGAGTGGTGCTGTTTCCGATATATGCCTCGACTGCATGGGTTAAAGCATCCATTCCGGTGGTTGCAGTCAGATGAGACGGTAAGCCTGAGGTCACATGATAATCCAAAACAGCATAGGGCGGAATCAGTGAAAAATCATTGATTGGGTATTTGTGATGTGTGGAAGCATCAGTGATTACTGCAGCCAAAGTGGTTTCACTGCCTGTTCCGGCTGTAGTGGGTATGGCAATTAACAAAGGAAGCTTCTTGTGGATTTTTAAAAGTCCCTTCATCTTTGGTACGGATTGCTTGGGTTTTGCAATGCGTGCTGCTGTAATCTTTGCACAATCAATGGAAGATCCGCCACCTATTGCAATAATAGCATTACACTGATTTTCAATGTAACACATACGTGCATTTTCAATATTGTCAATGGTAGGGTTCGGAACCGTCTCGTCAAATAGGGTATATTTAATGGATGCATTTTCCAAGGCTTTTGTTAATCCATCCAATAATCCGCAGGATACGATTCCTTTGTCGGTTATGATCAGTATGCTGCTTTTGCTTTTTTCCGTCAACAGTGCAGCAGCTTCCTTAAAATTATGGAGTATGGAGGGCTCACGATATGGCAGAAACGGAAGTGCTGCCTTGAAGCCCAATTGGAAAGTTCTGCAATATAGTTTGTGTAATAAATTCATGAGAGCTGCCTTTCTTATTTGGTTACATACAGAATCGCAAATGCTCCGGGACCGATATGGGCTCCGATAGTAGAACCTAACTGTACACGTTCATCATAGGAGAAGCCATCTTTTGTAAGGCGTTCTTCCAGCTTTTCGGTATTTTCCGTACCATAGGAATAAAGTGTATAAAGAGGGAAGGACATATCTCTTTCATTGGTTTCCAGATATTTTAGGATAAAGTTCAGGGCTTTGTTCTTGCCGAGACATTTTCCGATAACAGAAACCTTGCCTTCTTCGGTCACTGTAATAATGGGTTTGAGATTTGCCAACTCACCGATGGTAGCGCTGGCTTTACTTAAACGTCCACCCTTGCAGAGGTATTCCAAAGTATCTAAACCGGCAACAACTTTTATTTTGCCTTTCATTGCCTCAATCTTATCAACAATTTCTTTTGCCGAGAGTCCGTCTTTGGCTAATTGAGTAGCATGGTTTCCCATGAATTTTATCATGGCAGTAGCAGCCAATGAATCAATGATATAGATGCCGTCATAATCTACCATATCCTTTGCCAAATGAGCGCTCTGGCAGGTGCCGCTTAAGGCAGAAGAGAGCAGGATGCAGATAAGTTCGTCCCCTTTTGCCTTTACATCCTCAAATATTTCTGCAAAATTCTGAGGAGAGGGCTGTGATGTTTTGGGAAAATCTCCGCTGTGAATTAATAAATCATAAAACTGGTCCGGAATCAAATCGATGCCGTCCCGATAACTCTTACCTGCTAAAAGAACATTTAAAGGTACAAAGTGAAAACCGTTATTTGCAATTTCATCCTTTGTGTAGTCTGAAGATGAGTCAACTAAAATTCTAATCATAATATAAAGTCCTTTCCGGGTTGTTATTTGCCTAAATTTAATTGAGTAGCAATATCTGCTATCTGATTCAAGGTTTGTATTGCCTGTTGTGTTTTTTCGTTACCCATCTGAGTAATAACCGCATCCAAAATTCTCAGAATCTGAACATGCTGTTTTTCATAGGCATGACATTGCTTTAGGTTCATGGATATGAATATCTGGCGTTTATCTTTTTCAGAACGCACTCGTGTAATCATGTTCTTTTTTTCGAGCTGATTAAGAGTTCGGTTCATTTGAGACTTAAGCATATTGGTCATCTGGCATAGGGTAGTAGCGGTAATTGCTTCTGCATAGTCGTTTTTGGCCTGCTTGTATAAGATATTGCAAATTAATGATTCGTTATATGTCATTTCCGAAACTAACCGCGCGTTATTAATAGATGTTGATAATCGTAACCATGAATTCAATAGTGATTCGTGAATGCTATCCATAAATCCTCCTTAACAAAAGTTAACTTTGTAAACAGTTCACAAAGTATACTATCATGCAATTATGGAAATGTCAATCACATTCTATTGAAAAAAAAGAGTAAGTATGTCAAAATATAAAGGTAAGTCTGAATGCCGACTTGTGCAAGAAATACAACAGGAGAGCAGTATGGAACGCTTGAATAAGATTAAAACACTAATGATGAAAAGGTATATGGTAAAACTGATCATACGAATTACCGTGTTCGTAACTGTTTTGATTGCGTATTTACTGGATAAGGATAGATTGATTGAATTTATGACGCAGCCCATTAAGATGGGGATTACGCCGTTACATCTTCTTTGGCTGATGTTTATGACAATGATGCTGTTTCATATTTTCCCAACAGAGAAGCTTACTATGGCACTTAGAAAATATAAGAAAAAGACATATGAAGAGAGTCCGGAATATTCTAAGGAGGAGCTTTTTGCTTTTGTGCAAAACCAGAATATTAAGGCATGGATTGTAATGTTGGTTTGGCTGGTGTTCAATGCTATATTTGGTCTGTTGTATGTTTTTGACTTTATTAATGAAGCAGATTTATTCATGCTTACAGTTTTTTATTTCCTGAGTGATTATATCTGTATTTTGTTCTTTTGCCCGTTTCAGACCTTTATTATGAAAAATAAGTGCTGTGTAAATTGTCGTATTTATGATTGGGGACATTTTATGATGTTTACCCCCATGCTCTTTATACGGAACTTTTTCTGTTGGAGTTTGTTTTTCACCTCCTGTGTGGTACTTATCAGGTGGGAGATTATATACGCCATGCATCCGGAACGTTTCTGGAGCGGTTCCAACAAAAAGTTACAATGTGCTAATTGCAATGATAAAATTTGTCAGATGAAGAACAGATTAGCGGGGAAATAGTAGGAACGAAGAAAAAAGCACGTAAGGGTAGTGATGATAGCCTTTACGTGCTTTTAACATTTTAGGCAAATTTCATAAGTAGAAAAATAAGGATACCCAGAACTATGAATATAGGACCATAAAAAAAGTCTAAAGCTTTGAGTCGTTTTGATTCTCCGGCTTCTTTAAAAAGTTCGGGATTATCCGGGTTGATGTATAAATCATATTCCTGACCAACTACAGCGGTAATTCCGCCGGAGTATGTACCGCTGTTTACAGAATAAGTTTTTCCATTGTAATCAAAAGTGAATGTAGGGCATTTTATTGTGTATCCGGTATCTCCTGCGGAGTGATTTGTTGTACGGGTATCAAGATTAGTACAGATGCCACGAACCAACACGGTACATTTTTTTCTTGAGCCGCTCGGGTGATAGTGCCAAGGAGCAGTGCGATTCCACACAGGACGAAAATAAGACTTGCTGCGTAAGGTAAAACAATTTCGTTCAGAAATTCTTTGTCAATATATTCATAATGCCAGTTAAGAGAGTATAAAAGCACTCCAAGGCCGAGCAATGGTATTAAGCAGACCCATGGTGCAAAGTTACCTCTCCTTATATTTAGAATAAGAGCTAGGATACCGCCAAATAGAAAATATTGTGCGATTGTAATGCCGAATATCCAAGGGTTGTTTTGATAGGTACAGAGAAGTATTATCAAGGAAGCAATAATCCATATAAATAAAATGAAACCAAATACTTTACCTAGATTAAATTTTAATTCTTTTTCCATGATTTATCCTCCGTAGATATTTAATTTACAAATAAAAGAATCAAGAAAGCCAAGGAACTTATCATTACAAAAAAGATACCGAGAGCTAATTCGGTGCCACCTTGGCGTCCGGATTCGCCTTCTTCACGGAAACATTTCGGATGTTCAGGATTTATGTATAAATCGTACTGTTCTCCAAGTTCAGCCGTTGTGTCGGTGGTGAAGAAGTTGGTGCTGACTTCATAGGACTTACCATTGTATTTGAAACCAAAAACAGGGCAGTAAAGATAGTGGCTATAACGATTGTGTCCATCGTAGGTATCACGGCGCCGTCTCTTTATGTCGATGCAGGTGGCCTGAATGGGCAGAGTGCATTTTACTTCACGATTCTTTCTGACAAAATAGTTGAGAATGCAGAAAACACCGGTCAAGAGGAATATGCTGATACCGGCATAGGGGATGTATTGTTTCATGGTTTCCTGAGTGGTTTCATCTCCGAAGTTCATACCCACTCCAAAAAGTACTGCCAGGATGCCTACAAGCAGAAGGGTGAGAAAAATAGGTTGAAAGTTGTCGTTTTTAATTCCTGAAATCAATGTGATAAGCCCAAACACCAAAAAATATTGACCAAATACAGAAACAGCCAGCCAGGGGGATGATTTCGAAGTTAAAAACAGAGCAACGATGGAACCGATAAACCAAACGAGGAATATGCCCCCGATGATATAATCTTTTGCCGTGTAATCTTTTTCAATCATAATATTTTCCTCCTTTATTATACAAAAGGGGAGCCGGAAGCTCCCCAAAACAGTTTTCTACTTGCAAGCTTCTAAAGCCTGTGACAAGTCGGCAATAATATCATTTACATTTTCAATACCTACTGATAAACGAACTAAGTCAGGACCAACGCCTGCTGCTCTGAGTTCGTCGTCGTTCATCTGACGATGGGTAGCAGAAGCGGGGTGAAGTACACAGGTACGTGCATCGGCAACGTGGGTAGCAATCATAGCCACCTGTAATTTGCCCATGAATTTCTCTGCGGCTTTGCGTCCGCCCTTTACACCAAAGGAAACCACGCCACAGGTGCCGTTAGGCATGTATTTCTGAGCAAGCTCATAGTATTTGTTGCTCTTTAAGCCGGGGTAATTCACCCATTCCACGCATTCATGTGCTTCCAGGAATTCAGCCACCTTCTGTGCGTTTTCACAGTGACGGGGCATACGTACATGTAAGGACTCAATACCTAAGTTGAGTAAGTAAGCGTTCATGGGAGCCTGAATGGAACCGAAGTCTCTCATAAGCTGTGCAGTTGCCTTGGTAAT
>JAZSII010000073.1:0-9805 GCA_045533725.1 Acetatifactor sp. | reverse complement strand
TTCTGCCAAAAACTGACGATGTCCTTGACGGTGATAAATGCTCCGCCGGCACCGGTTCCTTTCGCATCCACAGAATAAATATTGGTACGGTAGTCCTCCGTTTCCGGACAATAAATGTAACTATTGGCACATTTCCTGGGCGGTCTGTCCAGTTCATAATAACCTGTGGACTGCATGTCACACACATCAAAAATACTTTCCTTCAAATACTCATCAAAATACATTCCGGTCACTTTTTCGATGATAGTGGCAAGCAATACATAGCCGGAATTATTGTACTGAAACTTCATACCCTTTTCATACATCATAGGCTGGGTGATAAAAAGCGGTAACAAATCATTGTTACGTCTGATTTTGTAATTGGGCAAATCCACCCACAAATCTTCATACTCATCCATCACACTTTCATCAAAATAATCCGGCACTCCCGAAGTGTGATTCAGCAGCTGCTCCACCGTCACCCCGCTGTCAATGCTATGCAGGTCCATATCCAAAATCTCTCCCAAGGTAGTATCAAACTTGATTTTCCCTTGCTCGATTAACTGTAAAATCCCTACCGCCACAAACACCTTCCCGGCGGAGGCACTTGCAAATTTCGTATCTATGGCGTTTGGCACTTCATTGGCCAGGTCTGCGAAGCCGGTTACGCTTTCCAATATGACTTCATCATCTTTTAAAACATATATATTACCTCTAAATCCACCATCCGGTATTCCACTGATGTTCCTCATTTCGTCACCTCAAATTCTTATTATTCCCGCTGTTTCCCGGCCAGTCCCCAGTTTTCGTTTGGTGGCTCGTTAAGCACAATAAAAATATCCGTTGGCTGTATTTCCAGCCTATCATATAGTTCTTTTACTATTTCTTCAAAGATTCTGGCTTTTTGCTCTTTTGTACGCCCGGGAAACATGGTGATTTCTATCATTGTAAATTTATCGGTTTTTCCTTCGCTTCTTTCAAAGAATTCCTCGTCAATTTCGTATAATCTTTGAAACCTGTCCCAGTCCTCAATCTGAATAGCCTTCATTAATGCTACATGAACAGCATCCAG
This sequence comes from Acetatifactor sp., assembly GCA_045533725.1. Classification (GTDB taxonomy): domain Bacteria; phylum Bacillota; class Clostridia; order Lachnospirales; family Lachnospiraceae; genus Acetatifactor. Next base: position 8,754 of record JAZSII010000073.1, on the reverse strand, counting down.
CATGGTCTTTTTGTATTCAACACTTTTGCCTTTTATGATATCAATACGAACTAATGGCATTTTAAAACCTCCCATCAAAAGCCTTCACTGCTTCCCGATTCAGCTCGTCATTATAAATATCGGACTCATAATATTTCCCACCATATGCCTCTTGCAAATATCCGGGTGATAATTCCATCCCCATAAAAGACGGATAGTTGTACCCTTCTGAATCCATAATACTAAATTCAGCCGCTTTCTTAAATCCAAACTGCGGATAATATTTCGGTCGACCAAAAAATAATATCGCTCCAAATCCTAAATGCTTAGCTTGGTCTATCATATGAGTTATCAGTGCTTTCCCCACACCCTTCCTTTGATACTCAGGCAAAACACTGATGGGACCCAAGTTCAAAACCGAGATTGTTTTCTCTGCAGTCCGCACCTCTGCCTTACTGCAAATAATGTGTCCCACAATCTCTCCGTCCGCCTCCGCTACGAAACTCAATTCCAAGACACCGTCTCTCTTTCTCAGCTCATGAACCATCCAATGCTCGTAGGGGCAACCGATTTGTCCACGTTCAACCCTTTCCGGATAGCCAAATGCACTTCTTGTTATTTCTTCTACAATGCGGTAGTCCTTATCCGTTTCTAATCTAACTGTAATGTTCATGGTAACATCTCCAAATATTAAATAAAACTTCACTCCGGGCTTCATACTCCGGATAAAACTCCTTGGTCAGCTCATCATAAGCTTTAGCGGCAGCATATAACTTACATGCTATTCCATCGAAAGTATCATCTCCCGTCAAAAACGGATTTTCACCTTCATATTTACGATAGTTAAGCTCCTCACTATATCCATAGCGATGATGATTTGTGCCATACTCTATGTCACGTAATACCATCTGCTGAACCAGCGTTTCATTCACATTTATGTTTGCCAGATGCGCACTAATCAGATAATCCTTCCGATACAATTTTCCCAATGCCTGTACCATCACAAACCAAAATTCATCCACCTTATTTATAGACCATGCCGGATTACTGTATCTTTTCGGTTCTTCCTGTAATTCAACAGGTGTATATTTATCACCATATTGAAACTCAAAACCAAAATCGTATCGTATTCCATCTTTGAAAACAATACGATACATCCCCGCCTCCGGATTTGCACAAAATCCCAGATACTTATCGGGTGTAATTCTCAGTCTTCCCGGATGCTTCATGTATTCTTTAGGTGATACCGTACTGTTGGTAGGCAAACATACAATAATGCTTATATCCGAGTCGCTGTAACAATCATGATAACTTTTGTTCACAGCCTCTTTTACGTTCACTTCTTTATGTTCATCATTTTGAATCACAATATCCCGTAGCTTCACACCGACTATTTCAGGGAGTGTAAACAGCTCATCAATATATGCAAGTAATTGTGACTCCACATAATCACTATTGATTTGAATTTTACTCATTGTTGTGTCCCTTCCCCCTCTATAACCTAACTGCTTCAAATCTCCTGCACATAAATCTTCTCTTCCGCACCCCATGGGGCAATCTTACGTTCAACCACACGGAAACCGTATTTCTCATACAAATTTTCGTGGTCACTTACCAAATACACCTTGTCAAAACCAACCGTTTTCAAGTAATCCTCCGCATGCTGAATCAGTTTTTGACTTAACCTGGCTCCCCTGTAGGATTCATCAACAAACAGAAAGCCAATATAAGGCGTGTAACTTACGTCCGGAATACAGTCTACCTTGGTAACCGTACAATATCCGCAAATATTATCGCCATCCAACGCCACGACGACCCTTTCCCAATCCGCGAAAATATTGTTGTCCATGTCTTTTGCCAAGGCTTTTCCGGCCCTCCAGGAACATTCTGCGGCGTAATCTCTTACCCGGTTCCACAGTGCGTCTGACGAGGTAATCGCTCTGAAATTCATATTTTTCACCCTCTACAACCCGAAATGCTCCGCCAAAGTCTTCAGCACTTCTTCTCTGGTATCATTTTCAAAGTCCGAACGGGTATAGGTAAAGAAGCCCGTATGCTCCCAAACCGTTTCCATGGGCGGATGATACAATAACCAGGAATTGAAGTTCTGCAAGGTAGCCTCCGGGTCTTTGCACAATTTAATCTGATCCATCATAAACTTCTTGTCCGAATCGTCACGGTCAAAAAACTTGCTGAAACAAATATCCGGCGGGTCACAAACCATGATTGCCACATGGTTATAGTCCGAAATCTCCCGAAGCACCTCCGGCGGAATGTTGGTATCCACAATAATTTTTTTGCCGCTTGCAGCCAGTTTCAAAAGTTCCAGAATTTCCACTTCGATACATTCCTGGGCCACCTGATAGGTCCAGTTGTAATGTTCCTCCGGTGTCATGTTCAGCCATTCTTCCCAACCGGTCATGGTATCAAAATAGCACAAGCCCGGCTGTTTCCAGCGGTCCAGCTTCTCCCGCGGAAAAGCATCATGGTAATTTTCTCCGCAGTGAATCATGTCATAACGCTCAGCCAGCATCTTCACCATAGTAGATTTGCCTGCACAGCTATGTCCGTTAATAAAATAAACATTTTGCAAATAATGCTTAATCAAATTATCACTGATCTGTATTTTCATAAATCTAATCTCCCCCTTCTGTCATATCTTGTTAGTACTTCAACTCACCGTTTCTTACCTGCTTCATATAATCTTCAATGCCTTTTTCTTCCGCGACATTATAAGTAAATTCCAGCTTTGCCGCCACTTCTCTTGCTACATCTCCAAACAGGTAAAGGGTCTCAAAAGCAGCCTCCCACATAGCCTCGGTGTCAGCCGTAGGATAGGTCTTCAAAAATCTCTCATAGATGTCTTCCGGCAAATACTTCTTGAAATACTTGCCGCACTTTCCCGTAGAAATCCGGAAATCATGGTTCATGCCCGCGTACCATTCCAACATCCGCATCAGCATATCTCTGACAAAGCCCAGCATCATCATTACATAGGCCGCTTCTTCTCTGGCGATACCCTTTGCCACATTGTTCAGACACCAGTGTGTCTCATTGCAGCAATCTGCAAAATACTTTGCGGTGGGACGCTTTACATGCCAGAAATCCTCAGCAACCTGTATCTTGGGGAAGGTACCATCCTTGTCCAACAATAAAATCATGGGCTCACCATCATCCTCATATGGCCACGAAGTAAATTGTAAATCAATCCTGTTTCCATCCGGAAATATCATTAAGTACATGTAGTTTCCATCGTTATCCGGCGGAATCAGCTCCATACTCTCCGGCTTTTGTAATAACGACGGTTTTCCAAACTTTTCCGCAATCCACTCCTCGTTATCCCAAAACGGCGCCACATCCTTTACAAAAAAGACAATGTCAAAGTCCTGATATACATCCGCCGGGCAATCCTTATTTGCCCTGGAGCCTCCCATAGTCACTGCCCGGATACGCTCATCCTCTTTTGCCACTCCTAATATTAGATCGAACATTTCTTTTGGTGTTCTCATCGCTATTCCTCCATACATATCACAAGCTGCGCTCGTCATACTACCTAATCAAACTCTTATCTGCTCCGTCCCTAATTATTTCTCCCAGAAAATCCACTGAATCGTAGGCTGAAAGCCTAATTTATCATAAAACGGGTCTCCGCCGCCGGTCATATGCGTTGCTCCCAGAGGCTTCAGCCTGCGATAATGCTCCGAAAGCGCTGCTGCCGCCAGGCCCTTTTTACGGTACTTAGGAATCGTACACAAGGGCTCCATATAGGCAAGACGATTTTCCGGTGTCCACCACATTCCTGCATAGCACGCATATTCTCCCGTGTCACTTTCAATGACAACCGCATCCTCCGGATGTAAGTGAGGCGCCATCAGCATATAGTACTCGTACTCGATATCACCATCCCAAGGACCTTCCTCCTCTTCGTGATTAAAGCCCTTCCAACAGCACTCTGATATTTTCTCCAGCGAAACCTTGTCCGGTTCCACAAAATGAAACCCTTCCGGCAAAGCATAATCCAGGGACTGTTCAAAATCAAAAACCTTCTCCATATAAGTAAAGGTTTGCTGATAACCAGCCTTCATGGCAGCTTCCTTAAGGGCGGTCTGCGCACCGAAAATCACTAATCGTAACTTACCATCTACACGGGGCATACTTGCCTCTGCATACGCAACCATTTCCTCAGCCAGTTCCTCATAACCGGGACGCAAGCTGAAGTACACATCATTAATCGGATTTTCGTAGAAAACGAGTCCGACCATGACGCCGTTGTCCTCCCAGATTTTGAAACGATGCACCTTAGACTTGTCCATCCAATCACTGACAAGTGCATACTCCAGAAACGGTGCCGGAACACCATTCCTCCAATCTTTTTCGTAGATATCAATCATAAACTGATATACGTCCATAAAATCACATAAAATGCTAAAATTTCTTGATGTTATATTTTGCATGTATTTTCCTCCAAAAGTTAGCCTATTTGACAAACCATCTGCAAATCGTAGGGCTCCTCATCTGCAATAGACCTAATCGGACTATTCGTAATCTCCGCTCCCATTGCTTTGTAAAAATGGATTGTCTCCTCCGACGGACAGGCTGAAATATACAACTCTTTTGCACCATGTAAACGTGCTTCTTCCACTGCCTTGTCCCACAAAACGCGTCCGATTCCCTGGCCGCGAAAATCCGCATCCACTTGCATCATATCAAGAATCATCCGTTCACCTACCAATTCCTTCACCAGACTCACAAAACCAACAACTCTATCCTCTTCCAGTGCAAGGTAGGAAATGTAATCATCACTTATAAGGTCCCGGGCAACTTCCCGCTTTTTATCAATACTCCAGTCCATCACGCCCGGTTGTTCTTCCAGCTCATATGTATCATCTTTTTTGACATAAATTCTTATGACTTTCTGCTCGCGCTTATAATTATCCAAATTGATTTCCGGGAACATGTCCCTACTTACTTTTTCAATTCGCATGCTATTCCTCTTTCATCGACCGATATGTCTCAATCATAATTCTTAAATTCTCTTCCAACGTATCTGCCCCATCCAATTTAATCACTTTGCAAGGCAAATCTTTTAACCACTTCTCGTGTTGTTGCAATGTACAACCACCGATTCCCAAGTCGTATCCCGCAATGCCGGTCAACATTTTCCGATGGTCTTCATACATGTCACCACCCTCTAAAACACGGTCTCCGAATCGCTCTATGGCCCGCTCATGCACACGTTTTGCGCGGGTCTGGGCATCCGTGTGAAGATGAACAACCAATTCAAAGTACGGGTCAAAATACTCGTGAAAAGAATCCATGGATCCCGCCATTACAAAATGCTCACAATCTGCTATAGCACCCATCAATCTACTGATTTTTTCTTCTTTGGAATACATTGCCGTAAACGGAAGCTCCGTATCCTTGCGCCATATATACTCATCAATATCCACAAAAATATAGCCTAATTCCTTGGCCAACAATTTCCCAAGAGTCGTTTTTCCTGCTCCTGAAGAACCGGTTATCATAATGCCGCTTGCCATGATTTCACCTCCATAAATTGCGCGTTAGCTTTGAGCCATGCTGGACGTTGTTTAAATACTGCTCGTCGGGTGCTTGCACACGTAAGAGCATATTTAGACAATGGACAGTACGGCGAATGCCGCGACAGTGAGCAAGCTTGCTTGCGAACCTGTCGGCATGGCTCTACTAGATAAATTGGAATTTGTCGAACAGAATGTTTATTTTATTGTTTTATGCCAAAAACCTATACTGTCTTCTGTAATAAACCCAGCTGCGTTATAAAACTTTCTTCGCCAATCATAAGAATTAACGTAGCATTTTTCTATACTTTTTTCTTTGCATCTCTGCATAACCCCATGCATCATAGCAGTACCAATACCCTTGTGTCGGTATTTCTCTCTTGTGCTGACCGGTTCGATATATGCCGTTCTTGTTTCTTTATCAACATAGACAAAACAGTAAGAACAAACGTCGTTTTTTTCACAAGTGTTTTCATCCACCACAATGCATTCAAAACTATCTTGATACATCGATGAATCTTTGCGTGAGAAATAAGGATTCATTCCATTTCTGTAATCAGGCGCTTCAAGGTCTGGATGGAAACCCAAATTACAAGCACTCCACTTGTTTTCTTCATCATCGTACTCTTCGCCGTACAGAAGCCTAAAGCCTTCGGGTAAATCAATTGAAACATTTAACTCCAAAGGATACACGCAATTATCATAATCCGCTTCAATCTGCCTTTTATACCCCAGCCCCATAAGAATTTCTTGCCTATAGGTTAGGCTGTCATTGGTAACCACCAAAAAATCTATTGAGCCATCTTCTTCTCTGCTAAATAGAGGCAGACAGTTTTCCTCACTATAGGCAAGCAGGGAGCCAAACAGTTGTTCATAACCATTTTTGATGCTTATATAGATTGAGTCGCCGTCGGGAAGAATGCAAGCGATAATTTTTGCATCTTCTTCGCACAAGAAAATATAATCTACAGACTTTTTCCTGCCGCCATCAGTTTCTTGCGCCCCCATTCTATAAATCAAATCATGGAGTCTTTCCGGCAGCCATGAAGTCATATTCTTATTTTCCAGATATTGATTTCTTAAATATTCTTCTAAGCTTTGCAAATCCGCATCCAATTGAAACTTTTTAATTTTCATATTCTATCTCCTTTGCTTGAGAAACCATCCTGTCAAATTCAAATTTTTCTTTCTATTTCACCTCCAAAATCCAGACACTTCGTGTCTGTCGTGCTACGCACTTCCGATTTTGTCGGTATCGCGCCATGAAAAGTAAATGTCTGCTTCGCAGCCGTTTCCTTTTCCCTTGAGCGCGATAAATTCAAATCTTCGCGTGCTTTCAATCTCTCAGCAAGATTGAAAGTTTCTATTCCCTATAAATTGCAATCGAACAACCTAAAATGCTTACAACTGGTATTCCATTTGAATATCAAATGATTCATTCTGTGCAATTTCCATATTTATCTCCTGCGCTTCAACACAGCCCATTCCTCTACAAACTCATCCGGTATAAACATCCGTGAGAATACACTGTGGTACAATCTGCCACAATGTATTCCCACATAAAACACTAATCTGTCATTCCTGCATTCATAAATTCTTCCAGTTGTCTGAGCTTACACTTTAGTTTTTGGCTTAAGTTACACATCCATTCCGGCATATCCTCCACACCCTCACTTAACACATGCAAAAGAGTCGCATATTCCTGCAAACGGACAAATCTTCTCATCAACGACAATGACCGCTGTTGCTCCTCCGTGAAAGTCGTGGCACTGCAGTATCCTTCAAGGAAACTCGCGATTGCTTCTTGCCTAGAGACATCTTCTATAACCTCATCAAGTGCATCTAACGCTCTAACAACATCCAATGCATACCAACAACACATTGCATCGTCAAAGTCAATCACGCTAAAAGCCGCTTCCTTTTCATCAAAGAATACATTATCCGGCTCAAAATCATAATGAATAACACCATAATCAGATGTCGATACGGGAAGACACTCTAATTCCTTGCACACATTCTCAAATTCTTTTCTTACAATTTCCGAAGCATCATATTTCTGTATTCTCTCTTCTATTTCGCATAGAAGCATTTTGTGATTACGCCTTTTTTCGGAATATGGGTATTCCTTCATCAGAGCGTGTAATTCTCCCAACGTCTTTCCGTATCCTTTGACAATTTGAAGCGTTCCTCTGGTATCTTCCAGACTATTTCCCAGCACCTTTTCAAAGCAGGAAACATTATAAGTTCCCCACTCCGTAGTAATTTGTCCAAAAAGCTTCCCGGATTTCATCGGCACAGGACGCATAGCAGGAAATCCTCTCTCAATCAGCCATTTCATCAGACAAATTTCAGACTCCACATCTGCAAGTTTCTTCTCCTCTACGGGAGATAATCTTAAAAAACAAATTCTGCCTTCCGTTTTCAATTGAAACGGATAAATGGCATTTGATGAAATTCTAAAATAACGCAACATTTCATCCAACGAATCCGTATCACATTCATAAAGCTCCATGCATTTCCTTGCCAGGTCAAAGTTCTCAAATAAATATTTTAATTTTAGCATAGTACCCTTTCTGCAGGCACCTAATGCCTGCCTGTTAATATTCGATAATCACCTCTGTCATCATTTTTCTTTTATCTCGGCTCATAGTTCTCATGCCGAACACCTCCTTTCAAAAATACAATTCATCTCTTTCATCAAATTCAATTTATTAAACCCACTACAACCCAATTACTTCATACATCTGCGCATCACAACCAGTACACCCAATAGTAAGGGCATCCACGATTTCGCTAACCTCAGCAAAATCGTCTGTTGTTTGATGCAGTACTGCTCACTTATTATAATTCTTTGGGTAACATGATTTGGCCGGATTCAACGCAAGGCTGTAAGCCAACTCCCCGTATTTCTTAATGTCTTCTATGGTAGCTTTAATCAGCATAATCTCATTCCCTCTCTCTACTTCTCCGTTACACCTTCATACCTTCCTGCATTCTTGTGCAAAAAGTACCCGAAATCAAAGCGGATTTCATGTCTCTCCACATCCCTATTGGTGTAGCAACAAGAGTCAAACCCAATCAGTTCAAAGCCCTGGCTTAAATAAAAGGCAATGGCACGCACATTGCAGGACTGGGTTTCAAGGATAATGGCCCTTCTGCCCTGCTTCTTAGCCTGCTCTTTGGCCAAATTCATCAGGCTCGTTCCCACGCCCTGTCTGTGTAGCTCGTCCGCCAC
>JAZSII010000112.1:0-9358 GCA_045533725.1 Acetatifactor sp. | reverse complement strand
TCCAAGGTATCATAGGTAGCCTCCGGATTGTCACTGGTCACTCGCTGATTGCCACGTACCGTAGACAGCGCCTGCAGAAAACGCTCCGTAGTAATGCCGTACTCCTTCCACAGGGCTTCCACTTCCCTGCTTGGATATTTCAGCATGGACAAAAACAGATGCTCCACGGAAACGTACTCATCCCCCAGACGCTTGGCTTCATCTTCTGCACTGATAAGTACCTTATTCAAATGCTGACCCACATACACCTGGCCGCCCTGTACCTTGGTACGGGCATTCAACACCTGTTCCACACGGTTCAGAAAATGCTCCTTATGAATGTCCATGCGCTCAATCAGCTTCAAAATCAAGCTGTCCTCTATAGTCAATAAGCTATAAAGAAGGTGCTCCTGCTCAATCTCCTGATTGCCATATTCCTATGCAATCTTCTGGCAATTCTCCACCGCCTGCATGGATTTCTGTGTAAACTTAGAAATATTCATATGCACTCCTCCTTGCTTCTATTTGTCTATTTGTTCTACAACCACTATAACACATAGAATATATAAATCAAGAGGATTATTCTAAACTTTTTATAAACATTCTTACGAACCCCCCGTCACTACTCTACAAACACCTCCCATTCAGACGCGCTCTCGCTTGGTGGAATACGTAGCAGTACTAAGGATTTTTATCGCTTATAGCTCAAAAATCCAAGTGCTGACGTATTCCAACAGTCTTTCATTGGGAGGTATTTGCCGAGCAGTTCCCGGGGTATCATCATCCTCTTAATTCAACTCATATAACTTTGCATACTTCTCTTCAAAATATTTCAAAATCGGTTTTGCGCTGATTTCCTTACCGCAAACTTTCTCGATAACTTCCTTGGAGGTGCGAAGTGAACCGTATTTGTGAATCTTTTCATGCAGCCACTTGGTGATGTCTTTTACCCTTCCCTCAGCCAAAATAGTATCCAAATCGCCCAATTCAGCCTCCATAGCCTCTAAGAACATACCATCATAAATATTTCCCAACGCGTAAGTAGGGAAGTATCCAAAAGAACCTCCTGCCCAATGAATATCCTGCAGAATACCATCCTTGTCGCTTTCCGGACGCACGCCAATCAACTCTTCCATCTTGTCCATCCACATCTGCGGCAAATCTTTGGCACTGACACCCTCACGGAAAATAGCCTTCTCCAATTCATAGCGCAAAATAATGTGCAAGCTGTAGGTCACCTCGTCTGCCATAGTTCTGATGCAACTGGGCACCACATGATTGATTTCCTTATAAAAATCCTCCAGACTGATGTCCTTGAATTCGGGCATGCATTCCCCTAATTTCTCATAAATAGGCTTCCAAAAATTAATATTTCTGCCCAAAATATTTTCGTAAAAACGTGACTGGCTTTCATGCAGACCCAAGAAACCAATCTTCTCCACATCAGTTCCCGCGAAACAAGCGTCCACGCCCTGCTCGAAAATACCATGACCACCTTCATGAATCATACTGTACATGGCATCAATAGGTTCCTCCACACGGTAATGATTGGTTACACGCACATCCTGAGGGCCAAAGCCTGTGGTAAAAGGATGTGCACTTTCACTCATCACTCCCGCATCCATGTCAAAACCGATGTAATCTAACAGAAACTTACTCCACTCTCTTTGCTTATTTACATCGTATTCTCCCTGAAACCGACTATTGTCCGGTTCGGGTTTTTCCGCAATTTTCTTAAGAAGTGAAACCAGCCCCTCTTTCAATTCCATGAACAATCTGTCCACAGTCTCACTGTCCATGCCTTCTTCGTACATATCCAGCATAGCATCATACACATCCATGTCCGGCTTGGTATACCCTACCAACTGCTTACTATAATCAATCATCTTCTGCAAATGTGGCTCAAAAATACTGAAATCGTCCGCTTCCTTGGCCTCTTCCCACGCCTTTTCAGAGTGTGCATTGGCGCGCACCATTTCCTCATAAAAATCCTGTGGAATCCGCTTATCTTCCTCAAAGCTTTTCTTTCTGCGTTTTACCGTTACCTGCATACCCTCGTCCAATTGGCTAAATACTTCTGCTTCCGACAAGGCATTCAGCATCTGTCCATACTCCTCCGCTGTCTGCATCTTAAAAGCTTCCGTAGAAAAATGAGTCATTACTTCTATCTTCTTCTCATAGCCTTTCTTGGGTGTCTGAGTTTGCAAATCCCACTGTAGCTGTGTCACCACATGATCATAATATCCCAACTCTTCCAAGTACTCTTTGAATCTCTGTAAAGTTTCCGTCATAATCGCCTCCATGAATTATATTATTTAATCATTCTTTCCATATTTTCCTAATATCATACTAGCATATATATCGGTGTTTGCGCCAGTATTATATCTCCGCAAATCTTATGCCGATTCCCCTATTGACAAATCTTCCCGTCTGGGCTATTATTTTCAAACATCGGAGGAAAACTTATGAATCTTTTCAGTTTGTTTCTCATTGCCGTAGGACTTTCCATGGATGCATTTGCCGTATCCATATGCAAGGGTTTGGCAATGGAAAAAATCACAATTAAAAAAGCCCTTATCGTAGGACTTTGGTTCGGCGGTTTTCAGGCACTTATGCCTGCTATCGGCTATCTCTTAGGCAGCCGGTTTGAGAAATATATTACCAACATTGACCACTGGATTGCCTTTGTGTTACTGTTCATCATCGGTGGCAACATGATTAAGGAAGCTCTGTCCAAAGACGAAGAATCTGCCAATGATTCCCTTGCTTTTAAAGAAATGCTGATTCTGGCGCTTGCCACCAGCATCGATGCCTTGGCTGTAGGAGTCACCTTTGCTTTCTTGAAGGTGCAGATTGTACCGGCCGTTTTATTCATCGGCGTCATTACCTTTAGCCTTTCCGCTTTAGGCGTAAAAATCGGCAATATCTTCGGATGTCGCTACAAAGCCAAAGCAGAACTTACAGGCGGAATCATCCTTATCCTCATGGGATGCAAGATTTTATTGGAACATTTAGGATATTTAGGATAAACATTAGGCTGTCAAGCACGAACCCGGTGCCTGACAGCCTTTATTCGTATTGCAATCAAATCAAGTTATTGCCACCACCTGCGTTCCCTTGACACACACTATATAATTGGATAAAATATATTTAGTATATTAGTTCAAAACAACACTGTTTATTTTAAAAAATATCAGCAATATGTCCAATAACTGTTGATATCAACCTTCTTAATGTGAAAAGGGGGAATAAAATGAGCCGCAAAGAATGTATAGGCGTTGTACTTACTCAACCAAACGTCAATTATCAGCGGAATGTTCTGCAAGGAATATATAGAAAAGCATTTGAACTGGATATGAATGTTGCTGTTTTTTATACAGCTACAAAAGAAGGTTGTTTTGCAGATTCTGCTGAATGCGAAGAACAGCTTTTCAATCTTCCCAATCCGGAAAAGCTGTACGGAATTATATTCATGCCTGACCTCATCAAATTCAACCATGTGGATAAAATCAAGGAAAGATACAGAAATATCACGGAATGTCCTGTTATCTGCCTTGATATAGAAGAAGATGGTTTTATCTGTCTTACAAGTACGGATAATAAAGTTATACGCGACTGTATATATCACCTGCATGAGTGTCACGGTTGCACTGATATTGCTTACATGACCGGCATAAAAGGACATCCTCACGCTACATCGCGTCTTGAAGCATATCGGAATACCATGTCTGAACTCGGACTTGAAGTTGATGAAGAACGAATCTATTATGGTGATTTCTGGTATGATGAAGGCGAAAACTTTGTAAAGAAACTTCTCGAAAGCCCCAAAGGACTTCCTCAAGCTATTGCGTGTGCAAGCAACAGAATGGCTCACAGCGTCTGTGAAGCTCTTGCAAAATTCAAAGTTTCCATTCCAAATGATATTATTGTAACAGGCTACTGGGAAAATGATGCTGAGCTTGATTACATAAGTTCAACAGGCAAGGACTCATCTGACGCAGGTGCTCAGGCTGTACAGATGCTCTATGAAATGAAAAACGGTATTGATTACGAAAAGAAGAACTACACCTTTGACTGCAGTTCTATTGTACATTTGTCTCGGACCTGTGGCTGCACTACAACTGATAACAGTGTTCGCGACAATGTTCTTGACAATGTTCCAACAAGTCTTTCACTTGAGGAGGACATGGGATATTTTTCAGTATATAACAATATGAGAGATGCTCTGCAGGAGGCAGAAGATTTCTACGATTTCTTCTGGAAACTGGATTGGCACACATTTTATCTCAAGCCGTTCAAGCTTCTAAGCTTTTGCTTTTCAGACGGCTGGAACACTTCTGAAGGTGTGCAGACTTTTACCGACAAGATGTATATGGTTTATACCACTTCTGATAACAATAACGAAGATTACAACAAAGCTGTGAATTTTTCAACATCTTTTGATATCAGCGAAATACATCCTGCATTGTGGGATGATTACGAAAAGCCTTGTGTATTTTATGTTGAACCGCTTTACACCAAAAAAAGATGTTACGGATATGCGGTTTTATCTTATGGAAGCACAGACAAGATTCCTGACGCTTGTTACCGTTTCTGGTTAAAGGATTTCAAGCTTTGTCTTGAGGCGCAGCGTCGTATGAACGAGATACAGTATCTCTACACCCAGATGCAAAAAAGTGCAGTAACCAACCTTATGACCGGACTGTATAACCGTAATGGCTTTAATATGCTCTCGGAGGAAATACTGAATGAAGCCCGTGCTATCGATGGCCGAATCGCTGTGATTATGGCTGACCTTAACTGTCTAAAATATATCAATGATACATTCGGGCACGAAGCAGGCGACGATGCAATAAAAACCGCAGGCAATGCTCTAAAATCAGTAAAATGCAAAAATGCTGTCAGAGAAGAAAACTTCCGAATGGGTGGCGACGAGTTTCTCAAAGTAATTACCGGTAAATTCAGCAATAGCGATGTGAATGATTGCATAGCCGAAATCAATGCGGTACTTGATGAACGTAATAAGGGAAAACACCGATATCCCGTAATTGTATCAATGGGCAAAGCTATAGGTAAAGCCTCTGAAATAAGTCTGATATTTGACCTCGTAGCACCAGCTGACAAGGAAATGCTTTATAATAAGGCAATTGTAAAGAAGGCGACCGGTTTCAATTATATCCGGAAATAACTTATGAAAAAACAGGCACGCGGAAATTTACTCCGTGTGCCTGACAGTTTTTTTACTTCTTCCTGCAAATATATAACAAATGACTGGAGCTACCCAGAAGTTCCCTTTTCTCACAAGTGGCAAGATGATACTTAGCAAAAGCCTCAAAATGCTCTTCTGACATAACGAAATCCGTCCGTTTTCTCGCAAGCTCCAGAATCGTGTCAGTTGCCACGGTAGATATATAATCAATATCCTTTCCTACAAACAAATCTTCAAATTCTACAATATCATATCCTGTGAACAGCTGCTCCTCAAAATGCCTTATCTCGTAACTCTCCGTAAAGTTCTCCTCAAGTCCCTCTAACAAAGTTTCCTTCAGGTAATTATTAAAAAGAATCGCATACACTGACAGAAAAGCAAAGAAAACCACACCATCTTTCTTGGTTACCCGGATTGCTTCATCGATGGCCTTATGTACCTGCTCCTTTTCGTACAGGTGATACATAGGTCCCAGCACCAGAGTCAGAGCAAAAGTCTCATTCTCCCATCTGCTTAAATCCAAAGCATCCCCCTGAAATGCCTGCAAGTTATCCAGACCTTTGCCCTTTTCCTTTAGCACCGCCAAGTTGTTTTCCAAAAGTTCTATTGAGTTTACCTCATATCCTTCTTTTGCAAGAGCAATGGAATATCTGCCGGTGCCGGCTCCCACCTCCAGAATCTTCGCGCCGTCCGCTACCATTCGATGAATATACTCCATGGTGGTTCTAAACTCCAATTGTCCATGGCGACTTTTCTCCAGTCGCAGTTCTTCATCTACTTCTGTATAAAAAGATTTAATAATATTCACTCTCTCACTCATACTGCCACCGCCTTTCTTAATCTTCGACCCTACATTTACGCCCTTCTATATCGCCTCTCTGACTTCATGCACTGTCCGTTTGCACTACATCTTCCGCACCATCATATACTCGTTCAAAAGTCTGCCATCCTTCAAACGTAACGCATCCGGCTTCACACCGGTAATCCGAAATCCCATCTTCTCATACAAGGCTCTGGCTCTGGAATTACCCTCTACAAAATCAAGCTCCAACTGCAGAACATCTCCCTGCTCCTTGGCAAGGCGTATCATTTCCTCAAACATTTTCGTACCGATGCCCTGATTCCAAAACTCACTGATTAACGCAATCGCCACACCGGCTCTGTGCTTCGTTTTCAGATTGGTGCGAAAACTAATTTCACAATTTCCTACTACCCTGCCATCTACTATACACATAATCATGGCTTCATTGGGAGACTCATTTTTTTGCTCGAAAAGCTTCTTCTCGCTCTCCAAAGTATACTTTCCACACTCCTCAGGGTATCTCAAAATAAACTCAGTCTCAGCAGCAGAAATCCTAAGATACTCCAAAGTACTTTCCGCATCCTCTTCCTTGGGACTGCGAAGCAATGCCTTGCGACCATCCTTTAATTCAAACCATACATCCTTAATAATCATAACATTTTCCTCCCAAACATGTCCCCACTACTCCGTCGCTTTCTCTAATAAAGTAAAGGTCTTCTTATCACAATCAATTTCATAGGAGAGTCCCAACGGAAATACTCCGATAGGATACGAATGTCCCACATTCACATTGTACAAAATAGGCAAATCCGGCAAGCCGGCCTCAAAACTCACTACTTGCTTATATACTTCTTTGTAGGATTCCATCTTATCTTCCATTGCAGGCTTTCCTACCACAATACCTTTGAGCACATGCAGAATACCCTGTGCCTGAAGATTACGCAAAAACCACGTCAACACCATTTCCGGCATATCCACCTGACTGGTTTCAATTAACAGAAGCTTACCCTTCCATTCCTCTACGGATGGCCATAAAGTTGTACCCAACAAATCCAAAAACACATCAATACAGCCACCCAACAGCTCTCCGATTACTTTTCCACTACCCTGTATAATTTCATAACCTGTATTGGGATGGCGTGGTGTGGGCTGGTTCATATTCTCCTCCATCCACCACACCTTTTCAGTCTCATAGCTACAAAAGTCACTACACTTGATTTCAAACTTCTCCTGCGGCTCAAATAATGTCTTCTCCATGGCTTCTTTTGTATATTCATTGATGGCAACATACTCTGCAATATTATTCATGACAGACAGCCCATAATAGGATACCAATCCCGCCTTGTACATCATAAAATGATTGGTGGTGGTATCTGAAAACCCTGTAAAAATCTTCGGATTTTCGCGTATAACATCAAAATCAATATAAGGCAACAGTCGTATGGTATCATCCCCGCCGATGGCATTAAATACCGCTTTGATTTCCGGGTCTTTAAAGGCATCCATCAAATCCTGTGCCCTTGCCTCAGGATGCTCATACAAATAATCCATCCCCTTTAAAGCATTTGGCATAGCAACCACTTTTAATCCGTATTCTTCTTCCAGCCGCTTCTTGGCGATTTCATACTTGTGAATAAACATACTCTCCCCAAGCATTCCCCTTGACAAGGAAACAATCGCTACTTTATCTCCTTTTTGTAATCTTTTCGGTTTTATCATAATTCTTCTCCAATCCTTTTTGCGATTTCCTCATTTATTTTTTTAGGTTCTTCCCCGTAAGTCCAGCCAAACCCATCTCCCTTGTATCTGGGGAAAATATGTAAATGATAATGGCCTACGTCATTAAACTCCCCACCATTTTGCATAATGCTATATCCGTTAGGGTTATAGATTTTCTTCAAGGATGATACAATTTTCTTTGACACGATCATCAGGTGGGAAAGAACTTCATCCGGCATTTCATCCACATCAAGATAATGTATTTTGGGAATCAGCAAAACATGGCCTTCATTTATAGGGTCAATATCCATAAATGCCACAACCAACTCATCTTCATACACTCTTAAACAAGACTTTTCTCCACTTGCAATCTTACAAAAAATACAATCCATCAATGACCGACTCCTTTCTGAACCGACATCTTTCCTCACTTCACGGCAACAAACACGCCCGGATCTTTGGGCAATCTCAAAACACCGTCTTCCATACAATCAAGCAACCGATTTTTCACTTCATCCGGAGACATTTTACATGCATTCTTAAACGTAATGCCCGAATAAATATACTCCATTAAATCATCAATATTGGTAACCTCTAAGGAATCCCTATATCTTTCAATTTCAATCTTAGAAAAATATGGTGCCAATTGTTCCTCACCATTTTCCAGCGAGAATGTATTCACATAAACCAAATCTAATCCCAATAATTTTGCAATGGTCTCCATAATGCCGTTCTCACCCGTGGTTCCGGCATAAAAATGCCCACCTTTTTTCAGCACCCTGCGAACCTCTGAAACTGCTTTATCAATATTAGGTACATGATACAACATATAATTAGCAATTACTACATCAAAGTACTCATCCTCAAAGGGAATTTCCTGAATATCAATTAATTGATACTCCACATTTGGAGCTTCACCAATATTCTTCTTTGCCTCTGCAAGCATGCCCTCCGACAAATCCGAAAATACCGCCCTGGAACATTTGCCAATGACCTCCTTGTGGTCTACCCACATAGACCCCGTACCGCACCCCAGCTCCAAAATCTTCATACCGTCCTGAATTTCGAAAATTGTAAAATACCAGTTACCAAGCCCCATCTTATTTGTGGAATACTTATCATGAATGGATATTCTGGTTTTTAAATTGTCTGATTTCTGATATTGTTCTTTTACCTTTGTGGGTTCGTTCATTTTTAAGCCCATTTTCGTTTCCCTCCATGCATATCACAAAAACTGCTTGTAATATACTTTTTCACGCCAGTCACTCCTTACCTTACTTCTTCATCTGATAATGATATGGAGTCTCACCACACTGTTCAAATCCTAACCTCTCATATAATCTGCCCACCGGGTTTTGTTTGAAATACTGCAGATGAATTTTCTTATCTGCATGCTCTTTTATGATATCCTGCAAAATCGCCGTGCCGATTCCCTGGTTTTGATATTCTGAAATAATACAGATATTGCCGCTTTCATATACATAATCATTTTCACAACTATTATAGAATGCTATATCTTTTCCTTGGAAGGTGATAATACGTGACCCCTCTTTAAATTTCTCAATAAACGCTTTGAAAAACTGCTTCTGCAATTCTTCTTTCCATTCTCCGAAATTTTCCTCAACGTATTTTTTATAAGCATCCTTTTT
>JAZSII010000087.1:0-2592 GCA_045533725.1 Acetatifactor sp. | reverse complement strand
CCAACTATGGAAAATTCAGCTTTGTCTGATTGTTCCTCAAATGTACCGCACATGTTCAGCAAAGTCAAGATTGAAGCGCATAATGCAAGACCCCGAAAAGCCTTGATTTACAATGCTTCTCGGGGTTTTTGTTTTTGCCGGAAGTTACAAAATCATTCCCACTCGTTGCAGGGACTTGCATATTAAACAATTTTGTTTAGAAGATATTGCACCTGCTGTTCTGATTATTTTGATTGCCCATATTGTCTTTGCTGTACGATGGATGCTTATCAAAATCTTATCAGCGGTGATAAATCACCATAGGACGGTCAAAACAGTTGTTTCGGATGGTTGTCACCCTAACAGTATCATTATACGCAAAACCGACCGAAAAATCAAGATACTGAGGAAATAATTAATATAATTACCTCTTGTTGGCAGAGAAGTCCGCCGCTTCTTCTATCCATCTCATTAGTTCCACGTCGATTTCGTCCACATTTCCCACCATCACATGATGCGTCCAGCGGTTTGGATAGGGCTCCGTCGCCACGTCGATTCTTGAGGAATCCATTCGATAACCCAACCCAAATGTAATCGTTATCCAGATTTCAGGTCGATCCTTTGCCTTGCGGCAGGGATTAAAAGACACAAAAGCGAAACCCCGTTTGTTGGCAAAAGTAATCTGGGTTTTCGCAACCTTGATCTTCACATTCGGAATCTGTGCCAGAATCTGTGCTTCCAGCCGTTCATAAAGGGGAAGCGCATCCATATGCTCCCCAAAGAAGAAAAGAATATCACTGTTCATGGTTGCACACTCCTTTTCTTTGATTATAGCACAGAGTATTGCTTTGTAAAAGTGCCTTTGAGTTGTATATTTTGCATCTTACCCCGTGATTTCTACCACTTAAAGGTACTGTTATTGATTGAGTGAAATGTAGATGTTATGATAAAACTGTCAAAAGACCCTATAATGGAAAGGGAGGTGGAATACATGAAGATTACTATAGAACATACCTATTTGGAAGAAAATGAAGTTATACTGAAATGTTCAGCACTGGATGATGAAATGCTACGAGTTTTGGCACTGCTGCGAAGCGATATGCAGAAGTTGCTGGTTTGGAATGATAATCGAGAGACACTTCCGCTTTCTGTTTCCAAAGTGATCTACTGTGAGACGATGGAAGATAAGACCTTCGTATATACCCAAGATGGTATGTTCCAAACAGCTCTTTCTCTTGCAGAAATAGAAGATCATTGGAGTGATTTGGGATTATTCAGAGTTGGAAAATCTTCCATAGTGAATCTGCATGAAATCCAAAAACTGAAAAACTGTGGTGCAGGGCGCATCGAAGCCCTGCTCTCTACGGGAGAAAAGTTAATTATCTCCCGACACTATGCTCCCATGCTTCGTGAAAAGCTTGGGATGTAAAGAAAGGAGCAAGAGTTATGAAATTATTCAATAAGTTTTATCTATGGGCAGCCAATATGAAGTATCATATGGCCATCTATACGGTAGCCGCCATTTTTGTGAAATCTGTTGCCAATCTGATTATGGGGGAATTCTCCGTAGAAATTCTAACTATGTTACAGATGCTGTTTGTCAGTCTTGCCTTTGCCTGTGCGGAAAGTCTTCTGTTTCCTCAGGGGAAAGAATGGGGTGTTACCGGCTGGCGAATAGTATTGTGGGCCGTGCTTGCCAATGTTCTTTATATTGGTGCAGCCATCGTTTTCCACTGGTTTCCGGGTATTCCGATTTGGTGCGGTATTGTGGTTGCCATCATTATGGAATGTGGTTTGTTTGCCATGTGGTATGTTTTATGGCTGGAAAACAAACAGGATAATCAGTGCTTAAATTGCAATTTGAAGGATTTTCAGAATCAATGACCATTGGTAATACTATATCGCCAGACAAAAGAAAGATATGCTGGAATATTTGATTGCCAGGCAAATGGTTGAGACTATTCTGGACATCGACAAAAAAGAACAAAAAAAGAATATCCGCTGATAGGATGAGCCACGGTCAGTACTCAAAATAGAGTACCAGTCGTGGCTCGTTTTTATTTTACATCTGTGCTTTCTGCTATCATTCAGCAATAGCTTTTCGTGTTTTTTGTAAACAATAATACCGCCCGTAGGATTTCTCCCACGGGCGGTGTATGGAGAATGAAACAACATTTATCAAAATCTTATCACCGCTGATAAGAATACTATATGTCAAAATAAATAAGTGGTCTGAAATCAAGCGATTTCAGACCACTTAGAATCAATATGTGATTATTCCCACTCGCTTACGAGTTCTTTCCCGCAGTTACTTTTCGCCTTATTTTGGGCTAATTTCTGTGAGATTTCTCTCGTTTTGCTTCGTTTTTCTCTGTATTCTCTGTGTTCTCAGCCCGTTTTGTACTGTTTTGGTATCAAAGCTTGGTATCAATTTTCTGAAAAATCAGCGGAGAAAACTTTCGTTATTCTTTTTCAGTAAGTGATACTTGGCTCTCTCTGTTCTATATTTCAACTGGCTTTGATGTTTGGATACAAAGCGTGATGTAAAGGTCGTGCTCCTTAAAGAGCATTTATATTATAGCAGAAAAATGTGAATAATTCAACGATTGCCTT
>JAZSII010000024.1:0-6119 GCA_045533725.1 Acetatifactor sp. | reverse complement strand
GTTGCAGTTACAGATGAAAAGGTTTTGTTAAATTAATTTATAGATTTGGCGAATTAATTGTATACAATCAAAATAATAGCTTATATGAACAAGAAATAGGGATATTTAATAGCCATAATAGGATTACTGTTATGGTTATTTTAATAGTAAAATGTCAAAATTTGTTGTTCCCTACTTGACACGAGCGTGAGCGGCTCGCTCAATCAAGCCGGACAGGAGTTGAAAGTGGTTGAATTCGCCTCATGGATATCGCCTGAATTTAAATTGTATATTATCAAGGACTACAAAAGATTAAAATCTGAAGAAAATAGTCGCCTATCACTGAATTGGAATCTGAATAGAGAACTCTCAAAATTGAATTATCGAATTCACACGGATGCAATCAAAGCCAATTTGATTCCACCCCAATTAACGCCTGCTCAGATTTCTTATACATATGCCAGTGAAGCAGATATGTTAAACGTAGTACTTTTTGGCAAAACAGCGAAACCTTTGTCTTGGAGATGATTTCACTATGAACTTTTCGGAAAAATTAAAGCTTCTAAGAAAAAATAAAGGTTACACCCAGGAAGAACTGGCTGCACAATTGAATGTATCCCGGATTGCAGTAGCAAAGTGGGAAACGGGTCAGACCTATCCGGATATTATGAATCTAATACAAATTAGTAATATGATGAACGTGTCGGTGGATTATCTGGTAAAGGAGCAGGAATGCGAGGTGATTCCCGCATCTTCAGAGCATAACCACATAAATGAAATAATCAGCTTCCGCTTGGAGGCAAACGTAAATACTTATGCCGCATTTATGAATGAAACCGATTCCACAAGGTTTGATTCCCATGATTATCGATATGAGAACGGCGAATATGTATATCACGACACTTATGTGGGCGGAGAGCAGTTTGCCGGGGAAGAAGCAGTGTGGAGACGCGGTAAGGCGGTGTATGCCATGAACTACATGGGTAGAGTGCTGGATGACAAATTCAGTGGCAATTTCCTGAAGGAAGCTCTCAGAAATGCAGATTTTAAAATGCCCTATCGAGGACCCGAATATTATCAGGCAGGACGTATATTTTAAAGGGTTCGAAATCGACCACTTTAAACGTAAAGATGCTCTGGCTTGTTGCGAATGAAATGGCTAATATATTAATCGAAATCAAGAAAATTGCTTGATAAAAGTTAATATATTAGCTATAATTATTGTAAACGGAACAAACGGGAGACATAAAGAATGCGTAAATATGTATGGGAAACATCTGATGAAATAATTATGCTGGTGGCAAGCAATACTAAAATGTTAAGGAAGAGACTAAAAATATCCAGGCAAAAACTGAGTGAGTTATCAGGGGTGAGTTACGGGTCTATTAAAAGATTTGAAGAAACCGGAAATATCAGCTTGTTGTCGTTGACTAAAATAGCAATGGCATTGGATGTAACAGGAGATATTAAAAAACTATTTGCGGAAGTACCATATAAATCCATACAGGAGGTAATTAATGAGCAAAAATAATTTACAATTAGGTTTGCGCTCCCTGAAGGTGAAATACAAGGAACAAAATATAGGAGTACTGGCACTCACAAACAACAAGAAAGTAGCTTTTTCTTACGATAAGGAATGGTTGGAAAAAGGTTTTTCGATCAGTCCGTTTTCTCTGCCGTTGGAAGAGAAGGTCTTTATACCTGATAATTATCATTTTGATGGTCTTTTTGGAATATTTTCGGATAGTTTGCCTGATGCATGGGGAAATCTTTTGTTGAAAAGAATGTTGCGGGAGCATGGTTTGGGAAATAATGTAACTGTTTTGGATAGATTGGCATTAGTTGGGAAAAGTGGTATGGGGGCTTTGGAATATGAACCTAACTATGAATTGGGTGAGCAGAAGGAAAGCGATGATTTGGATTATCTTTCCGTGCAATGTCAAAAGATACTTCAAACAGAGAATGCAGAGGATTTGGATATGCTTTATCGAATGGCCGGCAGTAGTGGTGGAGCGAGGCCAAAGATATTGACAACATGTGAGGATAAGGATTGGATTATTAAGTTTCCGGCGCATGTTGATTCAAAGGATATAGGGGAAATGGAATATATTTATTCGAAATGTGCAATAAAATGCGGAATTCCTATGATGGAAACCGGATTGTTTCCTTCAAAGTTATGTAAAGGATATTTTGGAACGGTGCGCTTTGACCGGATTAGAGAGAACGGAAAAAAGTCTAAGGTGCATATGGCAACTGCCGCGGCGTTATTAGAGGCGGATTTTCGTACTCCATGCATGGATTATCATACACTTATGAAATTAACAAGGGTTCTTACAGAGGATAAAAAAGAAGAAGTGGAAAGCATGTTTCGGAGAATGTGCTTTAATGTTTTTGCACATAACAGGGATGACCATGCAAAGAATTTTACCTTTTTATATGACGAAGGAGAAGATGGCTGGCATTTGAGTCCGGCATACGATTTGACCTATAGCAATACTTATTATGGAGAACATACAACAACGGTGGACGGCAACGGAGTGAATCCGGGAGAAAAGGAAATTATTAATGTAGGCATGCAGGCAGGAATGAAGAAACAAAAGTGCATGGAAATAATGGGACTAGTAAAAAGCGTTGTACAACAGGAACTTTGGGAGTATTTATAAATATCAAAAAAGTAATTATCATTTTATTATCGTTATTTATTTTATGAAAGGAGTCCGTTATGCATTTCGCAGAAGCAAAAGGGATTTTATCCGCACAAAACGGGATGAATATATATCGTGGGTGTACTCACGGCTGTATTTATTGTGACAGCAGGAGTGATTGTTATCAGATGAATCATGCCTTTGAGGATATTGAGGTGAAGCAGAATTGTGTGGAACTGTTGGAAAAAGCATTACGGTCCAAACGGAAGAAATGCATGATTGGGACCGGCAGTATGTCGGACCCCTATATGCACTGTGAGGAAAAGCTGGAGCTGATGAAGCAGTGCCTTGAAGTGATTGAGAAGTATGGCTTCGGTGTGGCGGTACAGACCAAATCGGACCGTATTTTAAGGGATTTGCCCTTACTTCGCAAGATTAATCAAAAGGCAAAAGCAGTGGTACAGACCACCTTTACGACATATGATGAAGACTTGTGTAAAATATTGGAACCCAATGTATGTACTACCAAGAAACGATTTGAAATGCTTATGGAAATGAAGGAGGAAGGCATTCCTACTGTGGTTTGGATAGATCCGATTTTGCCTTTTATCAATGATACAAAAGAGAATCTGGAGGGTATTTTGGATTACAGTATTCAGGCCGGAGTGAAGGGCATTATTTGCTTCGGAATCGGTATGACCCTTCGAAACGGTAACAGAGAATATTTCTATCAGAAGCTGGATGAACATTTTCCGGGATTAAAGGAGCGTTATCAAAAAGCGTATGGCTATGCGTATGAGTTGGGAAGTCCTAACGGGCGGGCTCTGTATCGATACTTGCAGGATACCTGCAAGGCTCATAATATATTGTTCAAGCCCGACGAGGTATTTGCATATATGAGAGAATTCCCGGAAGATAAGGGATATGAGCAACTGAATCTGTTTGATATTTAATTTGTATGAAATGATTCGGAAAAGTGGCTTGTTACATTGACTAATGGTTAAATCTGACATATAATTTAAGGTAGCGTAATTTAGAAAATCAACAAAGGAGAACCCCATGCTAGATAAAAGCTATTATGAAAAAACAGATGAAATTATAGCAGTATATGGAGCAAAACCGGAATCTTTGATTCCTATTATTCAGGATATCCAGAGCGAATACCGTTATTTGCCGGCGGAGCTTTTAGTGTATGTGGCAAAACAGATTGGTATCACGGAAGGCAAGGCATATAGTGTTGCAACTTTTTATGAGAATTTTTCGTTTGAGCCAAAGGGAAAATATGTGATTAAGGTTTGTGACGGTACGGCTTGTCACGTAAGAAAATCAACAAATATTTTGGAACGTTTGTATTCTGATTTGGGTTTGTCAAAGTCTAAAGTTACTACTGATGATATGCTTTTCACTTTGGAAACCGTATCTTGTTTGGGAGCTTGCGGACTGGCGCCTGTACTTACCGTAAATGATAAAGTATTCCCGTCCATGACCCCGGATGCAGCTTCAGAATTAATTCGCGATTTGCGCGAAGGCAAAATAGAGATTTAAGCGGAGGGAACTATGGGAAGAATTGAAAATAAAGAAATGTTAGACCAGCTCCGCAATGAAAATAAGGAGCGCATTGATAACAGTAAGTGCAGAGTATTGATTTGTGCAGGTACCGGCTGTCTTGCCAGTGGTTCGGGTGAAATCTACGAAAAAATTAAAGCAATGATTGGTGAAAATCCGGATGTGGAAGTGCATTTCGGACCGGAAATCGCACATGGCGACGGACCCATGGAGGTAAAGAAGAGTGGTTGTCACGGCTTCTGTGAGATGGGCCCCTTGATGAGAATCGAGCCTTTGGGTGTTTTATATACGAAGGTGAAATTAGAGGACTGTGAAGAGATTTTTGAAAAGACCATAAAAAACGGTGAAATTGTTGACCGTCTGATTTATAAGCAGAATGGTGTGGAATATCCTAAGCAGGAGGAGATTCCTTTCTACAAAAAGCAGACACGTCTGGTATTAGAAAATTGTGGACGTATTGATGCAGAGCATATTGGTGAGTCTTTGGCAAATGACGGATACCAGGCATTTGCAAAGGCTTTGTTTGAGATGACCCCTGCAGAAGTAGTTGATGTTGTTATGGAATCCAATCTTCGTGGCCGTGGAGGCGGAGGCTTCCAGACAGGTTACAAGTGGAAACAGGTAGCAAGACAGCAGGAAAAGATTCGTTACGTTGTATGTAACGGTGATGAAGGTGACCCGGGTGCATTTATGGACAGAAGTATCATGGAGGGTGACCCTCACAAGATGATTGAAGGTATGATGATTGCTGCATACGCGGAAGGTGCACAGGAAGGATATATTTACGTGCGTGCAGAGTATCCTTTGGCTATCAGCCGTCTGAAAAAAGCCATTCAGGATGCAGAAGAAGCCGGCTTATTGGGCGATAATATCTTAGGAACTGATTTCAGCTTCCATTTACATATTAACAGAGGTGCGGGTGCGTTTGTTTGTGGTGAAGGTAGTGCATTAACTGCTTCCATCGAAGGTAATCGTGGTATGCCCCGTGTAAAACCTCCCCGTACGGTAGAAAAAGGTTTGTTTGAGAAACCTACCGTATTAAACAACGTAGAGACTTATGCCAATGTTCCCATGATTATTTTGAATGGTGCCCAGTGGTATAAGGGCATTGGTGTGGAAAGTAGCCCGGGTACTAAGGCCTTTGCTATTACCGGTAGTGTGAAGAATACCGGTTTGATTGAAGTTCCCATGGGAACCACCTTGCGTGAAGTTATTTTTGATATTGGTGGCGGTATCAAGGGCGACGGCGAATTTAAGGCGGTTCAGATAGGCGGTCCTTCCGGCGGATGTCTGGTAACACCCCAGCTGGATGTAAGTCTGGACTTTGATTCTTTGAAGAAGATGGGAGCGATGATTGGTTCCGGCGGTCTGGTAGTTATGGATGATAAGACCTGTATGGTAGAAGTGGCTCGTTTCTTCATGAACTTTACCCAGAATGAAAGCTGTGGTAAATGTGTGCCCTGTCGTGAAGGTACCAAGCGTATGTTAGAGATATTGGAACGTATTGTAGCAGGAAATGGTAAGGTAGAAGATTTGGATATGCTGGAGGAACTGGCAACCACCATTACCGATACTGCATTATGTGGTCTTGGCAAGAGTGCGGCGCTTCCGGTTATGAGTACTTTGAAATTATTCAGAGACGAGTATTTGGAGCATGTAGTGGATAAGAAGTGTAAGACCGGTACCTGTACGGCACTTCGTACCTTTGTGATTGACCCTGAGAAGTGTAAGGGTTGTTCAAAGTGTGCAAGAAATTGTCCGGTAGGAGCTATTTCGGGCCAGATTAGAGAGCCGTTTACCATTGATCCTTCCGTATGTATTAAGTGTGGCGCTTGTGAAAGTGCGTGCCCGTTCGGTGCAATTCACGCAGAAAGTTAGGGGACTAAAAGATGAAGTATATTACAGTGAATAATAGAAAAGTACCATTTG
>JAZSII010000224.1:0-3809 GCA_045533725.1 Acetatifactor sp. | reverse complement strand
ATTACGATCTGCCCGCAACCGGCGGCCCCGGTGTTTATCCCTTGATACTTGTGAGTGTGCTATTTATAGTTACACCGCTTGTATATAGATTCATTCGAAGGCGCAAGCGAGAAAGGAGGGGCGTTGGATAGCTTCCCTTTCTACGGCGGAAACGCGCCGGAGATGAATCAAAAGAATAAAATTTTAATTTAGAAAGGACCCAAAATTATGAAAAAGGTTTTATCTATTCTTATGGTGCTGGCTATGATTTTGGCAATGAGCACCACCGCATTTGCAGCAGAAAACACAAGTATTACCATCAATGGTGAAGCAGGAAGAACATATAACGGTTATCAGTTGTTAGATCTTACTACTAGTTTGAAAAGTGACGATCATCACAAACAGCACGATGGCAATCATAATGATGATTGCTATAACTATGCTTACACTGTAAACGGAAAATACCGCGTAATTCTCCAGCAGGAAGTTTTTGATAACGGTGGAAATTATCTCTGGGAAGGCAGCACAAAACCCGCTACTGCAACATTGATTACCGATGAGCAGATTTTGAAGTATCTCTCTAATCAGACCAGCGACAATGGCGATGTTTATCACACTATGCGACAGGTGGCAGATCGTCTCTATCGTGCTATTCTGGATGAAAGCATTGAGGCAGACGCAAAGGAGATCGATGGCAAAAACACAGAGATTGTACAGGGCTACTGGATGTTTGCAGATGTATCTGATCTTACCGATAATGCAGCAAACTCTTTGGTAATGGTAGATACTGCTGGTCAGGATGCTGTCACAATTTCTCCCAAAACCGGACTTCCTACCGTTGAAAAGAAAGTAAAAGATATTGAAGACAGTGAGGATGACAGCATTCTTGATAATCCTTGGCACGATTCCGCTGATCACGATATCAACGACACTGTTCCCTTTAAACTTACAGGTACTCTTCCCAGCAACGCTCAGTACTATGAGTCTTACAAAATGGTATTCCACGATACCTTATCCGCAGGTTTAACTCTTGATACTAAAAGCTTTAAGGTTTATATGTATGAAACCAAGCACAAAGCTGACGTAGACACAGACTTAAATGAGCATCTCACAGGTGGTGCAAAGGATGTTACCGCAAACTTTGTTCCTAAAACCGAAGGTCTTACTGATGGTTGCACATTTGAAATTGGTTGTGAAAATGTATTTGCTATTGAAGGCGTAACCAAAGATACTGCTTTTGTTATTTACTATGAAGCAAAATTAGAAGGTAATGATGTTGTAATTGGAGCAGAAGGTAACCCCAACGAAGTTTACCTTGAGTACTCCAACAATCCTTATGGAGAAGGAACAGGTAAAACTGAAAAAGACATTGTAAAGGTATTTACCTATAAACTCGTTATCAACAAAACCGATTCTCAAGGTCACGAGTTGTCAGGTGCAGGATTTACACTTTCTAAGAAAAATATTGACGGTACATACACCATTATTGGTGAAAAAGCTGCAGGCGAAGGAATTATCCAATTCGTTTGGGAAGGCCTTGACGACGGTGACTACAAACTCGAAGAAACCACTGTTCCTGCAGGTTACAACAAGATGTCCAACATCGTATTCTCTATTTCTGCTGTACATAGCGAAAACGCCGGAGAACCCACCCTCATTTCTTTGGATGGCGGTGTAATGGGCACAGGTGTTGTTGATACCGGTGCAATCACTAAGGATATTGTTAACAATACCGGCACCGTTCTTCCCGAAACCGGAGCACAGGGCACTATGTGGCTCATCTTCGGTGGTGCAATGCTCGTAATCTTGGCAGGCGTATTTATGATTACTCGTAAGAAGATGTCTGTTTACGAAGACTAATATTAAGATTGCATTTTAGATTTATTTTGCTTTGAGAACAGCGGCGGATGGTTTATTCGCCATCCGCCGCTTTCCAAGTTAAGGCGGTGGACAGATACTTATGAAGAAAAACAAAATAGGAATTATATTGGTTCTGATGCTATTCATAGGCGTCTGTGGGCTGCTTTATCCCTCCGTAAGTCAGTATTTGAATTCCAAAACGCAAACCAAAGCGGTTGAAAATTACCGAGAGATTTTAGACTCCTTACAACCAGAGGATTATGACTCTTTTTTTGAAGAAGCCGAAAATTATAACGCTCAGCTTAATGAACTCAATTTTCCTTTGACCGATTACCATAAACTTAAAGGATATAACGATATTCTTGATGTAAGCGGAATAGGCATTATGGGTTATATATCCATTCCAAAACTTGGTGTTGAACTGCCGTTGTACCACGGAATTTCTGCTGAAGTGCTAAACGTAGCTTGCGGTCATTTAGAGGGAACTTCTTTACCAGTTGGCGGTGCGAATACACATTGTGTTCTATCGGCACATCGCGGACTTCCACATGCTAAGCTATTTACCGAGCTCGATAAAATGGAGGTTGGTGATACGTTCACCATTACCGTTCTGAACCGAACCGTTACCTATCAGGTGGATCAAATCAAGGTTGTTCTACCAAATGAAACAAGCGATGTTCAAATTGTGGAGGGAGAAGATTTATGCACGCTACTTACTTGCACTCCCTACGGCATCAATTCCCACAGATTGTTAGTTAGAGGAACCCGTATTGAAAATGCGGCTCCGGTATTACATGTTACATCCAACGCATACCGTATTGATTCACTTGTAGCAACTCCCGTTGTAGCAGCACCGATTTTACTAATTCTATTGGTTGTTTTGATGATAAAATATCGAGATAAGGGAAGTAAACCCCTTATTTCAAAGGAGGAAGATGAATGGCTAAAAGAAGAATGGGGATAATCGCTTTTATACTTTGTATTTGCCTTTATCTAATTCCTTGCCAAGTGCAGGCGGCATCAACATCAGATGCAAAGGAACCTATATCTACAAATGAAAACTGTTCTTTGACGATCTCCTATTGTAGCGGTGGTATTGCTTTTTCGGAATTGCCTGTAAATCTATATAAAATTGCCGATGTTTCTGCGGATTATCAATATACACTTACGTCGTCCTTTGAAAAATCCAATCTGATCCTTAATGGGATACAGACAGTCGGTGAATGGAATGTTATTCGATCAACCTTAGAAACATATATACTTGCTAACGATATCACGGAAGGTTTTAATGCAAAAACAGACTTTGAAGGTAAAGCATCTTTTGATGCATTAAAGCCGGGGCTTTATTTAGCAATTACAGAGCGTATAATTCAAGATGAAACAACCTATGTATTTGATTCTGCTTTAATCGCCTTGCCTGATTTTAGTGCAGATGGTTTATGGCAGTATCAGGTCGACATTACCTCTAAATCCGAGATTATTCCCCCAAGCCGAGATGATGAGGAAATAGAACTCAAGGTATTAAAGCTTTGGAAGGGTGACGGCGGAAGTTCAGCTCGTCCTGCAACGATAGAAATCGAGATATTCCGCAACGGCACAAGCTATCAAACGGCAACACTTTCAGAAAATAACCACTGGACATATACTTGGTCTGCAAAAGACGATGGCTCGGATTGGAAAGTTGTCGAGCGTAATATTCCGACGGGATACACCATGACCATCGAGGAACGGGAAACTTCCTTTGTGCTAACGAATACATTAAATCGGGATGTTCCCGATAATCCCGATCCACCACAGACAGGTGATACCTCGAGTGTTATGCTTCGGGTTATTCTGATGATTGTCTCCGGCAGTATGCTTATTATCTTAGGAATCACAGGAAAGAGAAATCGGGTATGATGAGCCGAAAGAATGATGTTATAAGAAAAATTCTAATAATTATCGGCGTGTGCTTACTTGCGGCTGCAATA
>JAZSII010000015.1:0-3463 GCA_045533725.1 Acetatifactor sp. | reverse complement strand
CAAGCTCCTTGGCACGTTCGTTCATAATGGGTGCAAAGTTTTCCCAGCTATCTCCGGCAATGTGCTCTGCCACCGCAAAGGAAACTTCGTTAGCGGAGCGGATTAAAATTGCCTTCAGACAATCCTCCATGGGAAGCTGTTCACCGGTGTCCATGCCGATGTGGTTACTTCCCGGGTCGATATCGTGAGTTGCTTTGTAGGAGAAGGTAACCATTTCATCCATATCACAGGTTTCCATAGCGATTAAGCTTGTCAGTATTTTGGTGGTACTGGCCGGATAGTACTGTGCGTGAATATTCTTCGCATACAAAATGGTGCCTGTCTCTGCTTCAATCAATATAGCGGCACCGGCACTGGTGACCGGACCTGTGGGCCAATCGGTTACTTCGTTGGATTCTACGGGAAGAGCCTGATTGATGGCAATGGTTTCTTCCGGAGTTTGCGCCGCATTGGAAATAAAGGAGGTACCTGCCACGCAGAGGCACAATAAGTAACAACTTAATTTCTTGATCAATTTATGTGAATGAAATTTTGTAAATCTTAACATAGTATACCCTTTCTGAATGTACTGTTATTATGATACACTATTTTGCATAAAAACCAAACTGTTTTCGTAAAAATATTTGCGGGAAGAGCAGAAAAGAACTATTGTCGGCAGTTCTTGTGTTTTGCAAAAAATTCAGTTATACTTGTAAGAAGATTAGTGATTAATTGTTGTACGGAGGAGAGAAATGCGACTGAGAAATGTAACAGGCTCCAGAGAAATGATTGCGGAGAGTAAATATGTGATTCCTGAGGAGACTATGTTTGAAATGCCCGGGAAATGGGCGGAAATGTTTGAGAATAAAAATCCTATTCATGTGGAAATCGGTATGGGAAAGGGACAGTTTATTCATACATTGGCCAAGCTCAACCCGAATATAAATTATGTGGGTGTGGAAAAGTACTCTACAGTGCTTTTGCGCGCAGTACAGAAAATGGAACAGGAAGAATTGCCCAATCTGGTATTCCTTCGTATGGATGCAGAGGATGTGGACAAGGTATTCGGTGAAGGAGAAGTGGACAAGATTTATTTGAATTTCTCCGACCCCTGGCCGAAGGACAGACATGCCAAGAGAAGACTTCCTTCCAGAGAGTTTCTGGCACGTTATGATAAGATTTTGAAAAAGGACAGCCGTCTGGAATTTAAGACGGACAATCGTGATTTGTTTGATTTTGCAGTGGAGGAGTTAGAGCCCGCAGGATGGAAAGCGGATGTGATTACCTATGATTTGCATGCGGATGAGAAACTGATGGAAGGCAATGTTATGACCGAATACGAGGAAAAATTTTCTTCCATGGGAAATCCGATTTGTAAATACATTATTCATAGATAATTTGTTTTATGGGGAAACTAATGAAAACATGCCGTTTCGGCATAGAAAATCACGCATAAAGCGTAGAAATGAGGTATGATTATGATTTTTACAGCACAGAATTTTGAAACAGAAGTATTGCAGTCTGAATTGCCGGTTTTGGTAGACTTTTTTGCACAGTGGTGCGGTCCCTGCAAGATGATGGCGCCCCTGGTGGAAAAAATGGCCGAAAAGTATGAAGGCAAGATGAAAATTGGTAAACTGGACGTGGACGATGATATGGATATTGCACAGAAGTACCGTGTGGCAAGCATTCCTACCTTCATTTTCTTCAGGAACGGCGAGGCGGTTGAAACCTTTGTGGGCGGTATGTCTGCCAACGAATTAGAGGCAAAAATCCAGCAGTTTTTGGCATAATATGGAAAAATTTTAGAAATCTTTTAGATATGTGACCACGATTTCACATTTATTCTATTGATTCTGTTTCCAAAAATGGTAAAATGTATAATAGTGTATCATGCGTAAAAATTTTTCGCGAGGAGTTTATATATGGAGAATCAAAATAGAAATAGTGGTTCGGGAAATAACAATAAGCAAAATCCCAAGCGTCCGACTTTTATGAGAATCGTTGTGACAGCATTGCTTACTCTGATGATGTTTTCTCTTTTTTGGAGTATGTTAGGAAACGGTTCCAATTCCAAGGAAGTAACTTATTCAGAGTTTGTAGCAGATTTGGAAGCAGGTAAGATTGACGAGATTGAGATAAAGGGTGAAGTCGTATCTTATACGCTTAAGGTGGAAAAGGAAGACAATAAAGGCAGTTTTTACGGCTTTTACGGCGGTAGCAGGAAGACAATTTATTCTGCGGTGCTGATTGAAACCGAAAGCTTGCTGACACAAAGAGCTTTAGAGCAAGGTGTGTCCATTACAGGAATTACTACCAGTGCAGGCGATTTGATTATGAACATATTGATAACAGTGGTTTTGCCGCTGATATTGATGTGGGTTTTATTGGGCTTTTTGTTCCGCAGAATGGGCGGCGGTGGCGGTCCCATGGGCGTGGGCAAGAGCAATGCCAAGGTATATGTACAGAAGGAAACAGGCGTAACCTTTAAGGATGTGGCCGGTGAGGATGAGGCAAAGGATTCTCTGGTAGAAGTAGTGGATTTTTTGCACAATCCCGGCAAATATACCAAGATTGGTGCCAAGCTGCCAAAGGGTGCTTTGTTAGTAGGCCCTCCCGGTACCGGTAA
This sequence comes from Acetatifactor sp., assembly GCA_045533725.1. Lineage (GTDB taxonomy): Bacteria > Bacillota > Clostridia > Lachnospirales > Lachnospiraceae > Acetatifactor. The sequence goes on along the minus strand of JAZSII010000015.1, from coordinate 855 downwards.
AACCTTGCTGGCAAAGGCAGTTGCCGGTGAAGCACATGTGCCGTTTTTCTCACTGACCGGTTCGGACTTTATTGAGTTATATGTTGGCGTGGGTGCCAGCCGTGTAAGAGATTTATTTAAAGAGGCAACCAAGAATGCGCCTTGTATTATCTTTATCGATGAAATTGATGCCATTGGTCGTAGCCGTGATTCCAAGTACGGCGGTGGTAATGAAGAACGTGAGCAGACCTTGAATCAGTTGCTTTCCGAAATGGATGGCTTCGACAGCTCTAAGGGTGTATTTATTCTGGCAGCAACCAACCGTCCGGAAATATTGGATAAGGCGTTGCTTCGTCCCGGTCGTTTTGACAGGCGTATTATTGTAGATAAGCCGGATTTGAAGGGCCGTGTGGAAATATTAAAGGTACATGCCAAGGATGTTAAGCTGGATGAAACCGTGGATTTGGAAGAAATTGCATTGGCAACCAGTGGTGCGGTTGGTTCCGACTTAGCTAACATGATTAATGAAGCAGCGATTAATGCGGTAAAGGAAAAGCGCGAGTTTGTAAGCCAGCAGGATTTGTTCGCGGCTGTAGAGCAGGTGCTTGTAGGTAAGGAAAAGAAGGACCGTATCATGAGCAAGGAGGAACGTCGTATTGTTTCGTATCATGAAGTAGGTCATGCGTTGGTAAGTGCCCTTCAGAAAAATTCCGAGCCTGTGCAGAAAATTACCATTGTTCCCCGTACCATGGGTGCGCTCGGTTATGTAATGCATGTGCCGGAGGAAGAGAAGTACTTAAATACCGAGGCAGAACTTCGTGATATGTTAGTAGGTCTTTTGGCAGGACGTGCGGCGGAAGAAATCGTATTTGATAC
>JAZSII010000053.1:0-8095 GCA_045533725.1 Acetatifactor sp. | reverse complement strand
ATGGCACTTCCGCCGTATTTTACAACGATAATCTTTCTGTTAAATTTCTGGATATAAGGAAGTGCTTCAATGAGTACTTCTGCTTTTTGTAAGTATTTTTCAATATTCTTTTCCATGATAAGATAATTCCTTTCTACTGTTCTATTACTCTTTGAACTTCTGTTCTCGGGTTTCTCAAACACAATAACCTAAGTGTTCGATAGCTCCCGCAGGATACTTAGTTCTTCAAGCCTTCCGTCAGAATGCGTTAGATATCCATAAATGCGACCCGGCTTGCCGGAGCAAGAGCATTTTGGATATCTGCCTTTAGCAGTATGTACGGGAGCTTAGAAGAACTTGTGTCCGAGGACTTGCAAGAACCCTTAGGTTATTGTGTTTGAGAAACCCAAGGGCATCCGCCTCGTGCTTACGAACGGTAGTCCGCATTAATCTTCACATAATCATAACTTAAATCACAACCCCAGGCGGTAGCAGTTGCTTCGCCCATATGCATATCTACGAAAATGGTTACCTCTTCGTCGGAGAGAATCTTAGTTGCTTCCTCTTCGCTGTAATCCTTAGCAATGCCTTCTCCAAAAATATGAATACGGCCGGATTTGCTTTGGAAATACAAATCTACATTTTCAGGGTCAAACTGTACACCGCTGTAACCCAAAGCACAAAGGAAACGTCCAAAATTTGCATCGTGTCCGAAAATTGCTGCTTTGGAAAGAGAAGAACAAATAACCGACTTTGCCAAAGTCTTCGCATTCTTTACAGTGTCCGCGCCAACCACCTGACATTCAAACAATGCCGTTGCACCCTCTCCGTCACCTGCCATCTTCTTGGCAAGGTACATGGTAATATAATTTAATGCCTCACAGAATGCATCGAACGCTGCTCCTTCTGTATGAATTTCCTCATTGCCTGCCAAACCGTTTGCCAATACCAAAAGGGTATCATTTGTTGAAGTATCTCCGTCCACGGAAATCATATTGAAGGAATCTTCTACACTTGCAGAAACTGCCTTCTGTAACATCTCCTTGGAAATATTTACATCCGTGGTTACAAATCCGAGCATGGTACACATATTGGGGTGAATCATGCCGGAACCCTTGCACATACCGCCTACAGTTACGGTTTTGCCATCCAGTTCAAAAGACACTGCAATCTGCTTATGTACGGTATCAGTGGTCATAATTGCTTTCGCAGCATCCAAGCCAGCCTCCAAGGTTGCTTCCTTGGCAGCTACCAATTTGTCAATACCTGCACAAAGTCTGTCCACTGGCATCTGCATTCCGATTACCCCGGTAGAAGCTACCAACACTGCATCTGCGGGAATTCCCAAAAGCTTCCCTGCATGTTCCGCCTCAGCCATACAACAATCCATACCCGGCTTACCGGTACATGCATTTGCAATGCCGGAGTTTACTACCACAGCCTGTGCAAACGCACTCTTTTCCACTACCTGTTTATCCCAAAGTACGGGAGCCGCCTTAACTACATTTGTGGTAAATGTACCTGCAACCTTACAGGGTGCAGTACTGTAAACCAGTGCCATATCTTTACGATTTTTATATTTTACTGCTGCTTCCGTTCCCGCAGCCTCAAAACCTTTTGCCGCTGTTACGCCGCCTGCGATTTCCTTCATATTCTACTCCTGTTCCGAGCCCCTTTCGGCCCTGTACTATTTATTAAACGCTGTAATATTCGCCTCATTCAAGGTGAAATCATAATAGTTCAAATCTTCTCTCTTGGTCCAACCGATAGTATTCCAAAACGCATTGCCGATATCATTGGCAGTAAAAGCAATCAGACTTACCTTGTTGATTTTTTCAGCCTTCAAGGCATTCATGCAATGCACTACCATTTCCTTGCCGATTCCCAGTCTGCGGTAATCCTCTCTCACACACACATGATACAGACATCCTCTTCTGCCGTCATGTCCGCACAAAATACCGCCTACGATTTCTCCCTCTTCGGAAACTGCTACCACGCTGGTGGATGGATTGCGTTTCAAAAACATCTCCACACCTTCCCTGGAATCATCCACGCTTCGGATTCCGAAACCGTGTATGGTCATCCACAAAGCATACAATCCGTCATAATCTTCAATTGTCATGGTTTTAATCTGATAACTTTTCACGCAATTCCTCTTTCGCAACTTAATCTTATAACTGTAATCCCTTATCTTCTTCGCAACCCATTACAATATTCAGGCACTGGATTGCCGCACCGGAAGCACCTTTACCCAGGTTATCAAACTGGGAAGAAAGAACCACTCTGTCTTCATTTCCTGTAATAAATATTTTCAGACCGTCCCAACCCGAACAGCCATTACCCGCCAACATATTGCCCTCACCGGCTTCTGCATCCAAAGGCATTACCTTTACGAATTTTTCATCTGCATAAAATTCACTGAACATTTTGTGAATCTCTTCAGGCGTCTTCGCTTTCTGCAACATATCCGTATAAACCGGTACGGACATTACCATACCACTGTAGTAATCACAAATAATCGGGGAGAATAAGGGCTCCTTTGCCAAACCGGTAATGGCCTTCATTTCCTTCAAATGCTTATGGGACTGCGTCAAAGCATATTCTCTGGGTGCATCAAAATCCACCGGTCTCTCATCTGCCTCATAGGCCGCAATTACCTTCTTACCTGCTCCGCTGTAACCGGAAAGGCCAAATGCACTTACCGGATAATCTGCCGGCATAATGCCTTGCGCAATCATGGGATACACCAAAGAAATAAAACCTGTTGCGTAGCATCCCGGCACCGCAATTCTCTTGCCATTTTTGATTTTTTCTCTATGTGCGTGGGACAACTCCGGGAAACCGTATGCCCAGTCAGGCTCTGTTCTGTGTGCTGTAGAGGCATCAATAATCACTACATTTTCATTTTCCACAAGAGAAACCGATTCCCTGGACGCCGCATCCGGCAAGCAAAGAAAAGTAATATCCGATTCATTAATCAAACGCTTTCTCTCATTAACATCTTTTCTTAATTCAGAATCAATCTTTAAAAGTTCAATATCATCTCTTCCCTGAAAACGCTCATATATTCTAAGTCCGGTAGTTCCTTCACTACCATCAATAAAAATCTTCATTTTCTTACTCATATCCTCACTCATCCTTTCCACTGCACACTCTACCCATTGTAAAGCATACATAATTACTATACTATTTCTGCCCCAAAAACTCAACTCTTTTTCAAAGAAACTTCTCTTTCGCATTAGTTGATTGCATAATCATACAACTATTATGAATATTTTGCAAGTATTTTTGTAATTTTATGCAGTTTTTTTGCTTTATACTATTGTTTGTGCATAAATATTAGAATTTTATACTTATTTGTACCTGCCCGTTGCATATAACAGGGCGATTATGCACATAACCTCCTACCGCAGGACGCTTTCGCTCCGTGAAAGAACGCAGCGGTCACTATGGCTCGTGACGAAACAAAGTTTCGTCTTGACACCTCGCCAAGTGCCGGCGTTTTTCAAGGTCTTGCTTGTAGGAGGTTATGTGCACAATCGCCCCGGAAATATAGAAACGGTACAAATAAGTAATTCCAAACTTTTCTTAAGAAATTTGTAAGAAATAAACATCTTTTTTTGTAAGAAATATCTGTTATAGTAGAATTATATAAAAATAACTGACATGCCTTACTATATAATATAAGGAGACCGGTATTTATGGAAAAATCAAACATTTTGGTAGTTGACGATGATAAAGATATCGTCAACGCTTTACGAATTCATCTGGAGCGGGAAGGTTATCGGGTATTCTGTGCCTATAACGGCAAAGAAGCCTTGGAATCTATAGAAATGAATGTTATCCATCTGATTCTTCTGGATATCATGATGCCACAAATGGATGGCTTATCTGCTATTATGAAAATACGGGAGCATCGCAACATCCCCATTCTGATTATGTCAGCCAAGTCCGAAGAATCCGACAAAATTCTGGGACTTACCATGGGGGCCGACGATTATATTACAAAACCCTTCCAATACAAGGAGGTTCTTGCCAGAGTAAAAAGCAGTCTGCGCAGGTATATGCAACTGGGAGGTATTCATAATACTGCTGCCGACGAAGTACATATCGGCAGACTCTGCTTTGATTTTGCAGCACATGTATTGACAGCAGACGGCGAGCCGGTAAAGCTGACTTCCACGGAAACCAAGATACTGGAACTACTTATGCGAAACCCCGGACGTATCTTTTCGGCAGAAGAAATCTACTCCGCCGTATGGAAGGAGCCTATCGCCTATAACGGTGAAAAGACCGTTATGGTACATATACGACGCATTCGTGAAAAAATTGAAATTAACCCGGGAGAACCGGAGTACTTAAAGGTGGTGTGGGGAATTGGATACAAATTTGAAGCAAGGTAAAAAAATAAGGGCATTTATTTATCGGGTAATCACCTTTTGCGCACTGTTTACTACATTAGCGACGCTGGTTATCGGTAGAGAAGCATTTCAAAATTTGCAACAAGAGGGGTACGGCACATTTACCGGTAATATATATTATCTTACCGAGTTCCGCGAATATATGAGCGAACTGTATACTCAGGCCGCCATAGGACTTTGCGGTATTGCTGACGATATGGGCTATCCCTTTTCCGGAAATTATTCTACACAGGCATCTGCGCAAGCCCGTGAAAACTTCGGGGAATTAGCAACAATGGGCGGCAATGATTTGATATATTACATAGCATATGTGGAAAACTTTTCCATGACCAAAAGTATGTATATCCAAAACATAACCTATCCGCTCTTCTCAGAACACGACAACCACTTATTACTTCCCGAAGACACCAAACTCTGCGCATATTGGAGTGGTCCGGAAGTAAGCCTGCAATTTTTTGACCAAACCGATGCTTCTGTTTACGCTCTGCCGCAGCAGTATTACAAAGAGCAATATATACCCAATCCCAATGTTGCTCCAAATATCCGTATTATAATTGCAGTAAAGGATAACGGCACTTACGAAAGCTACTATCTGAATCAATTGAACAACAAAGCAAAGGGATATGCGCGTATATTGTGGACGACTCTCATCAGCAGTATTGTCTTTTTATTCTTTGCTCCCCTTTGCCTGTTAACCGGAAAAGCCGCAACCGCAGCCAAGAAGGCTTATGCAAAGAAAATGCTTAAGCTTCCTTTTGAATTAAAACTACTCCCCCTTATTATTTTGGGTGTTATCTGTTTCAAACTGCACCTGTGGCATTTTAACGGGGCCATACTCTGGCGCATTACTGCCAGCAAGCATTTATATCTTTACCCTATATTTGCCCTGTTACTATACTTGTTCCGGACTTCTTTCCGAGAATATCAGGCATCCTCTCTGCGCAACTCCTTCCTTTTTGGAATCGGATGTTATATAAGCAGATTTTTTACGCGGGTGGTGTGGAAGCGCAAAGCATTCTTATTACATTTTTGCGGAATTCTTTCTTCTTTTATTATGATCGTTTCGGGCATCCGGCTGATACAAGATTACGAATGGCGTTTGTCATTCTCCAGTTTTCGTGTAAGTAAAGAGACGTTTTGTTTCCAGTTTACACAAGGCTCTGTCCTCATAGCGTTTGGCGTCCTATTGTTTATTGTAAACCTGTTGCTTTACAAATTCGTCCGGGATACCGGTGCTTTAACCGACAAAATTGCTTTAATACAAGCCGGCCAGGAAAGTGAACCCCTTGCCTTAAGCAAACATTCTTTATTAAAGGAAGCCGGAGACGCATTGAACAATATTGAAAGCGGTATCGAAACCGCCATTGAAGAACGCAACCATTCCAACCAGATGCGTGTGGAACTCATTACCAATGTATCCCATGATTTGAAAACACCTTTGACTTCTATCATAAACTATGCGGATCTTTTGTGTGAGGAACAGCTGTCCGCACCGGCAAGTGAATATGCTCAGGCGCTACGTGAAAAATCCTATCGTCTGAAAAACATGGTTCAGGATGTGTTTGAAATCTCCAAGGCCACCAGCGGAAATCTGCCTGTGGAATTGGCGGAACTGAATTTGGGCAAACTGGTACAACAAACCCTTGCCGATATGGATGAGCGTATTCAGAAAAGTTCTCTTGCTTTAAAAACCTACATAGCAGAGGAACCCTTGCTTATTTTGGCGGATGGCGAAAAGCTTTATCGTGTTTTCCAAAATCTCCTTGTAAATGCCCTGCAATATTCTTTGGAAAACTCACGTATTCATGTGTACGTATATTCCGAGGACGGACATGCCTGCGCCAAAATCAAGAATACCTCCAAGCAGGAGCTTGACTTTGATACCGGAAAAATTGTGGAACGTTTCGTTCGTGCTGATGCTTCACGCACCACGGAAGGCAGCGGCTTGGGTCTTTCCATTGCACAAAGCTTTACGGAGGCCTGCGGCGGTACCTTCTATGTGGAAACTGATGCCGACATGTTTACTGCCCACGTCCGTTTCCCTCTGGTATCAAGCACTGACTATGCATAGTTTTTGTATATGTTGTATTTTTATGCATATCTATTCGCTATTTTATACATTTTAGTGCATATTCAAAGGTTTGTGTTGTATTTTTAATAGTAATTTATGCATATTTTACCCTTGCATTCCGTAAAAAAATGTTGTATAGTGTAACTATTCAGAGCCATGCAGCTTTAAGAAAACAGAATCGGTAAGTTTACTTACAGAGGACTGTTTTCTTAAAGCTATATGGCGAGAAGCACACATTTGCAAAAGGAAAGCCTCGCAGAGGCGGTTTTGCAAATGCGGGCTCTGAATAGTTACAAAAACTTAATCTGATATTTTATGCGAAAGGCAAGGTATTATTTTTATGAAAGAAAAAGTTATTTTAGCGTACTCAGGTGGTCTTGATACCACTGCTATCATTCCTTGGTTAAAGGAAAACTTCGATTATGAAGTAGTTTGTGTATGTATTGACTGCGGACAGGCAGAAGAATTAGACGGTTTGGATGAAAGGGCAAAATTCTGTGGTGCAGAAAAATTGTACATCCTGGATGTAATTGATGAGTTCTGCGACGAATATGTTTCTCCCTGCGTACAGGCAAATGCCATTTATGAAAACAAGTACTTACTCGGTACTTCCATGGCTCGTCCCTTAATCGCAAAGAAATTGGTTGAAATCGCTCGTAAGGAAGGTGGTGTTGCAATCTGTCACGGTGCTACCGGTAAGGGTAATGACCAGATTCGTTTCGAACTTGGTATTAAGGCATTGGCTCCTGATCTTAAGATTATTGCTGCATGGAGAAATGACAAGTGGACCATGGATTCCCGTGAATCTGAAATCGAATATTGCAAGGCTCATGGAATCGACCTTCCTTTCTCTGCAGACACCTCTTACAGCCGTGACCGTAACTTATGGCACATCAGCCATGAAGGTCTTGAATTGGAAGATCCTGCAAACGAGCCTAACTTCGATCACTTATTAGTTCTTGGTGTTACTCCTGAGAAAGCACCTGATGAAGGCGAATATGTAACCATGACCTTTGAAAAGGGTGTTCCTACTTCCGTAAACGGTAAGGCAATGAAGTACTCTGATGTTGTACGTACCTTGAATGAATTGGGTGGCAAGCATGGTATCGGTATCATCGATATCGTTGAAAACCGTGTAGTTGGTATGAAGTCCCGTGGTGTATATGAGACCCCCGGCGGAACCATTTTGATGGAAGCACATCAGCAGTTAGAGGAATTAATCCTTGACCGTGATACCTATACCTTAAAGAAGGAAATGGGCAACAAGTTTGCTGATTTAGTATATGAAGGAAAGTGGTTCACTCCTAAGCGTGAAGCAATTCAGGCATTTATCGAGAAGACCCAGGAATATGTAACCGGTGAAGTGAAGTTCAAGCTTTACAAGGGTAACAGTATTAAGGCCGGTACTACTTCTCCTTACTCTTTATACAATGAAAGCATCGCTTCCTTTACAACCGGTGAACTTTATAACCACCATGATGCAAGCGGATTCATCACACTGTTCGGTCTTCCACTGAAAGTTCGTGCTATGAAAATGCAGGAAGTTGAAAATAACAAATAATCCTATAAAAATAAGGATCATATCAATTGCGATATGATCCTTATTTTTATTTCCTACTCTTCC
>JAZSII010000187.1:0-5369 GCA_045533725.1 Acetatifactor sp. | reverse complement strand
CTACTGCCTCAGGAGTAGGTTCGGGAGTGGGTTCCGGTGTTGGCTCTGGAGTAGGCTCGGGAGTAGGTTCCGGAGTTACTTCCGGTTCGTCTTCCTCGTCATCCTTCTTATCTTTTTTGCCCTTCTTGTCATCATCATCATCATCGTCATCATCGTCATCGTCCGACTGTTCTTTTCTTGACTTTCTGTCATCATCATCATCGTCGTCATCATCTTTTGAACCACATGCTGTCATAGCCACTGCCAACATCATGATAGTCATCAAAAGAAGTAACAGCTTTTTACGCAAACTTGTACTTTTCACGTCTTACTCCTCCGTTTTATGTAATTTTTTGTATATATATATGCAGGATACAATATAACATACTTTCCTGCGTAATTCAATATTTTTTGTAATTGTTATAAAAAAACCCCACCTTGCCGATTCATTTCAGCAAAGCGGAGCTTTCATACTATTATTCTAAAACTTTTGCTAACGAATTAATATTCTGCAGCGCCCATACCCATGAACATTACACCGATTAAGGCACCCATAATGTCGTCTTCGGTTCCTTCTACAGCATTTGCAGACTCTTCAGGTAATGTAATTCCTTCGATTTCAGTAAAGAAGCATTCCGCCTCAACACCATCCTGCTCTACAACACATTTCTCAATCTTCTGTGTTTCTCTGTTTACATAGTAGGCAGCATTGCTGGTAATACCTTCTTCTTCAATCACTACATCTAAAACGTCATATACGATGTCGTTTTCTACCACTTCTTCACGATATGTACATGCTGTTGCATTCTCAGTATCTGTAAAGCCGGTATCGGTCATACTGAACATACTTTCACTGCCCTCAGATGCAGGTGCATAAATCCAGCTTTCCGTGCCTTCCATCTTAGTGCATGCATAAATCACATTTTCAACGATGTATAAATCCAAGGCAGCCGTACCGAAATCATAAGACATGAACACATCTTCACCGGCAGTACCAATAGCAATGTTCATTACCATACCGCTTTCTTCCACAGACATGGTCATCATCATATTTTCGGGAATAATTCCTTCGCGTGAGAAATAATCATCATATGCATTTGCCCATTCGCCATCTGCTACAGGTGTTTCCTCCTCTTCTTCAGGTTCGGTAACCTCTTCCTCATCAGGTTCGATAACCGTCACTTCACCTTCTACTTCAATCATTCCGTCCTCAGAAGGTTCCTCTGTCTTCTCTTCCAGTTCATTTCCGGAAGTTTCTTCTTGTTCTTCTGCTTCTTCCTGGTCATCTGCTTCAGCTTCATCGTCTTCTACAGATTCCACGTTCTTGTCTTCCTTGTCATCCTCTTTACCGCCGCATCCGACTAAAGATGTTGCAATAAGAGATACTGCCAAGAGCACTGTTAATAATCTCTTTTTCATAATACTCCTCCTAATATGCTTATATTTCGTTAGCGGAATAATAATACAACATCCATTTATAATATGCAAGAATATCAATTATTAATTTTTTCGAAACTCTTATTCCATTCTCCTATTGATATATGCTCCTATAAAGATAATATAGAAACAAAAATACAGCCACAACAGAAATACGACAATAATGGAAAGACTTCCGTAAATATTAAATCCATTCCCCTGATTCACATACAAGGAGAAACACCATGAAAAAATACTCCAGATTACCGCCGCAAAGGATGCACCCGGAATTTGCGACTTAAACGCCAGTTTTCTGTTTGGCAGATAAGCATAAAATGCCGCAAAAATCAAGGTCAGTAGCATCCAGACAAACAAGAATCTGAAGTTCAGCAAAAAAGAGAACAAAACGCGCAATTGCGGACTGTCGGAAATTATCATCCTTACCAGCTGATTTCCGAATACCAGAATAATCATGGAAACCAACACAATCAACAGCATAATAAGCGTATAGAAGGAAGCAAATACTCTTACCACAAAATAATTTCTCTCCTCCTCCACATCATTTACTGCATTCAGACCTGTGATAACCGCCAAAACTCCTTTTCCCGCAGACCACAAAGTCAAAAGAATCGCTGCAGACAAAACACCTGCTGAACGTACATACACATTTTCAATAATATTAATTACAATTCCTTCCATCCGAATAGGCACAACATCAACAAGAATTCGAATGAGATTTTCTTTGGTTAACGGGGTAAACGGAATAATTGCACATATTACAAGCAGAATGGGGACCAATGATACAAATATAAAAAAAGCTGTACTGGATGCATATGCACTTAAATTTATACTCTTCATTTTTTTCAAAAAATCCCGTGCTTCATAATATGCGTTCCACAAATTATCTGTCATGCATCATTCCTTCTTTCTCACTTATACCAAGTACACAATCCACAAAAAAGAAGCTCAAGATTTCCTCTGCTGTCATTCCTTCCTGCGCCATCGCCTTTGCTGCATTCTGACTCATACCGGCTCCGTGTCCAAAACCTCCGCCATAAATTTTGTATCCTGTTACCTTCCCGTCTTCATATTGGTTTTCTATTGAAATAAAGGCACTGGGCAATAATGAAGGCATGGAAACAGCAACCCCATCCTGTTTATTCACCTTTGTTTTTCCATCATTCAAAACATAACGGATGTTTAACTCCGTAATTACTTTGTAAACATTCTTCTCTGTAATAATCAGTAATTCATCTGCAACGCCTCCGCTTCCGCGCTTTTCTATTTGGATATCAACCAACACATCTAATTCTTCAACGGATTTACTGATATATTGTCCGCCTTCCAAAGTCATAATCAACTCCGGATTTGCCTCATATCTATTTTTCATGTTTTTCAGCATCTGTTCTGTATTTACACTCTCCACCTCATATGACCAGCGATACCAGCCTTCTTCTGATTCCAAATCCATCTCATGTGTAGCTTTTATATACTCCTCAAACGCCAAATCATCCATCATATGTTCACCGCTTATGTGCAGTTGCTCCTGCATCCCTGCATCTCCTGCCATAGTTTCCACGATGCCTTGTGATACTGTCTCCGCGGAAATATGCTTTGACATTAAATAGGGATAATTATCAGAATACTTGCTTCTCCAAACCCTTGCATCACTGCCGTATCCGCAAGAAGTAGAATAATAATAGGTTTCTGCCAGACTCATTTTGTCCGGCGCGATTAATACTATCCCACAGGTTTCATTCACTGCCTGTGTCGTACTTTCCTGTTCCTCTACAGAATGATATACCTGATAGGCCGTAGTATCATCCACGTGTGCATTCCACTCCGGATATGCCGGTGACAATACATGTAAATAAGCATATGTTCTGGCACAAATTGCCTGAGCCTTAAGTGCCTCCATTGGATACGAGGCAGGCATTTCACTGGGTACCACACTGTATAAATACTCCTCCAAAGGTAATTCATTTATCACTACATACCCACTATCCTCTTCTATTATCTGTATTTCTCCACGATATCCATGATTACCTTTCCATTTTTCTACATTCTCGTGATAGATACCTCCCGTCTCCTTATTTGTAATCAATACTCTTATGGAATCTACCCATTCCAAAACAAAATATTCCGGTTCACCTGTATTGGTTGTACCTATCGCTTCCGTCTCCACAGCTATTACAATTTCCTCCACCGCATTCTGCTCAGACTCATAAAAGTTGCTTGCATACGTTTGTAAACCATCCTCTTTATTCTCTATCAGCAATTCCGTTAGCATAAGCCCTGTTAAAATCATCATCGTTAACGTCGCAATACATAATAATCTATACTTAATATATTCCTTCAACCCTTTTCTCCCGCCTGTTTTACCATGAAATAGAATTAAAAAAGAGAGTTGCAAGCAACTCTCCTTTATCTTTCGTATATGCCCAAAATGCCGGCTCCTGCCTTTTGACTCCTAGCAATGCTAGGTGGGTGACCGCAACCACGCTTTTGCCTTCCCCTGACGGCTTCTTACGAAGGGGGGCTTGACAGCCACTTGGCAATATAGGAATCCCGTTTAAAGTAAATGTAGGTTCAAAACTAACAAGAGTCTCGAACATTTCAGGTACTTTTATTATATACAAAAATGCATTATTTTACAACTGAAATTTTTACCATTCTTTTCAAAAAACCTACTGCTCGTTACGTGCAGCAGACGCCTCCGGCGGCAGCTGTGGCATTACTACAGGCTCATAACCAAAATCCGTACAATATACAACCGCATTCCGGATTTGTACACTTAGATTTATGGAACCAATCATTTCCTTTGCATACATATCCACCAGATCACTTATCAAACCTTCTGCACCGGTCATGGATATTTCTATCTGTACTATCTGATAATTTTCCGTATTAATGTAAAAGACAACCGGAAGATACAGTTCCTCCAATGCGACATCTCCAAATCCCTGTTGCTTTAACATCTTATCTAAATCCGAATACCCCAATGCATCCGCCATTTCGAAAACTGTAGCGGCAAAGCTCATCCGATATGCATTGACACCGGATACAGAATATGCTTTCTCATCAAAATAAAGCTTTTCTCTATTTGCCAGTAATATTCTTTCGGGCTGTATAGCCGTAGGATTTACTTGCGTGCCAACATCTGCCCTTTGCCATGCTTCCGTGCTTTGCATATGCAGATATTGAGCATATGTAACATCTTCCTGCAATATATATGTCACTAATTTTTCCCCAAGCTCCTGCCCTAACACAGATGCAGACACTTCTACAGCGGAATATATTTGTTTGGGTTCATGAGAAAGTAATACTTCACCACCCATTGCAAGATTGGGATTGAAGGGAATTCCTTCCACTTTAACCTTGACTGATGCATCCAAATAAAACTTCATCTGCGTCATAGGTGCTGTCTGCATTCTCTCTTCTATTTTCCCCAGCACTTCATCCTTTTTACTGATAACCGGTTCCGGAGTTGGTGCGGGCGTTGGTGTCGGTGTTGGGGTTGGTGTGGGTATAGGCGTTGGTGTGGGTGTGGGCGCTGGGGTTGGCTCCGGAGTCGGAGTTGGCGTAGGTGTCGGGGTTATGGTTGGTTCCGGATCAGCTTCTTCCGCTCCCCAAATATCCCAAAAAGAACTCTCTGTCTTGTATTTTTTCTTCTTTTTAGGTTTATCATCTTCATCATCCCCGCATGAAACCAATGAAAATACCATGCATATCGTCATAAGCAACAGCAATATTCTTTTCATTATTTTCATAAAACACCTCCTTATCCCATTCAACACTACCTACATGTCTGTTCTTTCTTCTACCTCAAATTCCTTGTATATTATAGCATAATTGACGGACTTTTACAATGTCACTCCCCATTGCCTCCATTCCGAAATACACCGTATTTGCGCCAAAAAGGAGAGTTGCGAACAACTCTCCCTTTAGAAATATTAATATGTGATTGTTGTTGC
>JAZSII010000109.1:0-25988 GCA_045533725.1 Acetatifactor sp. | reverse complement strand
CCAATAAATACGGCGATTTGGTGCGCGAATGCATGAAGAGGGATAAGGAATATTATGATGCCTTCGGAGCATTTAAGAACGGTAAGTGGAACGGCATGCAGATGGCACAGCATATCGGCTTTACCAAGTGGAATGAGGATGATTATCGTAATCCTGTTATCATGAGTGTGGAGCCTGCTTATAAGCCCCGTCTGAAAGTGAATCGTAAGGATTCCTTCTTTACCGCCGGAAAGAATTATGGCGCGCCTATGAAAATTGTAGTGGATGATTTCTGCTATGCAGGCAATACAAAGGTGATCATTGAAATTGCCAACGACGGTGTGGGAAGTGTTCAGTATGTAGTGGAACCGCAGACACCGGATAAGGCATTGCCGGCATGGTTAAGTGTGAATACCATGGGCGGAGAAGTGACTGAGCAGGAGGAACTGGTGCTTGCCTGTGACAGAAGCAAATTAACCGTAAACACTGAAAGCGTTACTTTGCTTATTAAGGATGCGGAAACAGTGGTTGCCGTAGAGGTGTCCGCAAAGGGTGTTGATGTATCCGGTTTGCCGGAGAAGACACATCTTTCCAACAAGGGCGTGATTGCCATGAGCGCTGCAGATTACTTCGCAAAGAAGGATACTTCCAAGGGTGCTTTTGAAAGCCTGACCGGATATGGCAAATATGATAAGGGTGTGAAGGTGTTCCCCAGTACGGCAGTATTTGCTTTGGAGGAAGAAAAGCCGGTGGTTTCTTACAGATTCCTGGTGGAAGAAGCAGGCGAATACGAAGTGGAACTGGTGGTTGCACCTACCAATTCTGTAGTAAATAAGCAGAGCGTCAATGTGGCCTTGCAGGCAAATAACGGTGCCGTACAGAAGGTGACCTTGGTTGCTGAGGATTTCCGCGCCGGAGAAAGCAGTGATCCCAGATGGGGCATGGGCGTATTGAATCAGGAAAGACGTGTAAGTACCCTGATAAGTCTGGACGCAGGTGTACAGGAAATCGGTGTAGGAGCCATGGAAGCCGGAACGGTTTTGGAAAGAATTGTGATTTACAGGAAGGGCTTCCAAAAGAAGGAAGCGTATCTTGGACCGGACGCAAGCTATGTAGTTGCCGAAGGTACAAAAGAATTGGTTTAAAAGCATTATGAAGTACTTAAAGAAAGAGCGGTCCGTATTTATGCGGATTGCTCTTTTGTACTTAAAAGGATGAAAAACATATAAAAAAGCAAAGATTGAAGTATAAATAGCAAAATAAAAGAAGTTTTTCTGTGAAGAGAATTGTAAAATAGTCAAAGATGAGTCTGTAAACTCAGTAACAATAGGTATTTTAGAAGGAAGTAATGGGAAAAGATGAAGAGGAAAATATTGGGTCGTTGGCTGCCGGTGTTTTTGATGGGATGTCTGTTAACAGGATGTTCAACCGTAGCCGAAGAGGAAGAAAATATCATTCTGATTGAAAAGGAACAAGAGGCACTTGTCTATGAAATGGCAACCGTGGCTATAGACGATGTGAAAAAAACACAGAAGCTTCGCTGTTCCTACCAGCAGGTGAATGACGAAAGCTTAAGCTTTTCGGTCAGTGGAAAACGCGTGGCGGAGGTTTATGTGCAAGAGGGCGATGCTGTTGTAAAAGGGCAGCTTTTGGCGGAATTAGACATTGGAAACGCAAATGAACAGATTCGTACCCTGGAGTACAATATTGCCCGTAATGAAATTATACTGAGTAATTTACAATTAAATGAGGATAATGAGATTTCTGCTTTATGGCTCCGTTTCCTGTATCAGAGCGGACAGAGTGAAGGAGAGAAAAAGGCATTGGAGGAGAATGTGGCACGCATTCAAAACAATTACCGTCATACCAGAGAAGACTGCGAAGATGCCATTGCGTTGGATAAAGCACAGCTGGCGATTTTGAAGCAGGATAAAAAGAACTGCTATATTTATGCCGGAATGGACGGCACGGTTGCAATGGTTAAGGAAAGACTGGAAGGTTCTACCTCTGTTATGGATGAAGAGGTTATTCAGATTATTGATAGCTCGGAATGTCTTTTTGAAGCAAAGGACCTTACCTGGATATCTTACTTTGAAGAGGGTAAGGAAGAAGACTTAACAATTATTTCAGGAACCGGTGCCGGCTCTTATAAGGTGGTTCCTTATGATATGGAAAACTGGGATGAACTTATACTGTTTACCTTGTCCGGAGACACCTCAGATGTGAATATCGGCGTAGGTGCATCGGGAACCATTCAGTTTACTCTGGATGAGAGAAAACAGGTGTTAACGGTGCCTATCAAGGCTGTACATCAGGCCGGAGATGAAAGCTATGTTTACGTACTGGGTGAAGGAAATATGAGAGAAGTAAAATGGATTGAAACAGGTTTGGTCGGAGATACAAATGTAGAAGTGATTTCCGGACTGACAGAAGGGGAGAAGGTAATATTGAAATGATAAAGAAACGAGTAATCAGTTCGCTTCTTGCCTGCGTATTGGCATTCTCCTGTGTGAGCTGCGGGGGAGGAGCTGAGGAAGCTTCCGGTGCGGCAGAGGTTGCGTTGGTGGAGCCTGTTGTAGAAGCAGTAAGCGGCGAGAAAGCAGCATATAGAAATATATATAATTACAAAACATATTCTGCATTTGTATATCCTACTGTAACGGAGTATTCCTTTTCAAAAACAACTCAGATAGAGGAGTACAGAAGCTTTTGGGGAGAACAGGTAGAAGAGAATTCTGTACTGATAGTAGGAAGTACGGAAAGCTTGGACGAACAGATTGAAGATATGGAAGAAAAGATTGCTTCCATGGATGAGAATATTGTCAAGACACAGCAGAAGCTGGATGAGGAATTGGCTCCGGATATAGAGGAAGAGGAACGTCTGGCCAGAATTCTGAGTATTTACGATGAGAGTAAGCCGGCTGAAACCATTACGGATGAAAACGGCGCAACTGTAACCAACCCCGAATATACAAAGTGGCAGAGTGAACGTTATATGTGGGAAGGAAAGTATCGCATCCTTGCCCATAATATCGATATGCGTCAGGAATCCTTCCGTCAAAGTAAGGAATTGTATGATTTGGAACGCGCATATCTGGTGGCACAGCTTGGAGACATGAAGGCGGAGCGCAAGAACAATACTATTACAACCAAGGTTGCCGGAGAAATCGTGGCAATCAATATGAGTGATCGTGCTAACAGAGAGGCGGAAGAATCGGTTATTGCAGTAGGCGATATGGAACAGAAGATTTTGATGACTGACTATATTTCCAAGTCCGACATATCCAAGGCGGTGGACATATATGCTTTAGTGGATGGAAAACGCTGTGAAGTAGAGTATGTTCCCATGAGTAACGAAGAGTACACGAAGATTACGGCAGACGGAGGCAAAGCCTATACTTCTTTTAAATTTGTGGATGATATAAGCGGAATAGAAGTGGGAGATTTTGCTGTTATTACACTGTTCACGGATAAAAAAGAAAATGTTTTGTCCGTGCCTAAGAATGCTTTGCGTAAGGATGAGAACGGATATTTTGTTTATGTCATGAAGGGCGGAGACAGCGTTTATACTTCTGTCAAGATTGGCGTGTCCGATGGTGCATATACGGAAATTCTTTCCGGTATCGCAGAGGGTGATGTGGTAATGGTAGATAGTCCCATGGAGTACAGCGGCTCCACTGCTACCGTGCAGTACGGAAGCTACAGCACAGCGTTTAAGAATAACGGTCATATGTTTTATTCCGAGTATGATGATGTATTAAATCCTGTGGAATATGGTACCACCTATTTCGGAGAGTATCTGGTAGTCCCCTATCAGCATGTGGAAAAGGGTGATGTCATTGCAACAGTACGCGTGAAGAAGGACGATATTGCGATTCAAAGAAATAAAGTGAAGCTGCAGAGAGCACAGGAAAGATTGAATGAGCTGATTGCAGAGAACAATGAAGACAACGAAGAGACAATTGAAGCAAAAAGAGAAGAAATTGCAGAGATTGAAAAGCTGATTAAGGAGATGGAATCTGATGCGGCTACCACCGAAATCCGCGCAAGCAGAAGCGGGGTGGTTATGAACATGGCATATTACGACAAGGAAACCATTCTTTATCACGAAAGCTTTATTGTCACTATTGCTGATGAGACAGCCTGCTATTTGGAGGTGGAAAACTCAAATCAGCTATTGCGTTACGGCAACGAAGTAACTATAAGCTATACGGGACGTGATCAAACTACAAAAACGAGCTCCGGAACCGTAGCAAATATTTCAAGTGTAGCTGTGAGTGGCGTAATGCAAAGTGATTATGCGTATATTTTGTTGCCCGAGGAATCCATAGAGGATATGGCACAGAGTAATTATAACAGAGAAAGCTATTGGAATCCTAATCGTTATCAGGTTACAGCTACCGTTCGAACCATGGATAATATTCTGGTGGTTCCCAAGAATGCGGTAAGAGAAATAGAAGGTCGCCCTTATGTTTATGTGAAGGATGAGCAGGGTAATGTAAAGGCGGTTGGTTTTGTTGCAGCAGGTTACAATGCCAGTGAGTATTGGGTAATAGAAGGATTGACAGAGGGAATGGTATTATGCTTAAAGTAATGTTTCAAAAAATATGGCATAAGAGATGGATGGTATTCAGCTTACTACTGGGTAGTATTTTGCTGAGTGCCACCGTGGTAAGCTTCCCTATGTATAAGGAAGCGGCTTTTGACCGTATGATTCAAGATGAGTTTCAGCATTATTTGACTGAAGAAAGTGAATGGCCCGGCTTGTTGGAATTTGTAATGCTTTCCAAAAAAGATGCAGAAGGAAAGTCCATTGCCCGAATGGAAGAATTGCTGAGTCAGATTTACACCAACATGGGTGTGCAGGAAAAAGAAACTTTGATGTATTACAGCTTGAGTAAAACACCGGTGACATCAACTATGGAACGAAATGATGCCGGTGATATCGGACTCAGACTCAGTAGTATGAGTAATTTGCCTGCTCATGCCAAAATGCTGGCAGGTGAAATGTATTCCGAAGACGGTTTGGATGAGGAAGGAAATTTTGAGGTTGTGGTAAGTCAGGCTTGCTTGGTGGAGATGAATCTTCTGGTAGGCGAGGTGCTGGAGTTTGATGCACTAAAGACATTTGAAGGGGAACCTATCCGAATTAAGATTGTGGGTGTGTTTGATAAAGCCGATGATAATGATTTTTATTGGCAGGTTTCTCCGGAGGAGATGAACATCGTTTGTATTATGAACGAGAACCTGTTCAGGGAGCATTTTCTGGGTGCTAAAGCCGTAAAGTATACAATAACCTGTACTTATTTTCCTATGTTCGAATACACCAGTTGTGATTCGGATGTAGTGCCTCAGTTGTATGAGTATACCAATTATCTGGTAAATGAGAGTAATTTCAAAAACGTTGTTGAAATGCCCGGATATCTGGAGGTGTTGGAAAGCTACAACAAGAAGCAGGATAGAATTGAAGCGACACTTTTTATTCTGCAAATTCCTGTTTTGGTTCTTCTTTGTGCATTCCTGTTTATGATTGCAACCCAGATGTATGATATGGAACGTAATGAAATTTCGGTTTTGAAGAGCCGAGGAAGTTCCGGCGGACAGATTTTGAGATTGTATTTGTACCAGAGTATGTTTACTACTTTGGTGGGAACTGTCATAGGTATGCAGTTAGGAAGAGTTTTCTGTAGTATCCTGGGATCGGCCAGAAACTTTTTGGAATTTAATATGAATTCTGCATTGCCGGTTGAATTTACAAAAGAAACCTGGTATTACGCAGGGGCTGCGGCAGGAATTTCGGTTCTGGTAATGACACTCCCTGCATTGAAACACAGCAGGTTGACCATTGTTAAGTTAAAACAGCAGAAAGCTATTAAAGGAAAACCGCTTTGGGAAAAACTGTTCTTGGATGTGATTTGTCTGGGTGGTTCCTTGTATGGTTATTATACCTTTTCCAAGAAGCAGGAGCTGCTTGCAGTGGACGTTTTGAAGGGCGAAGCGCTGGATCCGCTTTTGTATTTGAGTTCATCCCTCTTTATTGTGGGTATGGGACTTTTATTCCTGCGTCTGCAACCGTACCTGATTAAGCTTATCTATACTGTGGGTAAGTCTTTCTGGGGTCCTGCAAGCTATGCATCCTTCCTGGAAAATATTAAAAATGGTGCAAAGCAGCACTTTATTATGCTGTTCATGATTTTGACGGTTGCGTTGGGTATGTTCCATGCTACGGTGGCGAGAACCATTTTGCAGAATTCCATGGACAATGAGGCATACTTGAAGGGTGCAGATGTGATTATTAAGGAAATCTGGAGAGATAACTCTGCTTATGCGGATGAAGGCGGAAGCTTTGAATTCCAGTACTTTGAACCTGATTTCGGAAAGTATGCGGATTTGGAAATAGCTCAGAGCTATACGAAGGTTATTTTTGATGAAAAGGCTTATTTGAAAGGTTCGAAGAACAGTCAGCAGCTCATTACGTTAATGGGTATTCATACCAAGGAATTTGGTGAAAATACTGAACTGGAAGACGGACTTTTGTATAAGCATTATCATGAGTATTTGAATGCCTTGGCGGTAGAACCGAAGGGGGTTTTGGTATCGCGCAATTTTGAAACGAAGCTGGAATACAAGATTGGTGATACCATTACTTACTACAATGGTGATGATAAAGAAATGACCGGAAAAATCATTGATTTCTTTGATTATTGGCCGGGATATGAGCCGGTTTCTACTTCGTTGAATGCTGACGGCAGTGTTAATACACGGGATAATTACTATCTGGTAACACACTATCAGCTGTTAAAGCAGAAGCTGGGAACAGTACCGTATGAAATATGGATTACTTTGAAGGACGGCGCAAAGGGCGAGGATATTGCGGCGTGGATTGACAGACATGATGTACATATTTCCAAGTACGCGGATAAGGGCAAAGCAATGGATAATGTTGTGGAGGATCCTTTGCTTCAGGGTACCAACGGTATTCTGACCATGAGCTTTATTGTTACTTTGATTCTTTGTGCAGCGGGATATTTGATTTACTGGGTGATGTCCATCCGTTCAAGGGAAATGATTTTTGGTGTTTTGCGTGCCAGCGGTATGCATACGGGAGAAGTGTTCCATATGTTGTTTAACGAGCAGATATTCTCCGGTGTAATGTCTATTCTTGCGGGTATCGGCATCGGTAAGCTGACATCTAAAATGTTTGTGCCTATGTTGCAATCGGCATATGCGGCCGTGGACCAGGTGCTTCCGTTGAAGCTGATAACCAACCAGGCGGATCTGGTGAGACTCTACATAGTGGTTGCCGGCGTAATGATTGTCTGCCTGCTGGTACTTGTTATTTTGGTATTGAAACTGAATGTAACGAAGGCGTTGAAGTTAGGTGAGGATTAATGGAACAGGAAACAAATAAAATAATTATTTTGGACAATATTAAGAGAAGATTTGCTACAGCTGCAGGAACGTTTGAAGCATTAAAGGGAATCAGCGCAGAGATTCCGGAGGGAAGTCTGGTTATTTTAAAGGGACGTTCCGGTTCCGGTAAAACTACGCTTTTGAATATTATCGGTGCTTTGGATGAGCCCTCTGTAGGAAGAGTGCTTTTGGAAGGAAAGAATATTTGTAAGGTTTCGGACCGTGAAAAAGAAAATTTCAGAAGAACACGACTGGGGTATGTATTCCAGTCCGTGTCTCTGATTCCTACCATGAATGCACTGCAAAACGTAGAATTTTCCCTGCGTCTTGCAGGAGTGCGCAAGGGTAGGGAAGAACGCGCCATAGAATGTCTGAAAATGGTTGGATTGGGCGGTCGAATCAAGCACATGCCGGCGGAAATGTCCGGTGGTGAGCAGCAGCGTGTGGCAATTGCACGTGCCATTGCCCACAGACCCAAAATCCTGCTTGCGGATGAGCCTACAGCAGAATTGGACAGTGCTATGGCAGCAGAAGTAACCAAACTGTTTCAGGAAATGACCAAAAAAGAGGGTGTTACCATTATTATGACTACCCACGATGTCGGTCTGATGGATGCGGGTGATATGGTAATTGAGTTGGAAAACGGAGAACAGGTCGTAAATTAGTATCAAAAGGAGTAGTGAAATGAAACTAACTAATCCGATTCTTAAAACTGATTTTCCGGATCCGGATGTTATCCGGGTAGGAGATACGTATTATATGTTAAGCACGACCATGCATTTTAAGCCGGGCGCAGTGATATTGCGTTCTTATGATTTGGTGCATTGGGAGATATTAACACATGTATTTGAGGTGCTGGAGGATACCCCCCGGGAACGCTTGGCGGGAGAACGATGCAACTATGGCCGCAGTATGTGGACGGGGTGTCTTCGCTACAATGAGGGACGGTTTTTCGTGTGCTTTTCTGCACAGGAAGAAGACAGAACGTATATATACAGCACCACGGAAATAGAAGGAAGCTGGGAAAGAGTTGAACTGGCCGGCTATAAGCATCATCCGAGCCTGTTGTTTGATGACGGCAGGGTTTATATGGTGCATGGTTTTAAAGAAATTTTCATACAGGAAATGACATCGGATGTAAAGGCATTTAAGGAAGACGGTTTTTGCAGAAAAATACTGGAAGAGACAAAAGAGGATGTATATTTGGGCTACGAGGGAGCCCGCATCCAAAAGATATTCGGGAAATATTATCTGTTCGCTATGTATTGGCCCAAGAGCGTTCCGGCCAGAAGGACGCATTTATGCTTTAAGTCGGATTCACTGAATGGGGAATTTGAAGGTGGCGAAGTTTTGCGCGACGACCTGGGCTTTTATAATCAGGGGATTGCGCAGGGCGGTTTGGTCGAGGCATTAAACGGAAAGTGGTATGCGATGTTGTATCAATGGCGCGGAGCTGTGGGAAGAATTCCCGTGCTTGTTCCGGTGACATGGGAAAACGACATGCCGGTATTCGGACGGGCAGGCAAGGTGCCGGAAGAGATAGAAGTTGTCGGTAGCAGACCTTATTATAAATATGAACCGGTTTATACCTCGGATGATTTTGTTTATCCGCCGGAGGCAGGCGCACATCCCAAATTAAGGAAACAATGGGAGTGGAATCATTGCGCTGATAAGCGTTATTGGGAAATTGCCCGTGAGGGCGGTTTGCTTTTGACCAGCAGTAAGATATGCACCAATGTAACCCATGCTGTAAATACACTTACCCAAAGAACCATGTGGCCTGACTGTGCGGCGGAAGTGACGGTGGATGCTTCCCGTATGAAGGATGGCGATGTGGCCGGATTATGTGCGCTGCAAGGCTGTTACGGGTATGTGGGAATCACAAAAGAACTGGGCAATCTGTATTTGATTGTGGTGGACAGGCGTCTGGAAGAAACCCGCCAGAATGACAGAACGGCGGATTATTTGCCGGGTAACTTAAGAGAGAAAGTGAAGCTATCGGATAATACCGTCAGGTTGCGTATTAATATTGAGATGGAAGCGGGGCACAATACGGCTGAGTTTTTCTATCAAAATAAGAATCGTTGGAAACGCGCGGGAGAAACCCATCGTTTGTTTTTCAGACTGGACCACTGCATGGGATGCAGATTCGGATTATTTTTGTATTCTACGGAGAATACCGGGGGACAAGCGTTATTTAAGGATTTCAGATATATCTATGATGAATAAAAAGAAGGTCAAGGGAAGGATTTCCTTTGACCTTCTTTTAAGGTTTCTTGGTTGCGGTAAAGTTGTTTTTGGAACGGTACTCACTGGGAGTGCAGTTTTTGCGTTGTTTAAAGAGACGGTTAAAAGTCGAAATGCTGGGGAAACCTGCCTGTAATGCGATTTCCGTAATGGACAAATCCGGTTCCGCCAAAAGCTCTTCTGCGACCTTGATTCTTCTGTAACACAAATAATCACAAAAAGTAAAATTCGTATATTGCTTGAATAATCTGGAAAAATGAAACTTGCTGAAGCCTATGGACTTGGCAATGGTTTCCAAATTCAAATCTTCCATATAGTGTTCGTCTATGTAATCCATTAAGGTATTGAATTTCTGTACGTACTCCTTTTGTTTGTACAAACGCACATTGGGGAAAAGGTTTCCGGTGTTAATGTGGTTGTAACCGATCTTCACAAAAAGGTTTAACAGCAGAGAGTAGATTGTAAGCTCACCGTATTCCGCCTTGCTGAAATATTCATTACGCATTCTGAGCAATAATTGATAAATGTCATCATAAATCTGAGGATGTGTCTCAGCGGTAATGAAAAGAGGCTGTGCCAAAATAGATTGAATACCTGAAAAGCTGTTCAGCTTTCCTACTAAGGTAAGGTCAAACATGAAAATAAAGCGTTTGCCGCCGGCAGGTGCGTAAATTTCGTGCATTTCACCGGGAGGAATAATGAGAATTTCTTCCGGTTGGATGTCGAAGGTCATGTCGCATACGGTAGCAGTGTAATTGCTTTCCACGGGCATGATGATTTCCATGGCAGAGTGCCAGTGAGGCGGATAGCCGCTATTTTGTTCGTTCAGCCAGATACGAATGGTAGATGCGTTGTGAAACTCTACCATCTCCTGGGTGTTCTTAACTTCACGTGAGCCTGTAAAATCGCTGTTAGTGGAGTAAAAATCCTGTTGAATATTGCTGAAATATATGTCGTCCATAGTTCCTCCGGAAGTAGTTATGCCAAGAGTTGCTAAATATTGCTGTGTTTGCAAAATGTCATTTTATGCATGTTTTGGTAAAAAATGATAATAAATCAAGTGTAAAAAGTGAATTTTGCTATAGCTATACACAGCTATTTTAGCATTATTGCCGAAAAAAAGCAAGAATGCACATGAAATTTAACTAAATTGGTTAAAAGTAAGCAATTTGTGAAGAATAAATAGCAAAATTTAATAAGCGACTCTTGACATATTGACGTATAATACTCCAGTAAGATATAAAGGAAGTATTATTACTTGTGGAGGCATTTATGAGAAGATCTAGAAAAAAGCTACTTATTACAGTCGCAGTTGTGGCAGTAATAGCGGTCATATGTGTAGTGATGAGCACAAGACCGGTTCAAAATTTTGAGGAGAAATATGCGGGAGTAGATTTGGAACAGGATATTGCCGGTGTAGAGAGACAGGGCACCTATTCCAAGTATTTGTCTGCTTATGCAAATGCAGCTTATCCTCAGACAAGTGTAGAAGTTGACTTGTACAAGTATACTGTGGATGAAGGAGAGGTTTCTGTAGTAAATGATTTCTATGGTGAAAGCCAGGCGTTGTCTACAGAGAGTGATTCCAAGGTAACCTTTACCGTTGAGGTTCCGGAAAGCGGTTTTTACAACGTGTATTTGGAATATCTGATTCCTCAGTCTCGTGGTGTTGCTGCAGAACGTTGCATATATATTAACGGCGCGGTTCCGTTTGAAGATGCACGTAACATTACATTCACAAGAATTTGGAAAGATGGTGGTCCGGTTAAGTTAGATAACCAGGAAAACGAGATTCGTCCTTCGCAGGTTGAAGAGTTTACTTGGCAGAAGTCCTGCCTCAAGGATGACAGAGGATATGTTGCAGATCCTTACATGTTCTATTTCGAGGCCGGCCAAAATACAATATCATTAGGTGCTGAGAATGAACCTATGGTACTTAGAAAAATGGAACTTATTCCTGTTGAAGAGCTTGATACTTATCAGGAATATGCCGCAAAGCAGCCGGCAGACAAGTCCAGTGATGTGGCAAAGAACTATATGTTCCGTATTGAAGGTGAAACATCTACATATCGCTCAGAATCATCACTCTATGCGAAATATGACAGATCTTCACCGACCACAAGTCCTAACAGTGTAACACGTACAGTACTCAACTATGTTGGTGGTGAAGCGTGGAGAAGCGCAGGCCAGTGGATTGAATGGGAGTTTGAGGTTCCTGAGGATGGTTATTACAACATCATGATTAAGGGACGTCAGAACTACGCAAGAGGTACCGTTGCCAACAGATGCGTGTATATTGACGGAGAAATTCCTTTTGAGGAAATGAAGGAAATTTCTTTTGCTTACAGCAATGATTGGGAATGCAAGACCTTGGGCGATGAAGAGGGAAATGCATACAATTTCTATCTGACAAAGGGTAAGCACACCATCCGTATGGAAGCAGTGCTCGGAGGACTTGGTCCTATTTTGGAAGATTTGGAAGATTCTACATATAGATTGAATCAGATGTACAGAAAGATTCTGGTATATACCGGTGCAAGTCCTGACCAGTACAGAGACTACTATATTAATAAGGTATATCCCGAAATCATGGAAGCTATGGATTTGGAAGCAAAGAGATTATACAAGCTTGTAGATGACACCGTAGCGTACAGCGGACAGAAGGCAGACCAGATTGCAACTGCACAGACTGTTGCACAGCAGCTGGAACGTTTCTGCGAAAAGCCTAACAAGATTACATTAGAGTTTATTACCTTCAAGGATAATATTACAGCCCTTGGTACAGCATCGCTTAACATGAGCGAGACCAAGTTGGATATTGACTATATAACTGTTAGTGGTACCAATGTAGAGCCTGACGTTGATAAGGCAAACTTCTTTACAAAAACATGGCACGAATTAAAATCCTTCGGTGCATCATTTATCGTAGATTACAATAATGTAGGTAATGTCTATGAAGATGGTGATGACAAGATCGTTAAGGTTTGGATTACTACCGGTCGTGACCAGGGTACCATTTTGAAGTCCATGATTGATGAAACCTTCACTCCTGAAACGGGAATCAAGGTCAATCTGGAAATCGTTGATCCTTCTGCTATTATGAATGCGGTTATGGCAGGACGCGGACCTGACGTTGTATTGTCAGTTGGTGCAGATCAACCTGTAAACTATGCATTAAGAGGTGCTGCAGAAGATATCACACAGTTCCCGGGATGGGAAGAAGTACTTTCTCATTACACACCGAGCTCTTATGAACAGTATCGTTTGGATGATGCAATTTACGGTGTCCCCGAGACACAGACCTTTAACGTTATGTTCTATCGTAAGGACATCTTGGATGAATTGGAATTGGAGATTCCTGAAACCTGGCAGGATTTGATTGAAATGTTGCCTACAATTCAGGGTAACAACTTATCAGTAGGTATTCCTACTGCAGCAGGTAGCAGTAATGCAACAGCAGCCGGAGCTACCATGTCAAACATGCCTGACTTGTCTATGTACTTTGCACTGTTATATCAGTACGGTGGAGATATGTATAATGAAGCCGGAACGAAGACAGTTGTTGATGATGAAGCAGGTATCAGAGCATTTGATGATTATGTAACATACTTTAACGACTACGGCCTTCCTACTTTGTATGATTTCGTAAGCCGTTTCCGTTCAGGTGAAATGCCTATCGGTATTGCAGCATATTCTACCTATAACACATTGGTAGTATCTGCTCCCGAAATCAGAGGCTTGTGGGGATTCACATTGATTCCCGGTACAGAACGTGTTGATGAAAACGGTGAGACCTACATAGACCATTCATCTTTCATTACAGGTAGTGCAACCATGATGATTGCAACCGAGGATGAAAATGTTAAGGCAAATGCTTGGGAGTTCATGAAGTGGTGGGCTGATACTGATACTCAGGTTCAGTTCGGTCGTGAGATTGAAGCGTTGCTTGGTTCATCCGCAAGATATGCTACCGCGAATAAGGACGCATTTGTACAGCTGTCATGGAGTGCGGAAGATATCAAGGTATTAGATGCCCAGTGGGAACAGACAGTGGGTATCCGTGAAGTACCCGGTGGATACTATACCGGACGTCACATCGGTAATGCGGTTAGAAAGGTAATCAATGAAAAGACTGACAGCCGAGAAACCATTATCGACTATGCAATCAAGATTGATGAAGAAATCAAAAAGAAACGTAAAGAATTCGGCTTGCCGTTAGAATAGGGGAGTGGAGAATGAAAGAGTTTTTTAGTAAATACATCACACTGAGAAAGCACAATTTCTCAGTGGCGATGAAAAAAATGAAAAGAAGCAAAATGTGCTATTTGTTCCTGGCACCTTATGCAATCATATTTACTTTGTTTTATGTGGCGCCCGTAGTTGTTTCTATTTTCTATAGCTTCACATATTACAACATTTTGGAAAGCCCCAGATTCTTGGGCTTAGACAATTACATCAGCTTAATATTGGAAGATGATATCTTCTTAACAAGTATTAAGAACACCTTAATGATAGCAGTTATCACCGGACCGTTAGGATATATCATGTCCTTCCTGTTTGCTTGGCTGATTAACGAATTACCCAGATGGATTCGAAGCATTGCGGTTATCATTTTCTACGTACCGTCTATCGCGGGTGCTGCATGTCTGGCTATCTTCTCTGTATTCTTCAGAGGAGATGCATACGGATATGTCAATGCATTTTTGATGGAAATCGGTATTATTGATACCCCTATTCTTTGGTTCATCAATCCACAGTACATGCTTCCGATTTGTATGCTGGTTATTTTGTGGATGAGTTTAGGAAATGGTTTCCTTTCCTTCGTAGCAGGTCTTCAGGGTATTGATAAATCACAGTATGAAGCAGGATATATGGATGGCGTTAAGAACAGATGGCAGGAACTTTGGTACATTACATTACCTAACATGAAGCCTATGCTTATGTTCGGTGCGGTTATGTCCATTACTCAGGCATTCAGTGTATATGATGTAACGGCTACTCTTTGTGGTAACCCCAGTACGGACTATGCAGCAAGAACCATTGTAACCCACTTGGTTGACTACGGTTTCACAAGATTTGAAATGGGTTATGCTTGTGCAATCGCAACTGTATTGTTCTTGATGATGATCTTAAGTAACAAATTAATTCAAAATCTGTTAAGAAGAGTAGGAACCTGATATGAGCAAAAAGATAAAAGAAGAAAAAGTAGAAAAAGTATATCACAAGAAATTGATCAAAAAAAGAAAACCGAACCGCTCTATCGCCGGAGACATCTTCTTGTATCTGTTTCTTGTTACGATGGCATTAATCATGGCCTTTCCGATTATTTATACGGTCAGCAATGCATTAAAGCCTTTGGATGAATTGTTTAAATTCCCTCCAAGAATATTGGCGCAGAACCCGACAATGGATAACTTCTCAGACTTATTTGTAACAATGGGAAAATCCTGGGTATCATTCTCAAGATATTTATTTAATACCGTATTTATTACCGTAATAGGTACGGCAGGACATTTGATTATTGCTTCCATGGGTGCGTTCGTGCTTTCTAAGTACGATTTCCCCGGAAGTCAGACATTCTTTAAATTAGTAACCGTAGCGATGATGTTTACCTACATGGTAACCCAGATTCCTAACTACTTGATTTTGAACAAGTTGGGATGGATTGATACATACTGGGCAATCATCATTCCTGCATTCGCATCCCCTATCGGTCTCTTCCTTATGAAACAGTTCATGGAAGGTCTTCCGATGTCGCTTGTTGAAGCAGCAAAGATTGACGGTGCGAATGAATGGAGAGTATTCTCAGGTATTGTAATGCCAAACGTTAAGCCGGCATGGATGACCTTGATTATTTTCTCTGTTAGAGATTTGTGGAACAACAAAGCTGGTACATTTATTTATTCTGAAGAAAAGAAGACCTTGGTATTTGCCATGGGTCAGATTCAGGGCGGTGGTATCGCAAGAACCGGTCAGGCAGCCGCAGTAATGGTTGTTTTGATGATTGTTCCGATTGTAACTTTTGTAATTTCCGAAAGTCAGATTTTGGAAACAATGGCAAGCTCCGGCTTGAAGGAATAATGTGAGCGAGGTGGCATATGAAGAAGAATTTGACAAGAATCGCCGCATTGATGCTGGCGGCAGTGGTGTTTGCAACAACTTCTATTTCCACTTATGCGATGGATAGAAGTTATACGTACAATTATGACTGGTGGGGAGATGTTCAGGATTCACCTGACTTCTACACGGTATGTAAGGTGTTTACATACAAGGAATTGGGACTTGATATGAATATGAAATCCCCTGACAGCCTTTTCGTTATTGACGACAGATTGTTCATTTGTGATACCGGTAACGACCGTATTATCGAGTTGAAGCGCGGTGAAAATGAAACCTTTGAACTGGTTCGTTATATATACGGATTTAAGGCGAAGAGGGGAACTGAAATGGTAACAACCTTTTCGTCTCCCAAGGATATCGCTGTATCTGAGGATGGTAATATTTTCGTAGCAGATTACGGTAACAGCCGAATCGTTAAAATGGACGAAAACCTGAATTACATCATGCAGTTTGATGCACCTGTGGATGCGGCATTGGATCCTAATACACCTTTCAAACCCAAAAAGATCGTTATTGACCCTGCAGAACGTGTATACTGCGTTGCAGAAGGTATTAACAAAGGTCTTGTAAAGTATGAGAACGACGGTGTGTTCTCCGGCTTCATCGGAGCTAACAAGGTTACCTTTAACTGGGTAGATTATTTATGGAAGAAATTCTCTACACAGGCACAGAGAGACAAAATGGAATCCTTCGTTCCTACAGAATATGATAACGCATATATCGATAAGGACGGATTCATTTATGTATGTACCGATGGTTATACTCAGGAAGAATGGGATGCTGAAACTGCAGAAGCGGTTCGTAAGCTGAACATGATGGGTAATGACATTTTGGTTAGAAACGGTACCTATCCTATTTACGGTGATTTGTATAGCGGTACGGCCGGACAGTATAGTGGTCCCTCCGCATTCTTGGATGTAACCGTTTTGGACAATGACGTATATGTTTGTTTAGATAGTAACAGAGGCCGTTTGTTCGGTTATGATGACCAGGGTAAATTAGTATTTGCTTTTGGTGGCGGCGGTCCTATGGAGGGTTACTTCAGAAAGCAGTATTCTCCTACCGCAGTGGAGCATATGGGAAATGAGCTCTATGTTTTGGATAACCTGGATTGCAGTATTACCATGTTTGTTACAACAGAGTTTGGTGAGACTGTATACGAGGCGATGGAGGAGTTCGATGTAGGTAACTACGAGAAGTCCGAAGCAGCATGGCGTCATGCTATGGAATTAAACGGAAACTATGATTTAGCATACATCGGTATCGGTCGTGCTCTCTTAAGACAGGAGAGATACGAAGAGGCGATGGAGTATTTCGAATTGAAATACGATGCTGAAAACTACTCAAAGGCTTATCAGCAGTACCGTAAGATCTGGGTAGAAGAAAATATCGGTACAATTACCGTTGTTTTGTTGATTTTGATTCTGATTCCTTTGGGAATTGGCAAGTATAAGAAAATCAAACATGAAATTGATACCGCTGATATATTTAGGTTATAAGGGAGGAGGCAGACATGAAGATTACTAAAAGCAGAAAAGAATCATTTAACAGATATATTGGTTCTTTGAAGTTCGCATTGTACTGCATCACTCATCCCTTGGATGGTTTCTGGGATTTGACCCATGAAAAACGTGGTACATATGCAGCAGCAAATACCATTTTAATTGCGACCTTATTGGTCAGAGTTTTCAGATTACGTTTTACAAGTTTTATCTTCGTCAATGTATATTGGGAAGAACTTAACATGCTAACCTATTTAGGTAGTGTATTGTTCCCCTTGGCCCTTTGGGTAGTTGGTAACTGGGCACTTACCACACTCTTCGATGGTAAAGGAAGACTGGGACAGGTGTACATGGCTACATGCTATTGTTTCACACCCTATGTGTTGATTCAGATTCCCCTGATGTTCTTCAGTAACATGGTTACCGTAGAAGAAGCAGAATTCTATACCATGATGGGTGCCATTTCATTGGTTTGGTGTGTATTGTTGATTATTGCAGCAATGGGCCAGATTCATGAATACTCATTTGGTAAGAATTTATTGTTTACCGTTGCAAGTATATTTGCCATGTTGGTAATGATTTTCATATTATTGTTATTCTTTAGTATGATTTCACAGGGTATTTCCTACTTTATTTCTTTGGGTAAGGAAATGTTATTCCGAATCTAGCGTGACAGCTACAAATAGAAATGGTTGAATAGAGGACAGGAGAAACAATGAAAAAGGATAAATCAAAACAGAAATCAGCGATGGGAGCTGCAATTTTGAATCTGGTAAAACGCTGGGCTCTTCCCGTTATTTTGTGTGCTGTTATCTTGGGCGCGGTATATTTTGTTGTGACCTTCCAGGAAGTTAAAGAGGAGGAGGAAGCAATCAAAATCAAAAGATACGAAGGAACCGAAGACCCTATGACTTTGGAGAATGAGGAACTTTTGTTGACGCTTGACCCATTAACTACACAGTTCACACTTTTGGTTAAGGATACCGGTGAAATCTGGTATTCCAACCCGACGGATGCGGCTGAGAATCCACTGATTACATCAAAGACAGAAAAAGAAAAAATGCAATCCACTCTCCTTATGACATACAGTTTGGAGACCGGATTAACAAACACTTATAACAACTATGCGTACAGTATCGCAAAGGGAATTTACGATATTGAATACGTAGAGAATGATTATATTCGTGTCAACTACACTATCGGTGATGTGGAAAGAGAATACTACATCCCGCCTGTAACTACAGCAGAGAAGTTTGAACACTGGGTTAGCTTGATGGAGCCTCAGTACGCACAGTACGTTAAGGACTATTACACCAAGTATGACATTAATAACTGGAGAAAGAGAGATGAGGATAAGAAGGAACAGTTGTTGGCTGATTACCCCATCCTTGCAGAAGAAGTTATTTATGTATTAAACCCTAAAACACAGCAGAACTTGAAGAAAACCTTTGAAGAGGTTTTTGAATCCATCGGTTATACCATGGAAGATTATAAGGCTGACTGCGAATTGAGTAACGCAACAGCAACCACTGATAAACCGATTTTTGGTGTAAGTATCATCTATCGTTTGGACGGTGATGAATTGGTGGTTGAAGTTCCTTATGATGCAATGACTTACAGAGAAGACACACCGATTTATACAGTAACTCCCTTACCGTATTTTGGTGCCGGCGGTACCGAGGATGAAGGTTACCTGCTTGTACCTGAAGGCGGTGGAGCAATTATTAACTTTAACAACGGAAAGACTTCTCAGGAAGCATACTATTCAAATATGTACGCTTGGGACTATGGTTTGCACCGTGAATATGTAGTACATAATACCAGATCCAGCTTTAATGCATTTGGTATTGCAAACGGTGACTCTTCCTTCCTTTGTATTTTGGAGGAAGGTGCTCCGTACGGTTCAATTACTGCAAATATTTCAGGCAAATCAGATAATGCGGCTTATAACTACGCAAACGTTGAATACTCTGTATGCGTAAGAGAAGAATATGATGTTGGTAGTATTGCAAACAGTGCTGTTTACGTATTTTTGGAGAACTTACCGTTAGAAACTCTTACCCAGAGATATCGTTTTCTTAACTCTACTGATTATGTAGACATGGCGAAGAATTATCAGAGCTATTTGCTTGATAAGTACGGTGCTGACTTAACCATGAATACAGATACAGCTGCACCTGTTGTATTTGAAATTGTCGGTGCGGTAGATAAGGTTCGTCAGGTAGTGGGTGTGCCGGTTTCCAGACCTTGGAAGCTTACTACTTATGA
This sequence comes from Acetatifactor sp., assembly GCA_045533725.1. Lineage (GTDB taxonomy): Bacteria > Bacillota > Clostridia > Lachnospirales > Lachnospiraceae > Acetatifactor. The sequence continues at coordinate 6,459 of JAZSII010000109.1, read as the reverse complement.
AGAAGCAGAAGCGATGATTCGTCAGCTGGCAACAGAAGACGGCATCAAGAACATGTCTGTTAAGTTGAGTGGTTGGTGTAATGGTGGTATCCGTCAGCAGGTGCTCAACAAGGTAAAGACAATCGGTGCTTTGGGCGGCAAGAAGGATTTACAGAATCTTTCCGATGCAGCAAAAGAACTTGGAGTTGATTTGTACTTAGAGGGTATCACCCAGTACGCATACGACAGTAATCTGTTGGACGGCTTCTTCTCCTATTCAGATGCAGCTAAGAGAATTACCAAGGAAAGAGCCGAAATTTGGGAGTACAGTGATGTAACTTATATTGCAAGAGAAGGTTTGGATTCTTATTATCTGTTGCATACAGATGTTGCACATGAGATGGTAGATAATCTCGTAGAAGCAGCAAATAAGTATGGTACAGGTGTTGCATTTAAGGATTTGGGTAAGGACCTTTCTTCAGACTTCTATAAGAAGGATTACAGCAGTAGATATGCTGTAATGACCGAGCAGGCAGCGAAGTTAAAAGAGATGTCCGATGCAGGTATGAATATCATGATTAACAATGGTAATGATTATGCAGTTCCTTACAGTGATATTGTTACCAACATGGACTTAAGAGGTTCTAAGTACACCTTGATTGATGAATTCATTCCGTTCTACCAGATTGCAATCCACGGAATGGTTGATTATACCGGATTCCCGATTAATATCTGCGGACATGAGGTAGATGAAATTCTGTATGCGGCAGAATATGGTGCAGGTTTATCCTTCACATTTATGAGGGAAGATGCATTTGCACTTCAGAAGACATTGTATACCGAATACTATGGTTCTGATTTTGCAGTATGGCATGACAGAATGTTGGATATTTATAACAGATATAACTCCGAACTTGGTCATACCTTTAATCAGAAGATGGTTGATCATGACAATATTACTGATAAATTGTCTTGCACCGTTTATGAAGACGGCACTAAGGTTTATGTAAACTACAGTTATGATGATTATCAGACTGAGGATGGCGTAATCCCTGCAAGAGATTATAAGGTAATTAAGTAATTTGTATTGATAGAAGATTTTGTTAGAAAGGGCTATGATTATGAAGAAGCAAAAGAATAAGTTGGCTGGTCTTCAAAAGCGTAAGGCAATATCGGGATATCTGTTTATTTCACCATTTATTTTTGGATTTTTGGTGTTTATGGTTAAACCCCTTTTCGAGTCACTGTACATGAGTTTCTGTACAGTGGAACTCGGATCTGGTGTATATAATCCCATCTGGGAAGGTATGAAGAATTACAAAAACGCCTTCTTTATTGATGAAAGTTTTAACAGATTATTAGTAGAAGAATTAACCAGAATGTTAATTTACTCCTTGGCAATTATGGTATTCAGTTTCTTTGTTGCATTGATTCTGAACCAGAAATTTAAAGGACGTGCATTGGTTCGTGCGGTATTCTTCCTTCCCGTTATTTTGTCATCAGGTGTTATCCTTGGTTTGGAATCAAACAACGCATTGATGGCAAAGATGCAGGAGACCATTGATATGACCACAGAAGGTATCAGTATTACTGCTGCTGTAGAAGAATTACTGAGAACAGCCGGTGTTGGTGTGAAGGCTTTTGAAAAGGTCTTTGAAATTATTGATAATATTTATGATGTAGCAATTGCATCAGGTATTCAGATTATTATCTTCCTTTCAGGTTTGCAGACCATTTCATCCAGTATGTATGAAGCTGCAAGTATTGAAGGATGTACCAAGTGGGAAAGTCTTTGGAAGATTACCTTCCCTATGGTAAGTGGTTTGCTTTTGGTAAACTGGATTTATACGATTATCGATTTCTGTATGAGAAGTGATAATCAGGTTATTGATAAAATAACTAATGTAATGGTTACGCAGTTACAATATGGATTTGCATCGGCCATGTCATGGGTTTACTTCCTGATTGTAATAGTGTATGTGGGAATTACTTCGTTAATTATTTCGAAGGGGGTATACTACTATGACTAAAGTTAAAGTAAAGAAATATCATGATTTTTGGGAGAGAAACCGTAAATCAGAAGGATATCTTTTAAAGACTACCCTCAAGGATTGGGGCTTGAGCTTATGTAGATTTATCTTATTATTCGGTATGTGTTTCTTGATTTTGCAGCCGATTTTGAATAAGATTTCCGTAAGCTTCATGCCGGAAAAGGATTTGTACAATCCAATCGTTATCTCTATCCCGGAGAACTTTACGACAGAAAACTATAAACTGGTTGCGAATCCGGAAATTTTGGATTATAAAACTTCATTGATTAATTCGGCTACCATTTCTTTAACTATTGCTATCCTGCAGATTGCAGTATGTACATTGGTTGGATACGGTTTTGCCAGATTTAATTTCCCGCTTAAGAATTTCTGGTTTGCCTGCGTTATGCTCCTTATTTTGGTTCCGCCGCAGACAATTTCCAGTTCCCTGCACTTACATTTCAAGTTCTTTGATGTGTTTGGTATTTTTAAAGCGACGACGGGAGAGGCTCTTAACTTAAGTGGTAAAGTAATACCATATTACATGATGAGCGCTACCTGTATGGGTCTGAAGAATGGTTTGTACATATTCATGATTCGTCAGTTCTTCCGTACCATTCCCGGTGACTTGGAAGAGGCGGCTTACGTAGATGGTTGCGGTACCTTGAAAACATTTGTGAAAATCATGCTTCCTCAGGGTAAGCCCATTATTACCTCATGCTTCTTGTTTGCATTTGTATGGCAGTGGACAGACGGTTTCTACTCTAAATTGTTCCTTGGAACTACCAAGCTGTTAAGTACAGGTTTGGCAAGACTGGTAGATACCGTAACGGCGTATATGATGAGAATTTTAGGTCAGACATCATCAATTTCAGTTGCTTATTCTAACTGTATTTTGGCAACAGGTACTTTGATGTTTATCTTCCCGTTGATTATTTTGTACTTATTTGCACAGAAAGCGTTCGTTGAAAGTATCAGTAGTAGTGGTATTAAGATGTAAAAATGCTTAAATTTTCTGCATTTTGCAAAAAAAATGAAAGATGATTTATGTGCAAATAGCACAAAAATGATGTAATTTTTAGAAATATTTGATTTGTAATTGCACAATGTGAATGTATGTGCTATAATAAACTCGATATTGAAAACGAAAATCCATAGAGCACCCGGAAGATGAACTCTATGAACGATGAGTAGTTGATATATACGATTAAGGAGGATGAAAAATGAAAAGTAAGATGTTTAAAAAGCTGATGGCAGCTTCTTTAGCAACAGTTATGTCTGTTGGACTTTTGGCTTGTGGCGGCGGCGAAGGCGAAGCTGAAGCTACTGCTACTCCTGCTCCTGCAGGTAATGAAGGCGGTTCTGGTGACGCTGGCAACGCTGGCGGCGAAGGCGGCGAAGGCGGCGCTGGCGGCGAAGATGTTCCTACTTCTACAGTATTGATTGACCCTGCAACAGGTAAGGCTTATGACCTTGGCGGTATGGAAATCATCGTTCGTGACTGGTGGTCAAATCCTGATGCAGAGCCTCAGAACGAATACCAGCAGGCAAGAGCTGATTATATCGATGAAATCGAAGCTACTTACAACTTCACCATCAAGCAGATGGCTATTTCTGACTGGGCTTCAGTTCCCGCAGATTTCGTAGATTACGTAACCACCGGTGGTGATGATGTTAACTACGTATTTATTCTTCGTGATGACCCTGCAACTACTTCTGCTATGGCTAACGGTTTAATGTACGATTTAGGTGCTCTTGACTGTTTAGATTTCTCAGAAGCTAAGTTCCAGAGCAACAAGCTTCATGAAATGTACAAGACTGGTGACAAGTACAACTGTATGTACATGGGTTACTCAGAGCCTCGTACCGGTATCTACTTCAACAAGAGATTGTTAGAAGAAGCTGGTATCGATCCTGAAACTCTTTACGATATGCAGAAGGACGGCACCTGGACTTGGGATGCTTGGACCGATATGATGGATAAGGTTCAGAGAGATATCGACAGCGATGGTGTTATCGATGTTTATGGTCTTGATGCTAACTACGGTATGCCTGTATGTGCAGCAGTTTACTCAAACGGCGCTGAATTCGTAGGTCAGGTAGATGGCAAGTACACATATGAATTTGAAGATCCTGCAACTGTAGAAGCTCTTGAGTGGATGGCTGACGTTCTTAAGAACTACGGTCTTGTAAGACCTGCAGATGCTCAGTGGGATTACTACAAGCAGGCATTCATGAATGGCGAATGTGCATTCATGCCTGAAGATGCTTACTGTGCAAATGAGTCTGGTTGGTTAACTCTGGAAATGACTGACGAAATCGGTTTCGTTATGTTCCCTAAGGGACCTCAGGCTGACGATTACACCAACTTCTGGCAGAACAACCCTGCATCTATTCCTGGATGCTACGATGCTGACAGAGCTTGGAAGATCGCTTTCGCATACAACTTGTACACAGACGACGTTCCTGGTTATGAAAACTATGTAGATTTCAGCCAGTATCGTAACGGTAGTTTCGACTTCAGAGCAATTGATGAAACTCTTACCATGATGATTGAAAAAGGTATGGTTACATATCATGGCTTAATTCCTAGCTTGGATATGGGCGAACCTTTCCAGTGGAAGTTTGGTCAGAATGCTAATACTGATGTAACTGCAGTTCTTGAAGCTATCAGAGTTCCTTACAACGAGTACATCGACGCAGCTAACCAGTAATTTACTGATTAACTAGTTAAATAAATATTTTGAATTAGTGGGGGTGGTGTTTTCCGGGCGCCACCCCCTCTTTATTGAAGAAATTAGAATGGAGAGTAATTTTATGACAGTGATTGCAAAAAACCCTATTATGCCGGGCTTTTATCCCGACCCTTCTATTTGTGCCGTGGGCGAAGATTATTATTTAATTAATTCCACATTTGCTTATTTTCCGGGTCTTTCCCTGATGCATAGCAAGGATTTGGTGCATTGGGAACAAATCGGTAATGTAATGGATAGAAATTCACAGCTTCCTTTACCAAATGCCGGACATTCCCAAGGCTTGTTTGCACCTACCATTCGCTATCATAAAGGTACTTTTTATGTAATTTGTACCAATGTTTCCTACGGTGGAAACTATATTGTTACCGCTACCAATCCGGAAGGCCCTTGGTCAGAGCCTTATTACATTGAAGGAGCGGACGGTATTGACCCCAGCCTGTTCTTTGACGACGACGGAAAGTGCTATTATATAGGCACCCATCCCAATCCGGACGGTGTAAAGTACAACGGTGACTGGTATATCTGGATGCAGGAGTTGGATATTAACACCATGAAATTGGTGGGTGAACACAAGAATGTTTGGAATGGTGCCATGAAGGGCGTACATTGGCCGGAAGGTCCCCACATTTACAAAAAGGGTGACTATTATTACATTATGCATGCAGAAGGCGGTACCGGTCCGGAGCACGCTGTGACCATTTGCAGAAGCAAGGATATTTGGGGTCCTTATGAAAATAATTTCTGCAACCCTATTTTGACACACAGACATTTGGGATTTGACTACCCTATCAAGTATGTGGGTCACGCTGATTTGATTGAAACACCAAATGGTGAATGGTTTATGACCATGTTGGCAGTAAGACCCTTGGAAGGCTTTACTACTATGGGACGTGAGACCTTCCTTGCAAAGGTTACCTGGGAGAATGAGTGGCCGGTAGTTAATCCTGGTGTAGGTATTCTTACAGAAACTGTAGAGATTGATTTGCCGGAGTGGAAACCGGAGGAAGATCCTACTTCCTACACCTGCAGAACCGGTCATAAGACCTGTGTGCCCGGTAGCAATAGAACTTACGATTTCGCTAATATGAAGGTTTTGGGCGATGAGTTTTTGATGCTTCGAAATCCTAAGGATGATATGTATGCATTGGTAGAGGGTAAAGGTTTGTGCCTGAAGTTTGATACGGTTACCTTAAAGGAAAAGGCAAGTCCTTCCTTTGTGGCAATCAGACAGCAGCACCATCAGTTTGAAGTGGCGGCTGAACTTTCTACCAAGGAAGTGACCACAGGCAAAACAGCAGGTCTTGTATTGGTGCAGAGCAATGAGTATCATTTAAAGGCTGAAATTGCAGGTGGTAAGGCACAGGTAATTTTGTGTGAAAACAGTGAGGATACTTGTCTTGGTAGCGTAGATGTTACTGCTGATATGGTGACTCTGAAATTAAAAATAGACTTATTAAAGGCTTCCGTAATCCTTGCAGAAGGCGATAAGGAAACCATTCTTGCGGATAATATTGATGTACGTAAGCTTTCTACTGAAGTGGCAGGTGGATTTGTGGGTTGTTGTGTAGGTGTATACGCAGTGGCTGACACGGCAGATGGCACATCAGCATGCTTTACCAAACTATCTTACGAGGCATAAAACGCAGGAAAAGAGAGGAGTGACAAATGGAAGTTAATTTTCACTTACCGGGTTT
>JAZSII010000044.1:0-12685 GCA_045533725.1 Acetatifactor sp. | reverse complement strand
TATACATCAAAAAAGGCACCGTAGGTGTGGCAGATATGAATAGTTTTCATAAGCGTTATTTAAAAGGCGTGGCATTCCCGGAAGGTTTGAAGTACATAGGGAGTGAAGCTTTTGAGCGAACTGATATTAAGAGTGTTAAATTACCGGAAACATTGGAACTTTTAAAACGATCTGCTTTTCGCGGAACCAAGATAAAAGAGATTACATTACCGACGTCGGTGAAACGTGTGGACCAGTGGGTATTTATGGATTGTGAAGCCTTGGATAGAATTACTGTAGAGGGTGAAAAAACTCAGATTGTCTGGCCTGCCATTACGGGACAACGAAACGGAAGCCCGACGATTGTAGAAGCACCAACAGGCAGCTCTGCGCAGGCTTACTGTGAAAAATACGGAAAGAAATACAACCTGATTTTTGAAGAAAGAAAGCCGGTTGTAAAGAATAATATATTTACATTGAGGAGATAAAAGCAAGATGAAAAACTTTGAAATATTCAGAAGTTTAGGGATTTCTTCGGAAGTTTACGAGTATGGGGAAACTATACTGGAGGAGTTGAAGGAGCGTTTTGCAGAAATTGACGAGCGTGCGGAATATAACCAGTTAAAGGTGCTTAAGGCTATGCAGGACAATCAGGTAAGCGAAGCCTGTTTGCTTGGTACTACGGGCTACGGATACAATGATATCGGCCGAGATACTCTGGAAGCAGTATATGCTTCCGTATTCCATACAGAGGATGCATTGGTGCGTCCTCAGATTACCTGCGGAACCCATGCTTTGGCACTTGCACTTATGAGCAATCTGCGTCCGGGAGATGAACTGTTAAGCCCCGTAGGTAAGCCCTATGATACCTTGGAGGAGGTAATCGGCATCAGAGAATCCAGGGGATCTTTAAGAGAATACGGCATTAGTTATAAACAGGTAGATTTGCTTCCGGACGGTAGCTTTGATTATGATAATATTGCAGAGGCAATTAATGAAAAGACCAAGCTTGTTACCATTCAGCGTTCCAAGGGCTACCAGACCAGACCTACTTTGTCTGTAACCCGAATTGGCGAATTAATCAGTTTTATTAAGAATATTAAGCCGGATGTGATTTGTATGGTGGATAACTGCTACGGCGAGTTTGTGGAAGAAATTGAGCCTTCCGATGTGGGCGCAGACATGGTGGTAGGTTCCCTGATTAAGAATCCCGGCGGCGGACTTGCGCCTATCGGCGGTTATATTGCGGGTAAGAAGGAATGTGTGGAAAATGCAGCTTATCGCTTGACTTCCCCCGGTCTTGGTAAGGAAGTGGGCGCTTCCTTAGGTGTATTGTCTTCCTTCTATCAGGGCTTGTTTCTGGCACCAACCGTTACAGCAGGAGCATTGAAGGGGGCGATTTTTGCAGCAAATATTTATGAAAATCTGGGATTTGGTGTAGTGCCGAACGGTACCGAAAGTCGACATGATATTATTCAGGCTGTTACCTTCGGACATGCGGAGGGTGTTGTTGCATTTTGTCAGGGAATTCAGGCGGCAGCGCCTATTGACAGCTATGTGACTCCGGAGCCATGGGATATGCCCGGATATGATGCGCAGGTTATTATGGCGGCCGGTGCTTTTGTGTCGGGTTCGTCTATCGAACTGTCCGCAGATGGTCCCATTAAGCCGCCCTATGCTGTATATTTCCAAGGAGGACTCACCTGGCAACATGCAAAGTTCGGTATCTTAAAGTCACTCCAGTCCTTGGTTGACAAGGGTGTTGTTTCCACAGAGGAAGTGTCAAAAATTTGCAAAACTTTAAGAAATTCCACGAAATAAAATCATGGAATATTATATACATTATGCTCAAAATATGGTAGTATAATAAAGTGCTTTTTGGAAAAACAAAGGCATTTTTACGGGTTATTACAAAAGAAAGGTGTGAAGCGGATTTGAGAAAAGGAAGTGTTAATTGGGTATTTGTTGTTATCGTACTGATTGGCTTTGTGATCGGAGGTTATATCGGTAATATTTTTAAAGACAGTTTTATCAATTATGGAAATACTTTCGGATTGGAAAGTCCCATTGTTTTAAATCTCGGCTTTATCATTCTTACATTCGGCTTGAAGATTCAGATTTCCATAGCCAGCGTATTGGGTGTGATAATAGCTTTGTTGATTTATAAATTTATAAAATAAACCTTGCACGTCGGAGAAGGCGGACAAGGAGTGTAAGTGAAGAAGGAAAAAAGTAAAGAGTATAGTTCACACAGTGAAAATCTGCCATATGAGAAATTTTTGAAATATGGTCCGGGAAGCTTGACGGAAAGTGAGCTTCTTGCAATTATTTTAAGAACAGGAACAAAGGACAAAAGCGCAGTACAGCTTGCAGAAGAAATATTATCTCTGCCTCAAACAAATCGTACAGGATTACTGGGGCTGTATGATTTACCTGTTGAGAAACTGACAACGGTAAAAGGAATCGGAGAAGTAAAAGCAGTTAAAATTAAGTGCATTGCCGAATTGGCCATGCGAATCAATTCTGCTTCAGCAAAAAAGGGACTGGTTGTACATAAACCCTCCACCATTGCGGATTATTTTATGGAGAAACTCAGACATCGTAAAAAAGAATGCGTGGTTGTGGTTTGTTTGGACGCAAACGGGCAAATTATAAAAGAGATTGATTTGTCCAGCGGAAGTGTGAATATGTCTTTGATTTCGCCTCGAGATGTTTTTTTGGAGGCGCTCAGATACGAAGCGGTCAATCTGATTCTGGTTCATAATCATCCGAGCGGCAATCCAATCCCAAGTGAGTGTGATATAGCTATAACAAAAAATATAGCTAAAATGGGAGAAGAGTTGGATATGCCTTTATTGGATCATATCATTATCGGCGATAATTGCTACTTTAGCTTTAGAGAAGAGAGATATATTTAGAAAGGAGTTTTTGCATGGCTAACAATGTGTATGGTATCGATTTGGGTACCAATAATATTAAAATATACAGCAAGAACGATGACAAAATTTTAGTAGAAAAGAATATGATTGCCATTGAGAATAAGCATACTTTATTTGCATATGGTGATTCTGCATTTGATATGTACGAGAAGGCCCCCGGAAATATTCAGGTGTCCTATCCCTTATCTTATGGTGTAATTGCAGAAATTAAGAATATGGAAACGCTGATAAAGTATTTTATTACAGATTTCCAAGGGGGAACCATAAAACCCGCAGATTTCTATATTGCCGTACCTACAGATGTTACGGAAGTGGAGAAGAGAGCTTTTTACGATTTGGTAAAGGATGCTAATGTAAAGGCCAAAAAGGTTATGGTTGTAGAAAAGGCTGTAGCGGATGGTCTTGGTTTGGGTATCGATGTGAAAAATTCACAGGGTGTCATCGTTGTAAATGTAGGATTTGACACTACGGAGATTTCCATTCTTTCCTTGGGAGGAATTGTACTCAGCCGATTGATTAAAGTGGGCGGTAATAAATTTGACGATTCTATCCGTAATGCGGTACGTAAAGAGTTGAGTCTGATTATTGGCGGAAAAACGGCGGAAAGTATTAAATGCTCCATTTCAGAATTAGAAGAAAACGGTACCGGAGCGGTGGTATACGGACGTGATATTGTGACAGGTCTTCCTGTAGAGAGAGAAATTCCTGCGGAGATGATTAATCAGTCATTAGAGGAGCATTTTGCAACCATTATTGACAATGTAAAAGTAATTTTGGAAAGAACACCCCCTGAACTTGCAGCAGATATTTATCGTAACGGTATTTATTTGACCGGTGGATCTTCCCAGGTGGCTCATTTGGCGGATGAATTGCATAAGGGTACCGGTTTAAAGGTAAATATGTCAGAGAATCCTATGACCAGTGTTGCCATAGGACTTGCAAAAATTATTAATGATGATAACTATAAAACTGTCGCATATGCAATAGAAGGAATGAGTAAATGAGTCCGGTAGTAAAGAAAAAAGGGGAGAAATTTACGATTCCGAGTAAATATCTCCTTTTTGCATTAACATGTTTGTGTACAATATTAATGGTGGTAACAATCAGTACGGATGCCTTGAATAAACCCTTAAACACAATTGTAGGGTATATTGTTGTTCCTTTCCAGCAGGGTATCGGAAATGTGGGTGGCTGGATATCTGATCGTTCCGATGAGCTTGCGCAGGTTAAAGATTTGTTACAGGAAAATGCCGCCTTAAAAGAACAGGTGGATGAGCTTACTGTTGAAAATACTCTTTTGCAACAGGAAAAGGCAGAGCTTCTGCGGTTGCGCGAATTATACAAAATTGATAACGAATATGATTCATATACCAAAGTGGGCGCCAAGATCATCAGTCGTGATTCCGGAAATTGGTATTCTATCTTTGTAATAGATAAGGGAACGGATGACGGACTTGCATTGGATATGAATGTAATTGCTGACGGTGGTCTTGTAGGACGTATTACTGCTATAGGTCCTAATTGGGCTCAGGTTACCTCTATTATTTCGGATAATGCCAATGTTTCTGCAAAAACATTAGTATCCTCCGATACCATGATTGTTTCCGGAGATTTGGAAGCTATGAAGGACGGCGTTATCCGGTTCAGTCAATTGGTTGACAGCCAGAATAATGTTGGAGAGGGTGACAAGGTTGTTACTTCCCATATTAGTGACAAGTATCTGCCTAATATTATGATTGGATATGTATATTCCATCGAGTCTGATCCCAATAATCTGACAAAATCCGGATACATATCACCCGCTGTGGATTTTGAACATTTAGAAGAGGTTTTGGTTATTTTGGAGACGAAGGAAGAAATATCTGTAGAATAAGGAGACATAAGCGTGTTAAGAAAATTTACAGTATTTATTTTCATATTTGTATGTTTTATCTTGCAGAGCACGCTGTTTCGCAGTTTGTCATTTGCAGGGATTGTACCGAATCTGTTAATTGTTTTGACTTCGGCATACGGTTTTATGCGCGGGGAAAACGAAGGTATGGTAATCGGTTTTTTCTGCGGTCTGCTGATTGATATTTTCTTCGGAGATATTTTGGGTTTTTACGCATTGATTATGATGTATATTGGCTTTTTGAACGGAAAGTTCAATATGATTTTTTATCCTGAGGATTTGAAACTTCCTTTGGGTTTAATTGTTATCAGCGATTTGTCCTACGGAATGGTTTGTTATATTTTATTGTTTATGTTAAAGGGTAAGTTTGATTTTCTGTTTTATTTTACAAATATTATCTTGCCCGAATTGGTTTATACCATGATTATTACCTGTTTGCTATATCCGATTCTTTTGATAGTAAACAAAAGGTTGGAACGTCGAGAAAGAAGAGGCGCATAAAGTTTTGTTTGAAAAAATTAAAGATGATATTATTAATTTCATAACGAACCGAATCACTTTACTGACGTTCCTTTTTATTTTTTTGGGCGGAGTACTGATTTATCGATGTTTTGATTTGCAGATTGTACATGGACAGGAGTATTTGGACAAGTTTATGCTACAGGCGGAGAAAAGCAGAGATATTTCCAGCTCAAGAGGTACTATTTATGATTGTAACGGTGTTGTTCTGGCTTATGATGATTTGGCATACTCTGTTAAAATCGAAGATGTTTATGAATCCGGCAGTGGAAAGAATAAAAAGTTAAATGATACCATTTATAAATTGATTAAGGGAATTGAGAAGAACGGAGATTCCATTGTTGAGGATTTTAATATTATTTTGGATACAAACGGTAACTATGCATTTAACGTAGAGGGTACCAAGCTACTCCGTTTTTTGGCGGATGTATACGGACATCCCAATGTTGATGAATTGGAAGATGAGGAACGTGTGGCAACTGCAGAAGAAGTAATTGAGTTCCTTGCGTCCAAAAAGAATTTTGCGATAGGCGATTATGCTGTGGAGGGGGATTCTTCCTCTGATTTTGTTGTAGGTAAAGGCTATACAAAAAAAGAATTATTGCAAATGGTAAATATCCGTTATGCCATGAAACTAACCAGTTATCGTAAATATATCGGAACGACGGTGGCAAAGGATATCAGTCAGGAGACTGTAGCGGTTATTATGGAAAATTCCGCAGATTTACCCGGCGTATCCATTGTTGAAGATACAGTAAGAAGATATACGGAAGACAGTAAATATTTTTCTCATATTTTGGGTTATACAGGAAAGATATCTTCCGAAGAATTAGATGCATTTAATTTGCAGGATTTACAGTCCGGAGGTACCGGTACCCGTTATTCCATCAATGATATGGTGGGAAAGAGCGGTATTGAGCTTTATATGGAGTCCGTTTTGCAGGGAACCAAGGGCTACGAAAAGGTTTCTGTAGATAATATGGGTAGAGTAATCAGCATTATTGAACGTACGGAACCACAGGCAGGAAACGATGTTTATTTAACGCTGGACAGCGAATTGCAACGTGCGGCATATGATATCTTAGAGCAGCATATTGCAGGTATTGTAGTTTCCAAGATTCGTAATATCAAGGAATATGTACCTGCCGAAAATGCAAAGAGTTCCGATATTCTCATCCCTATTTATGATGTATATTATGCGGTAATCAGTAATGGCGTCATTGATATCAGAGAGTTTAATCAAAGTGATGCCGGGGAATGTGAAAAGGCTGTATATGAAAAGTATTTAGTATATAAAGCAGATGTTTATGCGAAACTTGAGAAGGAATTAACCGAAAGCAAAACTCCGTATAACAAGCTTGATTTAGAATATCAGAATTATGAAAGTGATATTGTTACTCTTTTGAAGGATAATGGTATTTTGGTTCGTTCCCTGATTGATGAAAAAGATAAAACACAAATTGCATGGGCAACGGAAGAAAAAATAAGCCTTAACGAATACTTGAAATATTGTATTTCCATGAATTGGATTGATGTAACAAAACTTGACTTGGAAAGTCAATATTCTGATTCCGAAGAAATATATGCCAGAATTTGTGAATACCTTTTAGGAAAAATTGATACGAATCTGGAATTCCAGAAGAAAATGTATCGATTTATGATAAAAAAAGATAAATTAAGCGGTTTGGATGTATGTATGCTCTTGTGTGAACAGGGTAAAATCAATGTGCCGGAAGATGAAAAAGAAGCTTTGTATAACGGCAAGTTGAAACCCTATAATTTCATGATGAACCGTATTAAGAATCTGGATATTACACCCGCACAATTGGCATTAGACCCTTGTAACGGGTCCGTGGTAATCATGGATACCCAAAATGGTAATGTTTTGGCCTGTGTTACATATCCGGGCTACGACAATAATAAAATGGCAAATACCGTTGATGCAGAATATTGGAATCAGCTTATGATTGATAAATCCAAGCCGATGAACAATTACGCAACCACATATAAAGGTGCACCCGGTTCCACTTTTAAAATGGTTACTGCTACAGCAGCTTTAATGGAAGGCGAAATAGACCTGAAGACCAAAATTAATTGTACCGGTCAGTTTACAAAGATCAATCCGGGTCCATGGTGTTGGAACAGATACGGACACGGCAATATGGACGTAACCGCAGGTATTGCCAATTCATGTAACTATTTCTTTTACAATATCGGATATAATTTATCCACGCAAAATGGTGTTTATAATGCACAGGAAGGTTTGGATACCTTGGCATTATACGCGACTATGTACGGATTGAATGATAAAACCGGAATTGAAATAGGAGAAACACAACCTCAGGTATCTGATGAGTTGCCGGTTCCTTCGGCAATCGGTCAAGGTACCAATGCATTTTCGTCCGTGGGACTGACACGTTATGTTGCGGCCGTTGCCAATAAAGGTACCGTATATAATCTTACCTTGTTGGATTCCGTTAGGGACAGAGATGGTAATATTCTCATGGAATATGATGCAACAGTCTACAATCATATAGTTATGCCGGAAGAGAACTGGGATGCTATTCAAAAGGGTATGCGCCAGGTGGTGGAATCCAAGGTTTACTTTAGAGATTTTGGAGTGCAGGTGTCCGGTAAAACCGGTACGGCGGAACAGTCCACCTCCCGTCCGAACCACTCTCTGTTTGTTGCCTATGCGTCACCTTATGGTTCGAACCCGGAGATTGCAATTACAACAAGAATTTTGTTTGGCTATTCCTCTGATTATGCAGCACAGACTACTCATGATATTATATCCTATTATTATGGATTGGAAGCAGAGGAAGATATCGTTAACGGCGAGGCGAATACGCCGGATGCCGGAGTGTCTGATAATGAAATTTAGAATGGAGATATATTTGTGAAAAGTTCTTTTACAATTAAAAGTTTTCAAAATGGTATTAATTTAATACTGAATCCGGAGGTTGATTTTGATATTCTGTTGCAGGATATTGCAGCAAAGTTTCAATCATCCAGAGCCTTTTTTAAGAGTGCAGACATTGCATTATCCTTGGAAGGCAGAGTTTTAAATGCAGAGCAGGAGGTTGCTATTTTGGAGGTGATTCGTGAAAATAGTGACTTGAATGTAATATGTATCATTGGCAAAGATGATGCATCCCAAAATAATTTTATAAAAGCATTACAGACATTACAAAGTAAGCTTCCTACGGGAGAATATGCCCGATTCTATAAAGGAACAGTCAAAAATAATGATATTCTGGAAATGGATGACAGTATCATCGTGCTCGGAGATGTGAATCCGGGGTGTGTTGTTACTTCCGGAAAGAGTATTATTATTATGGGTGGCTTATACGGAGAGGTTCATGCAGGCACCCAAAATCCGGAAGGGGCTTATGTGATTGCGCTTGAAATGGAGCCGGAAGCTTTATGTATCGGCGATTTCAAATATAGACCATCAAGAAAAGGAAAATGGAAAATACACCAGAAAATTCAGCCTAAGGTTGCCTTTTTTAGGGACGGACAGGTTGTAATGGAACCACTTACCAAAGAGATCCTGGAAGAAATATAATCTTTTGGGCGACGATTACAGTGATTTGTCAAGTTGACAGAATGGAGGATTTATGTGTGAAGTAATTGTCGTTACATCAGGTAAAGGCGGCGTGGGTAAGACCACCACTACCGCAAACGTGGGAACCGGTCTGGCAAATGAAGGAAAAAAAGTGTGTCTGATAGACACAGATATCGGGCTTCGTAATTTGGATGTTGTTATGGGGCTGGAAAATCGAATTGTATATAATTTGGTGGATGTGGTAGAAGGAAAATGTCGGATTAAACAAGCTTTGATTCGTGATAAAAAGCATCCGGGCCTATATTTGATGCCTTCTGCACAAACAAAGGACAAGTCTGCGGTAACACCGGGGCAGATGGTAAAAATAACCGAAGAACTCAGGGAACAGTTTGATTACATAATTTTGGATTGTCCTGCGGGAATTGAGCAGGGATTTCAGAATGCTATTGCCGGAGCAGACAGAGCATTGGTTGTTACAACACCTGAAGTGTCTGCAATCAGGGATGCTGACAGAATTGTAGGATTGCTGGAAGCGAACAATTTCACGCAAATTGATTTGCTGATTAACAGACTTCGCGTGGACATGGTGCGTCGCGGAGATATGATGTCAGCCAATGATGTGGTAGACATATTGGGAATCCCGTTGATTGGTATTGTTCCGGATGATGAAAATGTTGTAGTATCAACAAACCAGGGAGAGCCATTGGTAGGGACCGATACTCCTGCGGGACATGCCTATCACAATGTTTGTCATCGGATTATGGGCAAGGAAGTTCCTTTCTATAATAGTGAAAAATCCATATCTTTTTGGGCAAAGATAACAGGTATTTTTCACAAGGTATAAGAAAGGAGTTTGCTATGAGACGTTTTTTTCGCAGGAAAAGTTCTTGTCAGGTTGCCAAGGACAGACTGAAGATATTATTGATTTCGGACAGAGCAAATTGTTCACCGGAAATGCTCGACTTGATAAAAGTGGATATTGCGAAAGTGATATCAAAATACATGAAGATAGACACTGACAATATGGAGATACAGATTAGTAAAACTTCTCCGGCCTTGTGTGCCAATATCCCCATATTGGATTTGAATAAATAGTAGAAAGGTATGCTATGTTTAAGGATTATAAGCTGCGAAATTATGACTTTAAATTAATCATAATGATATTGGCACTTTCCATTATCGGTGTGTTTGCAGTTGGCAGCGCAGAGCAGTCCTTGCAGACAAAACAATTATTTGGTTTGATTGCCGGTTTTGTCATGATGGTAGGGATTTCTCTTTTTAATTATAAATGGATTATCAAACTGAATTGGTTTATGTATATTGGTAATCTGTTATTACTTCTTTTAGTTAAGTTTTTGGGAGATGAGGGCGGATATGGAGCGCAACGATGGCTGGAAATCGGAACATTTCGATTTCAGCCTTCGGAATCTGCCAAAATATTATTGATTTTATTTTTTGCACAGTTTATTATGAAACATAAGGAATCCTTTAATACAGTGCGTGTTTTGGTTCCCTGTCTTGTGCTGATTCTGGTACCCTGGTATTTAGTATTTTCCCAGCCGGACTTATCCACAAGTATTATGTTGATTGTTATATTCTGTGTGGTAATGTATGCCGGAGGATTAAGCTGGAAAATTATTTTAGGAATTCTGGCGATTGCAATACCTGCATTTATTATTGTGGTATCCATTGCACTGCAACCCGGAAATGAATATCTGGAAGATTATCAAAAACAACGTATTCTTGCATTTATTAATCCGGAAGAATATGCTACGGAGGAAGCTTACCAACAGCTGAATTCCGTAACAGCAATTGCTTCAGGGATGCTTGATGGCAAGGGATACAATAATAATGAAATTACTTCAGTAGTTAACGGAAATTATGTTTCCCAGCCACAAACAGACTTCATTTTTGCGGTTATTGGCGAAGAGTTTGGTTTTAAGGGTAGTGTTGCAGTGATTGTTCTGTTGATGGCAATTGCACTGGAATGTGTAAGTGTAGGCAGGAATTCCTCTGATTTGGCAGGGCAAATTATTGGTGCAGGTATGGGAGGATTAATTGCTTTTCAAGGGTTTATTAATATAGGGGTGGCAACATTCCTTTTGCCGAATACGGGCTTACCATTGCCGTTTGTCAGTTATGGCTTGACATCGCTTATGAGTTTGTATGTCGGTATGGGGTTTGTTTTAAATGTAAGGTTACAAAGTAAAAGATAAATATATTTGGGGTGAATGTATTTAACAAAAGAAAGAGGGGTATTTATATGAATATTGCGTTAATTGCACATGATGCAAAGATAAAATTAATGCAGAATTTCTGTATTGCTTATAGGGGGATTTTGTGTAAACATGAATTGTTTGCTACCGGAACAACGGGTAGATTGATTGAGGAGGTTACAAATCTTAACGTACATAAGTTTTTGGCCGGTCATTTAGGCGGAGAACAGCAGGTGGGAGCGCAGATTGAGCATAATCAAATGGATTTGGTGATTTTTTTGCGAGATCCCGGAACGCCTAAGTCGCATGAGCCGGACGTAAATAATGTTGTGAAATTATGTGATATGCATAATATTCCGCTGGCGACCAATTTGGCAACTGCAGAATTATTAGTAAAGTCTTTGGACAGAGGAGATTTAGAGTGGCGTGAAATGTACAAATAAGTCTTTGCCTAAAATAAAGATATTGATAATAGTTTTTCTGCTTGGACTGAATGTATGTGCATGCGGGGATAAAAGCTATGAGCTTCCGTATACGGCAAATAGCTCTGTAAGCGGGTTCAACGTGTTAGCGGCAACCGATTCTGCTACGGTACAGCCTTTTGCTCAGGAGCTGTGTGTTGTTACAAATGATGTTAAAAGTCAGAATTTTGCAGATACATCCCAGTGCGAGGCGGCAATATTGTTTGATGTGAATAATGCGGAGATTTTATATTCGCAAAAAGCCCATGAACAGTTGTATCCTGCCAGTCTTACCAAGGTGATGACAGCGCTTGTAGCACTTAAATACGGAACACCGGAACAGATTTTGAATGCAACTAATGCAGTATATATTGATGAGCAGGGTGCTCAGCTATGTGGTCTGAAGGCCGGAGACAGCATGACCTTAAATCAGGCGCTGTATATTTGTCTGTTGTATTCTGCAAATGATGTTGCGATGATGATTGCGGAAAATATTTCAGGCTCGGTAGACAAATTTGTTGAATTGATGAATCAGGAAGCACAGGCGTTGGGAGCGACAAATACGCATTTTGTTAATCCTCACGGGTTAACTGATCCGCAACAATATACCACGGCATATGATTTGTATTTAATCTTTAATGAAGCTTTGAAGTATGAAAAGTTTGTGGAAATCATTCAGACTACTTCTTATGATACTACTTATTATAATATTAAGAATGAGCCGATTCAAATTTCCGTAAATAATACCAATAAGTTCTTAAACGGAAAGGAAACAGCACCGGATAATGTTACTGTTATCGGCGGCAAAACAGGTACTACAAATGCAGCCGGACATTGTCTTATGGTACTTGCCAAGGACAAAAACGGAGCACCCTATATTGCAATTATCTTAAAAGCAGGCTCAAGAGATTCACTTTATGCACAAATGACAGATTTGTTAGAAGAAATCACGAAATAATGGTTGTTTTTTACAAGGTTTTGCACTATAATAGAGTTAGGTGAAATAATGTTAATTCTATTTTAGCTTTTCATCAATTTACTTTAGGAGGGCACACCAATGGTTCAATTAATCGTAGGCAAAAAAGGTAAAGGAAAGACAAAACAGTTATTGG
>JAZSII010000174.1:0-13737 GCA_045533725.1 Acetatifactor sp. | reverse complement strand
CCGGATTTAGAAAATTCTCCCTTCCTTGACTTTGAGAAAGGTATCTGTTATTTTGACAGTGAAGCATTTATTCAGATATTGGAGCTTTGTAAACAATATGGTGCCCCAACTCTTGAAAGTACCGAATATATTGCCGGCAGGCAAAAAATGCTTATACAGGGCGAGATTATTACCTCTACCCTAAGCCTGTATGACGGTCTGGCTTCTTTTAGCCAAACCATGAATGAATACGGTCCCGCTGTCCACATCGTTGGATTTCCGGACAGGGGCACTGAAATTCTCAGCGGCACCTATTTGGTTGTAAATGCCCGTACCACAGAGTATTCGGCAGTCAAAGAATACCTTAACTTTTTGTTAAGCTACGAAAATCAATATACCCTTGTGCATCCGGTCAGAAAGGATGTTTTCGAAAACCGCCTGACCAAGGACCCCGTTTCCGGTATGTACTACATGCCGCTTACCTTGGACAACTCTAATTCTGCGCAGATACAGCCCAAGCCAAACGGTGACAGCTATCTGGACGATTACCTTGCTTTTTTGGAAAATGCCAAACCCGCAGACAATAGTCATCCTGCTGTTTGGGATATTATTTATCAGGAGTTGAACACCTATCTGAACAGTGGCAAAAGTGCGCGGGACACTGCCGCAGTTATTCAAAGCAGAGTACAATTATATTTGGATGAAAATGCCCCATAACGGGCATTGTTATAAAATACAATCACATGTGGGAGGACGAACATGAAAATCGGAATCTGCGAGGACGAAGCAACATTCTTGGAATATGAGTACAAAAAAATAAAAGAATTCTTCCTTGCCAGAGGGCAACAGGTTCAAATCCTCACTTATCCGGACGGTACAGCGCTTTTGCAGGACTATGCGGACAAAGCCCCCTTTGACCTGCTTGTTTTGGATCTGCAGATGACCCAAAGCGACGGTATGGAGATTGCCCGCGAAATACGCAAGACAGACTCTACCGTCCCCATCCTCTTTGTTACAGGGGTGGAAAGCCGTGCCCTGGAAGGCTACCACGTAGAGGCGTTTGACTATATTATCAAATCTCAACTGGATACCCGGTTAGAAGATTCCCTTTCACGGTTTTTTGATAAGTATAACAGCTCCACTCTGGCAGTTGAGACAGCAGACGGGGAAATGGCAATTCTGCCCTTTGACAGCATCCTTTATATGGAATCCGAAAAAAGAGGGACCAAAATCGTTACTGCCGATACCGCTTATTACAGTGCTCACCCCATTGGTAAGCTGTCTGCACAGCTGCCGGGCAAAGAATTTTCTGAAATATACAAATCCGTTTTCGTGAGACTTCGCTCCATTAAACGAATTGGTAACGACTATGTGGAAATGGTCGGCGGCGATACACTCCCCTTAAGCAGACGGAAGAAAAAAGCAGTTATGTCCCTGGTTTTGGAACTTGTGAAAGGCAGACTCTAATGAAAAAACATACCTTGTATTTTTTACTGATTCTTTTATCCGCCATACTGTTAAGCGGCGTAACCACATACTTTTATCTGGAGGGAAGAACTTATTCGGATGGTTCTTCCGTATTCCTAAGTCAAATGCAGGCAGAGGAAGCACGTAATATTCTGGACAACATAAATCCGCAGGACTACGATATTCAACGAAGTCTTTTATGGAAAGAAATGAATCAGTTAAGCGTCTACATCCGCATTCTGGCAGATGAACAAAGCGAGCTCCCTGATTTGAATTTGCATCTGCAATATCCTGCCGAAAGCAGAAACAATATAAAATCTCAGTTTTCCTATAGTCTGGAACAGGCACAGTCCCGTTATGAGATTCTTTCTTACTGTCATACCAGACTAAACTACGTTTTATCCAGAGACGAATACCTCCAATACATTCAGACTCAGGCATACCAAATGAATGATGTATCCCTGTTTTCGACACAGACTCAAAATAATATTCAAAAAACCGCCAGAGACTTTGCTGCGCAACGCAACATCAAAGCAGTACCAAGTGTAACCATCGGTATCTATATGCTGTTGCAAAACCCTTTCAGCAATGTTATTGCCGTAAGCATTTCCATTCTGTGTGCAGTACTTCTCTCCATATGGCTGATAAAGAGCAATGATACCTATCAAAGCTCCTCCGTACGCAAATACATACTCTTATTTACAATCGGACTGATAGGAATTTTTATAGCAGAACTCATTGCCGCAGATTTCACCTGGGAGTTGGGCGATTTATCCATACCGGTTCAATCCATACCACAGTTCAGAACCTGCCGTTACTCTATTTCCATGGGCACCTTGATTCTGCTGCGTACTCTGGTGAAATGTACCGGATGCCTTATTCTGTTTTTGTTCAGTACTGCATGCTTCTGTATGCGAAAGGGAATTCTTTTATGGTGCGGCGGCATACTTTCCATAGGTATCCTACAAAAATATGTTTTAGCCAATACGTTCCTGGACATAAAAAATTTGTTTCAGGCAGAACAGCTCATAGGCGGTTATCACAATATATTCCTCCGGGATACTCCTGTAGCCGCGGAACTTTTGTATAGTATTCTGCTTGCACTGATTTTGTTTACATCCATAGGTTTTGCCTCCAGACAGCTTGGTAAGGTAGTACTTGTAGCCAAGGAACGTCGTGAAAAGGCATACTTTGAGGATATTAACAACCGTTACTCCGAGCTACGAATGCTCCGCCATGATATGAACAATCATTTTTCAGCCATTTCACTGCTATTGGGAGACGGCAAAGTTGAGGAAGCAAAAAAATACTTACACGCCATAACCAAGGATATGGAAAAATCCGCCCCCCTTACCCAGACAGGTGTAGGTGCCTTGGATTTGATATTGTGGAATAAACTCACCTTAGCCAAAGAACAGAATATAGATATACAATCGGATATGAAGCATAGTCTGGCAGAGCTTTCCCTTTCGGACTATGAATGGTGCTCCTTATTCGGCAATCTTTTGGACAATGCCATGGAGGCAGTACAAAAGCTTCCCGAATCACAGCGTAAGATTCATCTAAGCGTAGGCAGACAAATGGATATGCTATGTATTTATTGCGAGAACCCCTATGCTACCATACAAAATGAAAACGGCAATCTTGTTACTCTCAAGGCTGATTACAAAAATCACGGTCTTGGCATCAAGCAAATCCGCCGTATTGTAGCCAAATACAATGGCACCGTAGATATCCGTACAGAGAATCAAACCTTTTCCATTTCTGTTTTATTGACCACTTCTACGTCCAAATAAACCACTTCTACGGAGGTGGTTTTCTTTTTGTAGAAAACAGGTACAATGAAATCAGGCAATATGTTTACCCATCGTAAACAGGAGGTTTGTATATGAAAAGAACAAGACTTTTTTCTCTACTGCTTTGCAGTATCATGATAATTGGCGGCTGTGGGAAGCAGGACGAATCCGTAGCTGAAGAAACGAATTTGGACGACAATCATGCCAATCACGGTTACCATGCTATCATGGAAACAGAGAACGGATACTACTACAATTTCGGTCGCATGGGACACACCGTCAATGGCGAAAACTATTTGGGAACTACCATGGAGTTCAAGCATTTTTTAAGATATTATGACAAGGAAACCGGCGAAACCATACTCCTTTGCAATAAGCCGGAATGTGAACATAACGGCAGTGCTTCCTGCACCGCCACGTATAAAAAGATGGGTATTATCAATACAGTCATGTATGATAATCAGCTCTATGTATATGCAGTGGAGCATAGCGGTACCATTATCAGCATGAATCTTTATCGGGTTGCTTTGGACGGCTCCTCCATCGATAAGGTGGGTACCGTACTGGAAGTAGAAAACACCTTGGGACAGGGGGTTGCCTTTATGCCGGAGCAGGCAACTTCATTTGGTACCAATAGTTTGAACTGTTTTATTATTCATCAGGGCTATGCTTATCTGCCCTACTATTTGCGTATTGGAAAAGCCAGCAAGGGCTTTATGGGCGGCGGTCTGGCGCAAATGAATCTGGAAACCGGTGAGACTAAGATTATACACGAGTTGGAATATATGACCTCCAACTACCCTTACAACCTGCGCGGGGTTGGCAACTATGTATATATGGATATGTACAATACCAAGCGCTATGACATCACTACCGGTACTCTGGATTATCCCGGGGCCATGGCTGAAATGCTTCCCAAAATTGTTTTGAATATGGTCACTGAAGAACGTCTTTACAGCCTTGATTCCGTATATGACGAAGAAACGGATACTTACAGTGAATTCCTGACCTGCTTTGTTTACGACGCCGTTACCGGTAATCCTTTGCCGGAAGAAAATTTTGAAACAGATATTACCCAAAAAGAAGCGCGAAACTTCTGGCAGACCTTTGCCTATGAGGATATGCTGGTAGTCGCTGCCGGCAACAGAGTGATTTTCTATAGCGGGCAAGGAGAAAACTTAGGAACCAAGCTGGGGGAAATAGCTTTTGAATATAAAAAAGACAATACCATTTCCTTCGATACATACGGAATCGAATTGACGTTCCAAATAAGCAACAACAAGCTGTACAAGGTTTGCAATCCCACCAGTAAAACCCATTACGAAAATGTACCTGATACAGAAATTCCGGGGAGTTATTGTTCCTATGAAGTCTACAGCTGCCCTATTGAAGATATTTTGAACGGCAACGGTGAATGGACCTTTGCATTTGCCTACACACCGTAAAACACCTTGAAAGGAAATCACTATGAAGAAATTGCGTTTTATGCTTTTATATTTGGCCGGCACTCTTGCACTTATGTGCGGCTGCTCCAAAGAAAGGGAACTGCCCGAGGATAACCAGGCCAACCACGGTCCTCTGGCTATTATGGAGACGGAGAACGGATATTATTATAATTGGGGTTATGCTATCCCCTACAGCGGCGAGGATGCAAACAGCACAATGCGACTACTAAAGCATCTGCTTCGTTATAGCGACAAGGAAACCGGTGAAACCATTCTGGTCTGCAATAAGCCGGAATGTGAACACAACGGCGGTAGCGATTGCTCTGCTACTTACAAAGATATCACTGTCATTAATTCCATGGTGTACAATGACGAGATTTACGTTTACGGAATAGAGGAAGACGGCATAATCATACGTTTCAATTTGTACCGTATCGCACCGGATGGCTCCGCCATTGACAAGGTTGGCACCGTTTTCGAATGCGAAAATACCTTGGGTGCTGCATATACCGCTGCGAGATGCATAGTCGGCGCCCTTCCGGAATGCTTTATTATTCACAAAGGGTATGCATACTTACCCTACTATCTCCGCATTGGCTTAGCGAGCCGTGGCTTCATGGGCGGCGGTCTGGTACAAATGGATATTACCACCGGAAAAGTTAACAGTATTTATGAAATGGAATACATGACATCAGAAGTCCCTACAAATCTACGCGCTTGCGGAGATTATGTGTATATGGACATGACCGGCACCCATTCCTATGGCGGTACCATGCAGTATCACATTTCTGAAGACCGCCTGGAGCAACCCGATCCCGATTACAAAATGACCTTCAGTTTTCCTATGGGGGAACGACTTTATAATGTCCTCCGCTCTTATGACAGTACTACTATGGAGCCTCTTCCCATTTCCGTTCATGCCTACAACGTAAATACCGGTATGTGGTCAAGCAGTGAGGTTTTCGAAACAGATATAATAGCGGGCTTTGACGATACCCTAGTCTCTTTCCCTTATGAAGATATGGTTGTCATCGGAACTGATGACCGGGTAGTATTCTACAGTCTCAGCAAAGATAATTACGGAGAAAAAATAGGAGAAATTTCCATAGAAGCAGGCGAACGCGTAAGCGTCTATCCTTTTGAGAAAACCATGGACTTCAAAATACAAAACGGTATTTTGTACCGCATCTGCACCCCCATTGCAACAGAAGACAATAAGCCCGACTTTCGGGTTGAAGATTACTACATCCCCTATGAAGTCTACTGTTGCCCTATAGAGGATGTCTTAAACGGTATCGGACAGTGGGAATTGGCATTTTCTTATGAGGAGGGGAGATAATTATGCAGGAATTCAAAAAAGCACCACTGATTTTATTTACTCTGGTTAGTACCATTGCTCTCTTGTGCGGTTGCTCCAAAGAAAGGGAACTGCCCGAGGATAACCAGGCCAACCACGGTCCTCTGGCTATTATGGAGACGGAGAAGGGATATTATTATAATTGGGGTTATGCCGTCTATTTCGAAGAAGAAAATGCATCCAACACTTTGAGAGAGTATAAAAATCTGCTTAGTTATAGCGACAAAGAAACCGGTGAAACTATTTTGGTCTGTAATAAGCCCGAATGTGAACACAAGGGCAGCGATTCCTGCACTGCCACCTACAAGGATATTACCGTCATCAATTCCATTATGTACAACAACGAAATCTACGTTTATGGTGTGGAAGAGGAAGGTATTATTATTCGCTTTAACCTGTACCGTGTTGCACCGGACGGTTCTGCCATCGACAAGGTAGGTACTGTTTTCGAATGCGAAAACACATTGGGGGAAGGATATACCATTTGCAACAAAGTCAACCATCCGGAGCCTTTTATCATTCACAAGGGCTATGCCTACCTGCCCTATTTTGTACGCATCGGCATGGCCAGCCGCGGTTTCATGGGTGGCGGACTTATGCAAATGGATATCACCACGGGCGAAACCAAAAGTATCTATGAAATGGAATACATGACATCCCAATCTCCCTATAATTTACGTGCCTGCGGAGATTACGTATACATATTTATGAAAGGCACTCATTCCATGGGTTGGGACATGCGCTATATTATTTCCGAAGACCGAATGGAACAGCCTAATCCGGAATGGAAGATAACCTTTGCTGCTATTACCCCTAACCGACTTTATAACATCGGTTACACTTATGACGATGAAACCCAGTCATACGGTGTTTCCGTAACCCCGTATGACAGTATTACAGGTGCTTGGATTGATGAAGAGGCCTTTGAAACAGATATTGAGGCTGACAATCCTAAAAACACTCCGGTTTCATTCCCCTATAAAGACATGCTTGCCATATGCACCGATGACCGGGTAACCCTTTATGGTATTGGAGACGAAAATTACGGAAAGAAATTAGGGGAAATCTTTTTTGAATCAGGAGAACGCGTGAGTGGATTTAACCGCGAACCGGTATTGGATTTCAAAATAAACAATGATACGTTATATCGCATCTGCACTCCTATTGCTACAGATGATAATGAGATTTTACCCATAATACCGGCTTACTACATGCCCTACGAAGTTTACTGCTGTCCCGTGGAAGATATTCTAAACGGTAACGGTCAGTGGGAATTGGCATTTTCTTATGAAGAGGTGAAATAGTTATGTTGGAAATCAAAAACCTGACAAAAAAATATGGGGACTTTACTGCCGTCAACCGGATAAATCTGACTTTGGATAAAGGAGTTTACGGCATCCTTGGTGCCAACGGCGCAGGAAAGTCCACCTTTCTGAACTTGATTACGGACAATATTAAGCGTACCTCAGGAGAAATCCTGTACAATGGCAAAGAAATACTTACCATGGGTGCGACTTTTCGCAAAAAGGTCGGCTACACACCACAATTACAGGGCATGTACGAAGAATTCACTGCCGGTCAGTTTTTACGCTACATCGGTGCCCTGAAAGGCATGAAGCACAAAACCTGCAAGGAGCAAACCAAAGAATTACTGGCTCTGGTAGGCCTGGATAAGCATGCCCACCAAAAGCTGGGCACCTTCTCCGGCGGTATGCGCCAGAGAGTACTGTTGGCAGCATCCATGCTGGACGATCCTGAAATCCTGATTTTGGATGAACCCACTGCTGGTCTGGATCCGGAAGAAAGAATCCGCCTGCGCAATCACATTGCAGAGCTTTCCAAAAATCGTATTGTGCTTCTGGCCACCCATGTGGTAAGTGACATTGAGTGTGTGGCAGAAAAGGTAATTCTTATGAAAAGGGGAGAAATATTGAGATTTGACTCTCCTACAAACCTCATGGAAGAAATTTCCGGCAAAGTCCGGGAGTTTCAAGGTACCTTTGAAGAGGTAAATGCTTTGAAGGAAACTTACGGCAAGGGGCAAATCCAAAGGCGCCAGACCGGTTTTGTACTACGGGTTGCACAGGATAATCTGCCGGAGGACTTTAAACAGGTAGCGGATGTCACCCTGGAGGATGTTTATCTATTCTATGCGGAGGGTCGCCAATGAAAGAATTCACACGTGTATTCAGCAGGAAAACCATCCTGTTGCTCGCCTTACTCTGCATGATTAACGCAGGAGTCTTAATACTCTGTGCAGATTCTAATAAAAGTATTACTCCCGTAGGCGAAGAATTGAATTTGTATCTGCAGGAATATCCGGGCTTTTTAGAACGGACCATGGAAAACAGCCGCCGCATGGCCAGACTGGGCGTCTATCAATCCGGCTTTGCCAGTTCCCGGTTAGAGCAGGTTTCCGACGCATATGCTTCTTTGGAAAATGTACAGGTAGAATATGGTGACAACCGGGGGCTGGTTCTGTTCATTCAATACCGGTTAACAGATATTTTCCAGATTATTTTTCTTTTTTCGGTGGTTATGAGTTTATTTGCAGAGCGAAAGAAAGGATTGGTCTTTATTGTACGAAGCACCCTGCGCGGACGTGGCGTACTGTTTTTGGAACGTTTCTGTATATTGGGTATTGCCGCCCTTGTAGGCATGTTTTTCCTTTACTGCACCGGGTTTTTAAGTGTCTGCTTTACCTTCGGGGCTGATGGGTTATCCAGAAGCCTGCAATCCCTGCCGGAATTCCAAAAATGTCCTTATGACATTACCATCGGCGGATACCTGATATGCTCCTTTTTCATGAAATATGTAGGTAGTTATCTGGCTGCCTGTCTGCTCTATGTGGTGCTGGGTATTTTCAGTCGCTTGACCTCGTACGTTCTGGCAATTGTACTTATTTTGTTTGAAGTTCTTGTTGCGTTACTCATAGAACCTGTTTCTGCATGGAATATATTAAAATACCTGAATTTATATACCTTTATGCAAACCGATTATTACTTTACGGATTGCGTATATTTAAACATTTTCGGCACGGCGGTTTCCGGTATGAAGGCCACATTCACAGCCTGCGCAGTTATTTTTCTGTTACTGGCTGTAATTGGTTTTATGGTACATGGCAAAATGTATGTCTCCAACAAAAAGACCCTGGAAAAGTTGACCGAAAAAATCCGAAAGCTTACGGAACGCTTTGCACCTCAACGCACTCTGGCAGGTTGGGAGGTTTATAAGCTTTATATCAGACAAGGGGCACTCCTTCTGCTATTGGCCTTGTGTATTCTCCAGTTTCAGTTAGCATTCAGGTATAATTACTACTACCCTGTGGATGCCATGGAACGTTTGTCTTTCATGGACTATCATGGAGAATTAAATGAAGAAGTTTACCGGGAAGCCAATCGCGAATTGGAACGACTGGAGGAGGCAGAAGCCAGACTTCGGGAATCTTTGGAGAAACTATTAAGCAGAGAGCCGCTGGATACATATTGGTACAGTCAATATGAAATGGCGTTGGAAAATAACCTTTCCATGCAAAAAGGATTACGTCCTATCATTGAAAATATCCGGGACGGTATGGAGTATACCCGCAGAACGGGCAACGTCATTCAGGTTATCCAACCCTATACATATGATTTGCTTTTAAATCGTGATGAACAAACCAGACACAGGGCATCCTTTCTGGAGCTGATTGCCATTATCGGTTCTATAGCAGGTGTTTATGCTTATGAAAAGCAAAACCACATGAGCCAACTAATCCGCTCCTCCTATCGGGGCCGTCTGATGGCAAAAGTCGGGAAACCCGTTATTGTAGCTATTTTCTGTGGGCTCATTGCCATTTCCATGCATGCAGTCCAACTGATACATATCGGAAGCAGTATGGGCTTCAACGATTTAGCTGCTCCTGTGCAGAGCCTCGCCTTTATGCGGGAATTTCCTTTGTACATTTCCATCACGGGATATCTTGTCCTATTATTTGGCATGAGAGTGCTTGTGGCTATCTGCTTCGGACTGCTGGTAGCAGGTATCAGCAAATACTCTGCAGATAAATTTACCGCCTTGGGACTGAGCGTATTTTTCTGTATGGTGCTCTTTTCCCTGTCCGCTTTGATTCCTAAACTGGAATTTTTGAATCCTATTTATCTGCTTTCTGCGGATTTTTTGAGGTAAAAGAAACCTCCCAAATGTTGACGTTTTTCATTCGCCAGACATTTGAGAGGTTTTTTTATGTATTATTCTCTTTCATAAACTCCGGGCTCAGCTTGGAGTACACGATTCTTTGGCTCTTGTACAAACTCTTGTAACCGGACAACATGTAACTGATTGCTACCGCAAGCAGCATGTAGGGCCAAACCTCCATACCAAACATTTCCAAGGAAAGTAACAGCGATGCGATGGGGCTGTTGGTTACACCACAAAACAGTGCCGTCATACCCACTGCCGCACATAGGGAAGGTGACAATCCTAAAATCTGTCCCATCAGGCAGCCGAAGGTAGCACCAATAAACAGGGTGGGAACAATCTCTCCCCCCTTAAAGCCTGCGCCCAAGGTCAAGGCTGTCAGTAGCATCTTTAACAAAAAGGCTTCCGGTCGCACTTCTCCGGTCATGGCCCTTTCTATTACATGCACACCGGCACCCATATAATCATCGGTGTTAATCAGTATAGTAATCAAAATAATCAAAATACCGGAGGTTACCACTCGCAGATAGGGGCTCTTGATTTTGCCTTCAATAATCTTCTCTGCCAGTTGCAAGACGGTACAGAACACAATACTCAAACCCGCACACAACATGGCCAAAACAACCACTTTCCAAATAGATTGGAAAGAAAGTGCCGGCATATCAAGCACCGTAAAATGCTCCGCATGTCCTCCCAGTGCCTTAGCCACCTCTGCAGCTACCAACGAAGACACCACACAAGGTACCAATGCAGCGTAATAAAGAATACCTACGCTAACCATTTCCATTGCAAATATAGCCGACGCCATGGGTGTTCCAAACAAGGCTGCAAACATACCGCTCATGCCGCACATAATCATCATGGTTACGCTTTTCTTGTCCATCTTGAAAGTCTGTGCGATACCATTACCAATGCTTCCGCCCATTTGAAGAGCAGCACCTTCACGTCCTGCCGAACCACCAAAAAAATGTGTAATAATGGTACTTACAAAAATCAACGGAGCCATTTTCCAGGATATGGTATCTTCCTGCCTGACTGCTGCAATAACCGTATTGGTTCCTTTGTCATGCTCTCTGCCACAGGCACGATATATCCAAACAATCATCAAACCACCTATGGGCAAGCCCAGAATCAACACCGGATACATCTGGCGAAATGTAGTGGCGTGACTTAAGCAAAAGTAAAAACCTGCTCCCAGTATACCGGTTATAATTCCCACACCGGCAGCCAGAAGCAGCCACTTTCCAAAAAATGCTAAACTCTCTATAAATTCTTTTAATCCCTGCAAAAACTTTGCCTTATACTTTGCAAACATCGTCTTCCTCATAAACCGAAGTATGGATGAACTACTTCATTTCTTTCAAAAATGCTTTCACGTTTGCTTCGATATCATCCTTAAATACTGCGGAACCTGCTACCACCACGTTAGCACCGGCTTCCAATACCACATGCACGTTGTCCACAGTAATACCGCCATCCACCTGAATATCCACATTCAGCTGACGCTTGGTAATCTCTTTACGCAGCTCCTGAATCTTGGCGGTACATTTTTCCATGTACTTCTGACCGCCAAAGCCCGGCTCCACTGTCATGACAAGCACCATGTCTATCTTGTCCAAATAAGGAAGCACCTCTGTAATCGGAGTATCCGGCTTAATACTGGTGCCCACCTTGGCACCTGCTTCGCGGATGATGGCAATGGTCTCTTCCACCTTGTCCGTAGCTTCCAAATGGAAGGTCACCATATCGGCTCCGCATTTCACAAACTCTGCCGCATAACGTTCCGGTTCTACTATCATAATATGCACATCAAAGAAAATATCGGTCTGTTTTCTCAAGGAAGTAATCACCGGCATCCCAAAGGAGATGGAAGGTACAAATACTCCATCCATTACATCAATATGTAAATACTGCGCTCCTGCTTCCTGTACTTCTTTAATCTGTTTTCCCAGCCGCCAAAAATCCGCCGCCAAAATGGAAGGTGATAAAATATTCATCTCCGTATCCTTTCTTATGTCATGTGCATCTTTTGTCAAAATAATCATAACAGATACTCCTTGGAATAACAATGTGCTTGTTGCCCAATTTATCTCTGTCAAATAGCATTATCGTACACAAATGTGCCGAATATATTGATACGTACCATTCATACAAAAGCGGCGGTAACTCTCGTTACCGCCGGTCTCATTTTTATATGTCTGTAATATTTGGAATAATTACATAAATGCCTTAACTGACTTGTAAACGCCTTCTGCATCTAAGCCGTACTTAGCAACAAGTGCCACTGCAGAACCTGACTCACCGAATACGTCGTACATACCGATTTTCTTAACAGGTGTAGGAAGCTTCTCAGCTAAGCAGTCACAAACTGCACTGCCCAAACCACCGATTACGGAATGCTCTTCTACAGTTACAACCTTTCCGGTTTTCTTTGCACTTGCGATGATTAATTCCTCATCCAAAGGCTTGATGGTACAGATGTTGATTACCTCTGCACTGATGCCTTCTTCAGCAAGCTTCTCAGCTGCACCCATAGCGGAATCTACACAAATACCGGTTGCTACGATGGTAACATCCTTACCCTCGCGAACTACGGTACCCTTGCCGATTTCAAACTTGTAATCAGGGTTATCGTTGATTACAGGCACTGCTGCACGACCGAAACGGATATATACAGGACCTTCATGCTCGATAGCTGCGCGAACAGCTGCCTTAGCTTCGATATCATCGGAAGGACACATAACTACCATACCGGGAATGGTTCTCATCAAAGCAAGGTCTTCGTTACACTGATGGCTGGCACCATCTTCACCAACGGTGATACCTGCATGAGTTGCACCAATCTTTACATTTAAGTGAGGATATCCCACTGAGTTACGAACCTGCTCAAAAGCACGTCCTGCTGCAAACATTGCAAAAGAACTTACGAAAGGGATCTTACCAACAGTTGCAAGACCTGCTGCAATACCTACCATGTTACACTCTGCAATACCACAATCAATATGTCTTTCAGGGAAAGCTTTCTTAAAAACGCCTGTCTTGGTTGCTTCAGCAAGGTCAGCGTCCAAAACTACTAAATCAGGAAACTCAGCGCCAAGCTCTTTTAATGCATTACCGTAGCTTTCACGAGTTGCAATCTTTTTAACGTCTGCCATCTTATGCTTCCTCCTTTGCTAATTCTTCATCAATCTTTGCAAGGTCTGCCATTGCAATAGCGTACTCCTCATCGTTAGGAGCCTTGCCATGCCATCCTGCCTTACCTTCCATGAAGGAAACGCCCTTACCCTTGGTACTGTGCATAACAATACAGGTAGGCATACCCTTGGTAGCCTTAGCTTCATTAAGTGCTGCTCTGATTGCATCAAAGTCATGAGCATCAATATTAATTACATGGAAGTTGAATGCTTCAAACTTCTTGTCGATGGGGTAAGGTGAACATACATCATCAATAGCACCATCAATCTGTAAACCATTGTTATCTACGATAACTACTAAGTTATCAAGCTGGCGATGA
>JAZSII010000116.1:0-7781 GCA_045533725.1 Acetatifactor sp. | reverse complement strand
CCTCCTGCTTGTGGGGCAGTATGTCCCTAACCGTACACTGCCCGCTTTCTGTTGTTATTGTGAATTACGGGCGATGTGCCCAGAAATTAAGATCTTCCAGAATCGAAAAATTTAATTTATATTATGAGTATAGTCCCGCTTTTTATATTTGCCAACCTCTTTTCCCCGGTGGTATACTGAGGGCACAAGTGTCTTTTTACAGAAAGGGAATATTATGTTTGGAAGTACATTAGGCAATTTAACCGCCATTCTCTATTTTACATATTTTCAATTAGGAGGAATCATACTCATCTCCCTCGTATATAAAAAAGAAGGCGCTTTGACACGCTTACTTTTGGGTAGCGTCGCAGGCTCCCTGCTCTTGCAATGGGTACCGGTGCTGTTTTCCTTCTTTTTTGACTTTGGCTTTTTATCCCACGTCTTGGCTGCCATAAGTCTACTCCCCATCTTTCTATGGGGCATCTGCAAACGGAACATATTGGGAGCGCAATTCCTCTCCGGGTTGCGTCGCATACGTTATCATTACCTGTTTTTTGTGGTTTTAGGATTATTCTTTATTCTTTGGGCGTACCTGTTGCACACCCATACCATTCCATTGAGTGCAGAGGCTACCATGTTAGCCGGACAATGTACCTACGGGGATATGAACATGCACCTTGGCTTTATTACCTCCATTGCCAATCAGGGCACCTTTCCGCCCCAATATTCTTTGTTTCCGGGGGCGAGACTGTCCTATCCTTTCTTAAATGACAGTATTTCTTCCAGTCTTTACGTACTGGGTTCGTCTCTGCGGCTTGCTTACATTCTGCCCATGCTTGCGGCTTTTTTGCAGGTGGCCGGCAGTGTATATCTGCTAGGACACTCTTTGCTTGGCTCCCGTGCCAAGGCCATGCTTGCTTATCTCTTTTTCTTCCTAAACGGTGGCTTGGGCTTCAGCTATTTTCTGAATTGGTCCCGGGAAAAAACCTATACCTTTGAAGAACTCTTTTCCGGTTTTTACGTAACACCCACCAATTTGACAGTGGAAAACATTCGTTGGGTCAATGTAATTGCGGATATGCTTCTGCCTCAGAGAGCCACCCTATTTGGCTATGCGGTTCTTTTCCCCGCCATCTGGCTTTTGTATCAGGCAGTCTTTTGCAACAAAAAAGAATACTTCCTTACAGCCGGACTTTTTGCAAGCGCACTGCCCATGATTCACACCCACTCTTTCTTGGGCATGGGACTCATCAGTGCCGCATGGCTGTTACTGTATTTGTATCGTAACGTAGTTGCTCCCGAACAAAGCAAATGGTTCGGCGCCCCTATTCTGGGTGTTTTTGTAGGCTTCATGTGTTTCCTACAATATCAGAACGGCAAAGGGCGTCTGGCTTCCGAAGACTTTATGATATTCGGTATCATGGGACTTGCCTTTTGCCTGATAGTAGGAATTCTGCTTCTGATATGCTTTGTGAAACGAAATGGTATGAAAGAACTCCTGCCCACCTGGGGGCTTTTCCTTGGCTGTGTATTGGTGCTTGCAATGCCCCAGCTTTGCTTTTGGACCTTCAATCAGGTGGCGGAAGGCGGATTTTTGCGGGGACATTTCAATTGGGGCAATCAGGGTGAGTTCTATCCTTGGTTCTACCTAAAGAACATGGGACTTCCTCTTTTGCTGATTCTGGGTGCTATCTGTGCCGGACGCAAAAAAGGTTCTGCACTGATTTTGCCTGCGGGAGTCATTTGGTTTGTGATTGAATTAATCGTATTTACGCCCAATACCTACGACAACAACAAGCTGCTGTACATTGCCTATATGCTCTTGTGTCTGGTCGCGGCGGATTACGGCGTGGAGCTTTACAAAAGCGTCCGCCATATAAAGGGTACGAAGCTTTTTGCAGGATTGTTTTTGTTTTTCAGTACTTTTTCCGCAGTGCTGACTCTGGGAAGGGAAGTGGTATCCGAGTACACCCTTTACAATACTTCTCAGATAAAACTTGCTCTGTACATTGAAGAACACACGAAAGCGACAGATGTGATTTTGACCAACACCCGTCACAACAATGAAATTGCATCCCTCACGGGGCGTAATTTAGTTTGTGGTGCGGATACCTTCCTGTATTTCCACGGTATCAATACTACCCAAAGAAAAGAGCAGGTACAACTCATGTACGAGGCACCTGCCGAAAACTTAAATCTGTTTGAACAATATGACGTTTCCTATGTGGTCATTTCCCCTTGGGAACAAAACAGTTATGACATTGATACAAACTGGTTTGCCGGAAATTGTGAATTAGTTTATACGGACGGCAGCATGAAACTATACCGCATGCAATAAATTTCTGTAACAATTCCGCTTCACTCTATTTCAATGGCTGTCCAAAATCCTTAATATAGCCTGCCTCCGCCATGGCTATTACGCACAAAAGTGCTCCCCAATGATAAAATTTATCGCTGTTACCGGAGTCACAACCTTCTCCGGTAATGGCTGAATAATTTTCATGCACATGTCTGTGCTCTTTCCATTCCTTCATAAATAGTGTGGCTGATTTCTGAGCCAAATCGCGACGCACCTCTTCCAGCTCTGTGTTAGTAAGTGCCAGATATACCAAGAAATTTAATGGGGCCCACACACGACCACGCCAGTAGTCCTGGTCATAAAATGCCGCATCATTTCTGGCAATGGAAGGCAACATCCATTCTCCGTAAAATTCCTCCGTATTAAAGTAATGCTCCTTGGCAATGCGTAACTGACGCTCCGATGATACCCTGGGCGAAAACAGAGCATAAAAATTTGTAGGAGAAATACGGCGGGAAAATTCCCCGGTATCCGTGCGACGATTATAATAAAATCCTTTTTCCTCATCCCAGAGATTTTCCAAACCATCGCAGGCATGCTCCATACGTTCTTGTAATTCTTTCACATCCCCATCTCTGCCAATAAGCTGCGCCAACTGTATCAGAGATTTACAATCCAAAATATACAATCCGGTCAGTCCTACATCCTCCAACTCCAATCGGTTCGTCTCCTGATTAAACGGCACCTCATCGTACATGGGCGAATTATCCAGTCCACTCTCCAACGCCGCTCCAAAAGTATCATTCACACCGACCGATTCCCAACGATTTCCGTAAAGAACCGGTATCTTCTCACTTCCCCAGCAAAATGCGCCATCCGCATTCATGCGATGTTCCGCGAACCAACGGTTCCATCGAAGCAACCCGTCGTACATTTCCTCTACAATCCACTTTTCCCTAAAACGGCGATAGGTCTCCAAAAGCATGGCACTTCCTACCGGTGGTTGTGAACGGTCCGCACTGACTTGTCCCGTAGCATAAGCAAAATTAGGCACAAAACCGTCTCCGGTCTGTTCATTCAAAATCTCCTTCAGATTACTGTAAGCCAGTTCCTTGTTTCCCAGACTTGCCATAAAGCCTGCGAAGAAATTATCCCAGCAAAACAACACATACCCACCATCAGATATACTCCAAAGTCTGCTTACCGGAGATACTACTCTATCATGTTTAGCGTCATAAATAGTATCCCATCCGAGGGCGCTTTCCATGGCTTCATACATATCATTCATCTCTCCGAATTCTGCAGTTTTTACCGCATGAGCATGACATTTTTCCCGCACGAGTTTCTCTGCCTCTTCCAGACTTCTCGAAACACCTGTAGAAAATGCTACCGGTCCATCCAGCGCTACCGAAAGAAAGGCCGCCTGTGTAGGTATATTCAAATCTTCCATTTTGCATCCGGTGGTGTAAACCATACGCTCTCCTTCTGCACAATGAACTCGTAACGCATCTCCCTGCTTTTCAATCCAACCCGGTTTGCCCCAAAGAAATCCGCTTTCCAAAACCAACATAGCCGGTTTCACCTGCTTCTTTAATGGCGTAACCAACAGTATTAATTCATCCTCCACCACTGCCGACTCTACCAGAATCTCCATGTCACACCATTTCAAAGTCATTTCTGTGTAAGAATCATCAAATGCATGAATCCCCGGGAAGGCCGTTTCAGCAGGCTCTCTTCCATACTCATTTGCAAACCGACCCACCAGAGTTTCTTTCAAATAATGCCCCTCTCTGTATTCCTTAAATGCAATATTTAGTGCAAATCCATCCGGCATATGTACATGGGAAAGCACACTTCGTACATTCCAGGTATGCCATCCGCTGATATACCCCTTCTTCATTTCCTGATAATTCATTTTGCCACCTCAATCCTCATACCTTTCCATCAAATTTTCACCACACCCATTACTTATATCATAAAAGACCGGTCGCTTTTTCGCAACCGGCCTCTCCATTATTTCTGCTTCTTTTTCTTTTTAAATCTATCCAAGAAAGACTGTCCTCTGTAGAACAACTGATTCTTGTAAACCTTACCTGCCACTATCAAAAGTACCAAGGTGGTAAGTAGCAGTATACCCATGTACAGGCATCCCATACCGACTGATACATTACCTACTACCAAATCACCGGGTAGCAGATATGCACTGGTAAACGGTACAATACGCAAAATGGTGTTGATAAACTCGCTTTCCTGCAAAGGCGGCAACATATATGCACCGAAGAAGCCTGCGATCATAATCACCTGATAGATAGCCATAACAGACGCCAAATCCTCTGCCTTTGTTGCAAAGCTTGCCACTGTACCGGCAATTACACAGTAGAACAGGAATCCGATACAAACAGTCACAATACTCAAAACAAATGCTCCGATTGTAAATGCAGTACTTCCGTCCTGACCGCTGATTAAGTTGAATACTTCCAAAATCACATTGTTGTATTCCGGATAAATCATTTCTTTTGCCAAAATATCGCCGGCCACGAAACCACCTACGAAACATGCAATCCATAAAAGCATCTGCATAATAGCAATGGATGCCATAGCAAAAATTTTACCAAAAATCAAACCGTAAGGCTTTGTCATGGTCAAAATCATTTCCATCAATTTGGAAATCTTTTCTGAGCTGACAACATTACCAATACTCTGACCATATACTAAGTTCATGATGTAGATAAAGAACATGAGCAACATAGGAAGCAACAAACCTACCAATTCTTCACCCACAGTCTTTTCCTGTTCGCCGGCATCCATAAGTGTCCAGTTCACACCACTCAAAACATATACCAGCTTCTCCATTGCAATACCTGAAGCCATCAACTTGCTCTGGTCCATTACCATGGACAAATCGGACAGGAAATCTTCTCCGTCACCTTCGGATATGCTTGCCATATCCGGAAGATACAAATTCATTGCATATCCATCATCATTTTTTGTAATATGCAGAATCAAATCAGTTTCACTGCCTGCTTCGTTCTTCAGGCCTTTCCATACATCCTGTACAGTACCTGTAGCAGAGCTAAAGGAGATTGTCGGATATTTCTCTTTATAAGTTTCTGTAAAAGCCTCTATTATGACAGGCTGTTCCAAAATATGCAAATCGCTTTCATCGATAACCTGCACTACTTTGATAGGAGACACATCTTCCGCATCCGACTTCTGGACAGATGCCATAATCACGCTGATAGACATACCTGCAATCAATAACAAAAGCGCCATACCGATGGTAACTGTTTTAAAACGTTTCCCCTCAGTTCCCTGCTTTAAGGTAAAGGAGAAAACCTGGCGCCAACCGCTAAACATACCTTTATTCATGTTTCTCCTCCTTCCTCTCTGCTACTTTACGATTCTTTGCAACCTTAATGATATCCTTCAACTTCATTACAGAACCGTTGTAGAAAATCATGGACTCGTATACCTTGGCCGTAAAGCTGAATAACAGTATGGTAAATACCAAAAGCAACGCCAAACTAATCAAACCGATTGCAAGTGAAATCTTATTCAAGATAAGACATGCCGGAACTACAAAGGGCGCAGAAACAGGCACCAAACAACAAATATTGGTAAATAACGCATTTTCTCCGTTCATCAAAACAATACACAGGGCAATGCCCAGATAAGAACCCACTACCATAGTCATCTGGAATATCTTCATACCCTCTGCCATCTCTTCCATCTTGCTGACAGAAGCGCCTGCGAGACCTGCCAAAATGCTATAGAACATAATACCTGCCAAAATAACCACAACTGCTACCAAAACATCACTGAATTGGATATCCAAAAGCATCTCCCAGAAACCAACAGTACTTATTTCTGCTCCTTCTACCACATTCTGTACATCTGTCGTCTTGGATCCGAAAAGAGCAGTATTCAGAACTACGGAAATCCCGTAACTGATACCTATTGCCACAACCTGAATCAATACCATTAGCAAAGAGGCCAGAATCTTACCAACAATCAATGCCATGGGACGTACATTTATCATCAGATACTCTACCACTCTGGTAGTCTTCTCTGTCATAATAGAGGTTGCAATACTGCTACCGCTCAAAGAAATTACTATGGTGACAATCATGATACCGATTAAAAGCATCATGTATTCATCCATGGTGATTCCCTCTTTTTGTTCTTCCTGAGGGATTACTTCACCGGTTTCACTAATGAACTCTACCTTGGTATTAACGGGTTGGTTAATGAACTCCATCTGCTCCGCCGTAACATCAATCGCGGTAATTCTTGCATCGTCAAAGTATGCCACAAACGCTCCTGCCAGAGAATTACAATCCTCCTCTGTCAAAGCTGAACTTGCCGCCTTTACAAAGGTCAAATTAAAAAGACCCATTTCATCAAATGCAATCTTAGCTACCAGCTCTGTACTGTCTTCGCTTTCTTCCAGAGACTTCACATGGGCATCATAGCTCTGTGCAGAATCCGTCACAATCTGTACACCTGCATAAGCATCTTCCTGCAATGCATCAGCATAATTAATCATCAGGCCGGTTTCATCATAAATTGTAAGTTTCGTAACCTTACTTGTATATACCTCATCTTCGCCATTACCCTTTATCATACTGGAAATCGGCATTGAGAAGATGATTATTAAACATATCACTATCAGGAATCCGTAGTACGCTTTCTGCTTAATGCCCTGTTCCAGCGAAAAGCGAAAGACGTCCTTCCATCCTATGTAATCACTCTTCTTCATGTGCTTCCCCTGCTTTCTCTACGAAAATTTCGTGCAAAGAAGGCTCACGAAGATCAAAACGGATAACCTTCTTATTTTCCTTCAATAAATCAGCCAAAAAGGCATGTGCCTGTTCTTCGCCGGTTACCTTAAACTGAATTCCGTCCGGTGTTTCATTCACAACGGGGAGTCCGTGCTTATCAATCAAATCACCGAAATCTTCTTCACATTTCACAATCATATTTACACGGCCGTAGCTCTTCTTAATCTCATTCAGATCGCCCTGCAATACTGCTTTACCGCGGTTCAAAATGGTAATGTCTTTACAGAACTCTTCGATGGTTGCCATCTGGTGAGAGGACATAATCAAATATTTACCCTTGCCGATTTCTTCACGAATAATACTCTTGAAAAGGTCTGTATTTACCGGGTCCAAACCACTTAAAGGCTCATCCAGAATCAAAAGCTGAGGCTCAGAAAGAAGCGCCGCCATCATCTGAATCTTCTGCTGGTTACCCTTTGACAGCTGGTCGGCAGTCTTGGGTTTCTCTTTCTTCTTGCCCTTTGCCTTGGTCTTATTGGGATATAAATATTCCTCCACTTCCAAACGCTTTGCCCAGTAAGCAATACGTTCCTTGGCAACATCCTTTGCAACGCCCTTTAATTTGGCAAAATAAAGCAACTGATCCATCAGTGCATATTTAGGGTAAAGACCTCTTTCCTCTGCCAGATATCCCACATTCATATGCATGGGGTCGATGGGCT
>JAZSII010000274.1:0-4556 GCA_045533725.1 Acetatifactor sp. | reverse complement strand
ATCCGCATTCTGGCTCTCACCTTCCCCGGTACCTACCACAGCGCTTCCTCCGCCGGCAAACTCTCCATCCTCATACTGACCAACCAGCACACGCTTAAATGCATCTATCATCTCCTTGGGCGAACCCTCACCCAACAGATTCCCCTTGTTAAGCAAATATACTCTGTCGCAATACTTGCTGATACTACTTAAATCATGACTTACAAAAACAATGGTTTTACCCATCTTCTTGAATTCTTCGAACTTGTGATAGCACTTTGCCTGAAAAAATACATCTCCTACGGAAAGTGCTTCATCTACAATCAAAATCTCCGGGTCAATATTAATCGCCACCGCAAAAGCCAAACGCACAAACATTCCGCTGGAATAGGTCTTCACCGGCTGATATACATAATCTCCGATATCTGCAAACTCCAAAATCGCAGGCAGTCTTTCGTCAATTTCCTTCTCCGAAAAGCCCATCATGGTACCGTTCAAATACACATTTTCAATACCGTTGTACTCCATGTTAAATCCGGCTCCCAGCTCCAGGAGTGCAGAAATACGGCCATTTACCGTCACTTCACCCTCCGTAGCATTCAAAACACCGGTAATAATCTTCAAAATCGTAGATTTACCCGAACCGTTTGTGCCGATAATACCCACTGTTTCGCCGGTCTTAATCTGCATACTCACACCGTTTAAAGCATGATACTTCTTTGGCGGATTCTTTTTCAGCAAACCAAAAGCATCCTTTACACGGTCAGAACGCTTTTCATATAATTTATACACTTTTTTGACATTTTTTACGTCAATGGCAATCTGTGAATTTTCCTGTTGCATACAATCTCCCAACTTCGCAAAGCCTTATAATACATCTGCAAAATGAACTTTTAATCGTTTAAACACCAATGCTCCGATACCGAAAAGCACTGCTGTAATAATCCAGAAATACATGGTAGAAAAGAAATCCTCAAAAAACCACTGTTTTTCAAAAATAGCACTTCTGTAACCATCTACAATGTACACCAAGGGATTAATCTTAAATAATAAAACCTTGTCACCGAATTTAGCCTGCATCTCACTTAAATTCCACAAAATCGGGGTCGCCCACATTCCAACCTGCAAAAAAATACTGATTATCTGTGTAATATCCTTGAAAAAAACTGCAATAGCGCAGGTCGTATAACATAACGCCAGAACAAAGACAAACAGGCAAATACTGTAATACAACAATTGCACGGTATATATACTCGGATAGTATCCGTATGCTGCAGACATTACCAACAGCACTCCCACAAAAAATACATGCACAAAGCTGGCTGCGATTACCTTTATAATAGGCAATATACTGATTTTAAAAACAATCTTTTTGACAAGATAATTATATTCCAAAAGTGCTGCCGTACCGTAATTTAATGCCTCACTGAAGAAAAACCACGGCACCAGTCCGGCGGTCAGGAACAAAACATACGGCACTCTGGTACCGTCTGCAAGCACAGGTCCCTGACTGTTAAACACCAAATCAAACACTAAAAAATACATAACCACCGTTACTACCGGTTGTACCATTGCCCATACAACCCCCAAATAGGAACCGGCGTATCTCTTTTTAAAATCATTTTTGGATAACTTCCAAATCAATCTTCTGTTTTGCCACAGTTCAGCCGGCAATACAGATATTTTGTCATACTTCCATACAAACACAATACACGCAAACAAAATAACTGCACAGGAAGTTACCTTCTTAAGCATCTCTTCCTTGGGATCCGCAAACGGATTGTTGTGTAACACAATAACACCTGCCATGATACAAGCAAGTGCTAAAAAAATAAATATAACCAGTTTTTTAGAGATTTTTTTCTCTTTCATAATTTACGTTTCCTACATTCTGTTTATTTTCCAAATCGCTCTACGTAATCTGCCAGATTACCGTGCTTTGTATCCTTTTCAGAAAGAAGAATTTCCACTCCCTCCGGAATTGGCCACTCTACACCGATATCAGACGCATTATACATGATTCCGCCTTCATCATTGGGATGATAAAAATCTGTTACCTTATAGCAAAACTCTGCATAATCGGAAAGTACCAGATAACCGTGAGCAAAGCCCTTTGGAACAAAAAACTGCTTTTTGTTCTCTTCACTTAGGATTACACCCTTCCATTGTCCGAATGTAGGCGAACCCTTACGCAGGTCCACTGCCACGTCAAACACTTCTCCCTTTATTACACGCACCAATTTGTCCTGAGGATAATTGATTTGAAAGTGCAAACCCCTGAGCACACCCTTCTTGGATGCTGACTGGTTGTCCTGCACAAAAACGGCATCAATTCCCGCTTCTTTAAAATCGTTATAATTATAAGTTTCTATAAAATAGCCACGTGCATCCCCGTGTACCGTAGGGGTAATAATTTTCAAGCCTTCTATTTCGCATGCTTCTACTGTGATTTTTCCCATAGAAATATCTCCTATAAATTGTTTTGTTAAATGTGCTCCCCACATATCTGTTTGAGCTATGGCTGAGCTATGTAGCTTAGGTTCATATCCACGTTTCCTTCGATGCCGTCCACTTGGCCCTTTGAGGTGTACTGCCACATATGGTATCTTCCCTGATACAAAGGCTCGCTTCGATATTCTGCAAGCCAGATATAGAAATTCTGCAGGCCATCTACATTCAACTGGTTATAATACCAATTTCTGCTTGCATATACACCGGCTCTGTAGTCTTCACTCTCCATAGTATTACAAAAGGCCTGGCACACCGCAGTTCTGGTAGCAACGTCAAGACCGTCAGCTCTTCCGTCTCCTCCGGCACCTTCCGTATCAATAAATACCGGATACTGCACATCATATCCTTTGAGAAGTTCAATTACCATGGATGCCTCTTCTACCGCTTCCACCTCATTGACTGCTTGTGTAAAGAAGTATACGCCTGTATCTATTCCTGCTCTCTGCGCTCCCCGGATATTCTTTTCGAAATAAGGATCAACGACCAAGCTGCCCGTTACCGAGCCACGATACCCGGCACGAATAATCACAAATTCCACCCCTGCTTCACGGACTTTATCCCAATCAATTTCTCCGTTCCATTTAGAAACATCAATCCCCACTTTGGAATCATCCATGGTTACCTGCAAGTCCTTTAGTTCTGTATCGTCCGAATCCTGCACTGCACTTTTCTGTTCTGTATCCTCTTCCATAGCATTAATATCCGCTTCTGTCTTCATCAACACGGAAATATCCTTAATTGCCACGTATTCTACTTTGTTTTTAACGTTTACTCTTGTAATGCCGGATGGTACCGTATAGTTCTCTACCGGTCGCAAATAT
Organism: Acetatifactor sp.; assembly: GCA_045533725.1. Lineage (GTDB taxonomy): Bacteria > Bacillota > Clostridia > Lachnospirales > Lachnospiraceae > Acetatifactor. The sequence goes on along the minus strand of JAZSII010000274.1, from coordinate 1,245 downwards.
AATTTATATTCACCTGCTGCAATCTGATCAATATAAATAACACCATCCCGATCATCATCCGTATATTCACCCTTCTCTTCCAGCACAACAGTGAATTCCTCTCCGCGAACCGGCACTCCGGTTCCGTCCAATATCTGAATACGGAGGTCCTTCTCCACTGACGTTACCATCAAAGACAAGCGTTCTATTTCCGGCAACAGCTCTTCTCCTTCTTTATCGAAAAAGTCACTATCATTCATAAATGCAGTCAGGGAATATCCGATTTGATACCCCTTTTCCGTTTCAAACCCTTCTGCATATATAGGTTTGGAGGTTTGCGATTCCTGCTGTGTATTCATGACATCCTTCTGCTTTCCATCATCAGAACGTTGTCTGTCATAGTACACCACCAGCAGTAATAGCAATACCACCAACGAAAAACTTGCCACCAAACAAAAACGTTTCAGTTTAAAGTCCATTTGCTACCTCAACCAAATACTTTCCATACTCTGTTTTCATCAAAGGCTCTGCCAGCTTCAATAGCTGCTCCTTATCAATGAATCCTCTCTTGTAAGCAATTTCTTCAATACAGGAAACATAAAGTCCCTGTCTCTTCTGGAATGCAGACACAAAATTTGCTGCATCCAGCAGGGAATCATGATTACCTGTGTCCAACCATGCAAAGCCTCTTCCCATGGTTTCCACACGCAAGGTTCCCCGTCTTAAATACTCGTTATTAATGCTTGTAATTTCAATTTCTCCTCTTGCAGAGGGTTTCACATTCCTTGCAATCTCCACTACATCATTGTCATAGAAATACAATCCCGGTACTGCATAATTGCTCTTGGGATTTTCAGGCTTTTCTTCAATGGAAACAGCCATTCCGTTTTCATCAAACTCCACCACGCCATACTCTCTCGGGTCACGTACATAATAACCAAAGATGGTGGCTCCGCTTTCTCTTGACGCTACTTCACGCAAAAGCTTGGAAAAACTCTGTCCGTAGAAAATATTATCTCCCAAAACCAGTGCCACACTATCCTTTCCGATGAAATCCGCACCGATAATAAAGGCATCTGCCAAGCCCCTGGGATACTCCTGCACTGCATATTCAATCCGCATACCCAACTGGCTTCCGTCTCCCAATAATTCTTCGAAAACCGGCAAATCCCTGGGGGTGGAAATAATCAACACCTCTCTGATTCCTGCTAACATCAATGTAGACAAGGGATAATAAATCATGGGTTTGTCATATACCGGCATAAT
>JAZSII010000103.1:0-4376 GCA_045533725.1 Acetatifactor sp. | reverse complement strand
GGCCTCCGACTTCTGTTACAAATATGTTATCCACACTGCTCAAGGTTTCAATCCCCATGGTCTGAATCACCTCAAAGCCTTCCACTCTGCCGGCACCATCCAACTGTCCGGTCCCTAACAGACTGGGATTTAAGAAATAGTTTGATTTCTGTGTAAACAACGAATACGCACAAATTCTCATGTCTTCATCAAATAAAGGCACTAATGTAACCAACATATCAATATCCTCCTCTCTTTTACCAATTCATCTTTTCTTTAATAGCAGCTGCCACTACTTCTGCTGCCATGGTGTGGAACTGCGGTAACGGATGGTAATCTACCACGAATCCCACGCTACCGTCCTGTTCCGGTATATGTATGGTGTTAATATGTATATCCCCTGTTTCTGCGGTATACTTCTCAGCCGCTTCGCAAACTCTCGGATACAAACGGTCACCCATAAGTCCCAATACACAGAAAATTTCTGCGCCCGGGTTATTTTTACGTACAGTTTTTAAAAACGCTATGTACTGCTCTACATATTCTTCCTGTTTTTCCACCGTGTCCTGACAGAAACTATCGTCATTGGTTCCCAAATTAATCACAATGACATCCGGTTGGTACTGGGTAAAATCCCAAGGAATCTCTGCCGGAAATCCTGCTTCTCCAAAAGTATCCCTACTGAAACACTGTGATTCATAATACGTCGGTATCAGTTCATTCGCCGTACGGACATTAGGGTCCGCCGTATATCCGGAAATAATGCCGTAACCACTGGCTGAAAACAGACTATAATCTGCATCTAAAAGCTTGGCCGTCTTGTAAGCATATGCTTTGGTAACATCCTCTGTTGCGGTTGAGAAAGTATGAGCAAGGTCCGGATCATCCGTACCGTAACCACAGGTGATGGAATCTCCGATAAACTCCATGGTATGTGCCTTTGCAGGTATAGGTGTAATAACCGCTTCGTCATCACAGACAAGCGGTTCAATACCCACTGCGGACATGGGCGATTCAGAAACCTTCATGATTTGAATATTCGCACACTGCACACAGTCGCCGTCAAATATCTTGTAGGACTTCTTATCACAGTCTATACAATCATCAACCACCCTTTCTCCGTTTACAAAAACAGCCACTCGTGCATAGTTAATATGATTGTCCGGCATTAATGCATTGTTGCTACCGAGAATGGTAACCTCTAACTTTTTTCCGTTAAATTCAAATGCTGCTCCGCTGGCAGAAAGTGCAGTCCAAAGCACATCCCCCACCAAGAGATTACGTCCGATTCTTTTCACATTGTCTTTTGTCAGTATTACTCGTTTCATTTTTCCCCCGCCGTATCTGTCTTAAATTCATAAAAAACACTATACAAATTATACCATAAAGCTACTGAAAAAAACAGTATTTCTTTGGTCACTCTAGTCTATGTCAAGCTCTTCAATTTCGATTCCCATCTCTTCATAAAACTCTGTATCATCCAGTGTTTCTTCCAAATCCTCCAATAAATCTATGGACATCAGAAAGCCCGCTGTAGCTGTAACTGCATTATCCTCTCCTACAGCAAAGGTAACAACAACCGGCAATCCCTTTTTATATTCATAAATGTAAACGCAGCTTTCCTGAGCATCATTACATACAAAGCTTGTGGATACATTGTAAACACTGGATACTGCAAGGGGTGTACTGCCCATCTGTGCATTAAATCTGGTTGTTATACTTCCAAACATTTTATAAATAATTGTTTTCTGCAGTTTTTCGGACGCATCCTCCATATCCAGTTCTTCTAACAAATTCTCCATACCCTTGTCCGATACAGTGAGCACATATACTTTCTTCGGTTCTGTATACTTTCCTTCACGCATATCTTCCACATAGCTAAAAAATTCATCACTGCCAATGCCCATGTTCTCCCAGTATTCGTCTGATTCGACAGCTTCCACAAGCACCTCTGTTAATTCCAAACCTTTCTCATATAAGTCGGCACCGTTTTTCTTACCGCATGCAGTCATGGCAAATACCAGCATAATCATTATTGCTGTGCAAATGCAGATTTTCTTTCCTTTTTTCATATTCAAACTCCTTTACATTCTGGCATTTTCTGTCTGTAATTATCTTCTCCCTCAAAACAAGAGCAATCATACAAAGTTATTGTATCATTTCTATCAATAAAGAGCAATGTTTTTGATAGCAGAAACTTATTCAAACAAAAGCTCCTCCACCGTCACAAAACTATACCCCTGCGCCAGAAGTTCATCCACAATTTGCAAGGCTGCAGTGACGCTGGTCGCAAAATAATCATGCATTAAAATAATATCATTTTCGTCCACAATCCCTGTCACCCGCCTGACAATACTGCCCACATCATCTGAACACCAGTCTAACGGATCCACTGTCCACAAAACCGGTATCATATTTAACTCTTTCTCCAGACTTTTATCCCAGGAACCGTACGGCGGACGCACATAAAGAGTTTCCGCTCCTGTGATTTCTTCAATGACTTGGCTGGTCAATCGCAGTTCTTCCTCAAATTCCTGCCGATTTCCCTGTCTAAGTTGGATGTGACTGTAAGTATGATTTCCGATAAGGTGTCCCTCCTCCTGCATACGCTTAATGATATCCGGATGTAAGTCCGCATGCTCGCCTGTTACAAAAAAAGTTACCACTACACCACGTTCCTTCAGACCATCCAATAACTGCTCCGTATAAAAAGGATGGGGGCCGTCATCAAAAGTTAATGCTATCTTTTTCTGTTCCGAATCTGCATAGACCTCATTATTGCTGACTCCAAGTATTCCTTTCTCCTGACCAGCCTTTAGCACTACATAAAAAAGCAGTACTCCCTTTATTATTATCATAAAAAGAATCACTGCTTTCCATTTCTTCATATATGTTCTTACCCGCTTACCCATGAAACATACTCCTTTCATTGTATGAATCATGGGCATGAAATAGAAGTTATTATAACGGCAATACTTACTATCGAACTTCTCTTATTAAATCTTCAAAAAACCGGTTTGTATATTTGTTCATTTCATCACACAAAGGAATAGTTTCCGGCAAATAACAACTATTTTTGTCTAAAACATTTTTCTCCATGTAATCTAATGTATCAACCAATGACTGTCCTCTTACCGAACCGGTAATCAAAGTTTTTACCATTAAATAGGTCTTTCCGCCTTCCAGTACATGCGCATCATGCAAAATCTTCCCTTCCGTCGTTTCCGGTATCTCACTTCGCTGTGACTCCCACGCAATTTTCACAGTTTTTGCAATCATGTCCTCGCTATAGTTTTGCTCCGTCATCCACTGCTTGATCTTATCCTCATCTCTGTAAATGAAACCGTGAAAATAGGTTGCTAATGTCAGACATTCCTCATCAACACAATAACTACCCATAGCCAATATTTTATTTACCATTTTCTTAACCAGGTCTATATGCCACATATTGTGCATAATATCCTTATCTATGTAGTATGGCTCAACAAATTTTAATAACGCTTTCTCATTAATCATAGTTTGCCTCCATCATCTCTAAAGTCATTCGTTTCCATCCGTATTTCTGCAAATCCACCTTGCCATCCTTAAAGCCGACGCCTTCTTGCATCAACAAATCTACCTGTCGATTTTCTCCTCCGAAAGCAAACGCCTTGGATACCTCACCCAGACGATTTACCACACGGTGACAGGGGATGTGCTCCGGGTCCGGATTCACATGAAGGGCATATCCAACTACTCTGGACCAACGTATATTGCCTGCCAAAGCCGCCACCTGACCGTAGGTAGCTACAGTTCCCTTGGGTATTTGCCTGACTATGTCATAGATCAAATCAAAGGTGCTTTTTTCCATGCCTTAACTCCTCCCACATTCTCTTCTTTCATCTATTTTAACATCAGTGTCCGAAATAAGAAATACGCTAATGATTTAAATATATGCGCATTTCTCAACGCTGCGTTGTATTTTCGTAAATGACGAATTGTTTGTTCTTTTCCTCTTACCATGCTATAGTTTAAGTACGGTACCGAAATCAAAAAAGGAGAACACTATTATGATTTCATTGGGAAAAAACATTAAATATGCAAGAAAGAAATTAGGATTAACACAGGAAGAATTAGCAAGCCAGATTGGCGTCACTCCCCAGGCGGTAAGCAAGTGGGAAAAAGGAACCGGTATGCCGGATATTTCCATGATTGTACCTTTGGCGCAGACCTTGTCCGTTTCTACGGATACTTTGTTTGGACTGGTAGAAACAGACTTGGATGACTCCGTTTATATAAGCATCACTAAGGATTTGGAGAAAATTCTTGCGGATTCCTCATCACCGGCAGAAGCAGCCCTTGCAAAATGCCAGTATCTTTTAGAACAGGTACAGCAAAATCCTGCACATTTCATCTAT
>JAZSII010000201.1:0-10752 GCA_045533725.1 Acetatifactor sp. | reverse complement strand
CTCTTCCTTTATCTTAAGCAATTCTTCTGCTCCCGCATAATTTGCAGCCACCTCATAAGCATTTCTCCCGGCATTCTTTGATTGAATTTGAAAGCATAGATTTCTGAACTGCCAGAACATTAGAATATCTTTGAAATAAAGAAAAACATGCTTTGAGTATATTCTAGCATGTTTTCCTATTTTTCACAATATGTTTTTATACAATTTATATATCCAGTTGCAGCTGTACTTCTGCTTCTGCCTGCTGTTTGAATTCTTCCAGCTGAACCGTGCTCATTTCGGGCAATTCCTCCAGACTCTTTACCCCGAAGCATCTCAAAAACTGCTCCGTTGTTCCAAACAAAAGAGGACGACCCGGCGCATCCAATCGCCCAAGCTCCGTAATCAGGTCATACTCCAAAAGCTTATTGATGGCGTGGTCGCAGCTTACGCCTCTTACCTTCTCGATTTCCACTCTGGTCACCGGCTGCTTGTAAGCTATGATGGACAGGGTTTCAATTACCGTATCAGTCAGGGTCATCTTGCGGGGGGCTTTGGCAATTTTTACCAGATATTCATACATCTCCGCCTTGGTACATAATTGCACAGCATCTTCAAACTGTGTCAGCTGGATACCGCGAGTGTCCTTTTCATACTCTGCAGCCATTTCATCCAAAATCTGCTTCGTCGTTTTCGTATCTTCCTCTATCACAGCAGCAAGTCTGTTTATCTCCACAGACTCACCCATAGCAAACAAAACTGCTTCTATTACTGCTTTTGCTTTTTCTCTTTCCATCTCATTCACCTTCTGTACTTCTTTTGTTCCGTCTGTCACATTCCTATACAACAGCTTCTATCATAATATCATCAAAAATGTTTTCCTGAGAAATCAAAATTTTCCCGCTCTTCATCAATTCCAAAATTACCAAAAATGTTACAATAATATTCATCTTGCTGCTTTGCTTCTCCAAGAGCTTGCGGAAGCTGAATTTTTTATGCTCTCTGGCATAGGCTTCCACGTACAGCATCTTCTGGTCCATATCAACCTCATCCTTTTCAATATTACCATAGGTACTTCGGATGGGATCAATCTTGTCTTCCTGCTTCTTAACCACCATTTTAAACACTTCATGGAGCTTCTGTAGGGACATGTCACCCACCAGTTCTTCATAATTCAAAGGCTGTTTATAATCCGCCACATCCTTGGGCAAATCCTTTTTGCGATAATAATACTTTTCCGCATCCACCTGTCTGTCGCGAAGCTCGAAGGCCATGAATTTGTACATTTTGTGCTCTAACAGCTTCTGCACCAATTCCGCACGTGGATCCTCTTCCTCTCCATCCTCATTGACTTCCTTTGGCAAAAGCATACGACATTTAATATCAAGCAGGGTCGCCGCCATGACCAAAAACTCGCTCATGACGTTCATATCCTGCACTTCCATCTGCTTAATATAATCCAGGTACTGCTCCGTAATCTCCACAATGGGGATATCGTAAATATCCACCTTATTCTTATCGATTAAATGAAGCAACAGGTCTAAGGGACCTTCAAATGCTTCCAATTTAACAGGTATCGCCATTTTTATTTCTCCTCCAAATCCAGCACAATCAGCTCGCCCGGATTAAACAAACGAAAAGGAATGGTATGCACGCCCAGCCCCCTGCTGAGTATCATTACCGCCTCTCCTTCCTCAAATCTTCCGCCATCATACTTGGGGAAGAATCGGATATTGGGTGAAGCAACACCCTTCCAGCCGGGGATTCTCACAATTCCCCCATGTACATGCCCGGACAGCACCAAATCCGCGCCCCACGCTGCCGCATTGGGGAAATAATCCGGATTGTGGGACAACAAAATATTGTATTTCTCCGTATTTGGGCTTCCCAAGATGCTTTGCATATAATCCTCTTCCATAGGTGTCACCCGGAAGCGCTTATAATATACCCTGTCGATTTCCGCACCATATATGCACAAATTAGACTCTGCCAATTCCCTGTGTACGTTTACAAGAGGCTCCACACCCATCTTTTTTAAGGCCTCTGCATATTCTTCTGCCATGGTTCCGTAAGTCTCCGGATAAAGCTTGATACGATGCTCATGATTACCGTTTCCGTAGTATATGGGATATTTAGCTGACAACTTTTCCATAAAGGAAATTGCCCTCTTCAAACTCTTCCTCGGACGAGCCGTCAAAATATCTCCGGCGATCAAAATGATATCCGGATTCTGCTCATCAATGGCCCGAAGAAGCTGCTCATTATCCTTGCCGTACTGCTTATTGTGCAAATCCGCCAGTACAACTGCACGCACCTTCCCCTTTATTTTGGAGCTTTGCAGGGTATGCTTCACCACCACAAAACGGCTCGTGTCATACAACATTATCCAAAACAACACTATCAGTATGATTACCGCAATAACCAAAATCACATCCAACATAAGTCACCCGATTCACAAACTTATTACATCCTCATGCCCGTCGGCATACTATATCGCCCTTCACCACAACTATGTACATCTTTGTAAGTATAACATAAATCCCCCCGACTATAAAAGGAAATATTGCAGGATTTTTGAAAAATAATCTCCAAAGCCTGCCTTATCCACCGTTTCTCCGTACAAAATATTCACACTTCCTATTTCTTTTCCGTTCAATGTATAAACAGCCCGCCCTGCTATCTCTCCGCAGTTCACCGGAGCTTCCGCCATTTCCGGCAGTTCTATAAATTTCTGTACGGCATCCAGATTGTTGCCCGCTGTATCCAAATACCGGAATGCATCCTCATAAACAAGCGGCACCGCATCCTCTATTCCACCTTCTACAGCCAGCTTTGCCAAGGGCTCCTTGTTTTCATCCGTATACAAATCGCAAATAGTAAATCCATAGGCAAGCATGGACTGGGCTTCCGAAAAACGTACCTTTCCCTGATCCGCACCCAGAACCACCGCAATCATATCCATGCCGTCTTTGCTGGCTGTTGCCGAAAGACAATACTTCGCCTTGCTGGTGGAGCCGGTTTTCAAGCCTGTGGCATATTGATACTGTTTCAATAATTTATTGGTACTGGACAAGGTAAATATACTGCTTCCCTGCTTGGTTACATGGGTAATATCTTCCATCCAGATCTGCGTATATTCATAAATCTCCGGATGATTCACAATGAGCTCCCTGCTCATAATCGCCACATCCCTTGCTGAACTGTAATGATTATCCGAATCCGTGAGGCCGCAGCAATCCTCAAAATGTGTATTTTCCATACCCAGCTGCGCCGCCTTCTCATTCATCAAGTCCACAAAAGCCTCCTCCGAGCCTGCAATGTGCTCCGCCACTGCCACCGATGCATCATTTCCCGATGCCACGGTTATACATTTAATCATCGTATCCAGGGATTGCACCTCTCCCTGGGCCAGAAACACCTGAGACCCTCCCATGGAACTGGCATGCTCACTGGTAATCACATCATCCGACAGATTTACCTTGCCGGCCTTCAAATAATCAAAAGTAATCAATAATGTCATGATTTTGGTAATACTCGCAGGGCTTCGCCTTTCATCCGCATTCTGCTCAAAAATCACCTGTCCGGTGGAGGCTTCCATCAAAATTGCAGACGGCGATGTAATTTCCAAAATCCCCGCCTGCACAGGCATAGAGGTCACAAGCAGCGTCAACACCGCCAGCCAGACACCTGCTAACTTTCTTAATCTTTTTTTCATCCAAAAAATGTCCCCAATTTGCTTTATACATGATATGAAGCCGGCGGAAATTTATGCACGCAAAAAGTCCCCGATCCATTGACCGAGGACTTTGTTCATTAGCAATTAGTTATATTTACGCTTTCTAGCTGCTTCAGATTTTTTCTTACGTTTTACGCTTGGCTTCTCGTAATGCTCTCTTTTACGAATTTCCTGCTGGATACCAGCCTTTGCACAACTTCTCTTAAAGCGACGTAAAGCGCTATCTAAAGTTTCATTCTCTTTTACGATTACGTTAGACATTTACACCCGACCTCCCTTCAGTCCCTCAATAGTATCTCGACTGATTATGGGTTATTCTAGTTGCATAGAGACAAAAAGCCTATGCACTTATGATATTATAACACATATTTACGTGCCGTCAATATCTTTTTTTATTTTTTGTAACAGGTTCCTTCCGTACCTTCAAATCCCGGAATTACACCTGACCTTCCAGTACCTTTGCAGCCTCAGCAATTGCTGCAGGAATGCCTGCCGGATTCTTGCCGCCTGCCTGTGCCATATTGGGACGTCCGCCGCCGCCACCGCCTACAAGTGCCGCAATTCCCTTAATCAGGTTGCCTGCATGCGCACCTGCCTTTACAGCACAGTCAGTTGCCATAGCAATCATATTCACCTTGCCGTCCTGGTTGGAAAGAATTACCACTACGCCTTCACCCAGCTTTTCCTTCAACTGGTCACCCAAATCACGAAGTCCGTTCATATCCACACCATCCACGCTGGTAGCAAGAAGCTTCACGCCCTTTACCTCTACCACCTGGCTCATAACATCGCCCAGAGCGTCCTTTGCAGCCTTGCTCTTCAAGGATTCATTTTCAGAAGAAAGTGCCTTGATTTCAGCCTGCATATGCTGGATTTTGTCCGTTAAGGTAGCAGGCGTTGCCTTTGCAGCCGCTACAGCCTTTGCATAATTTTCCTCCATAGCCTTGTAATATGCCATTACATTTGCACCGGTCAGCGCTTCGATACGACGAACACCTGCGGATACACCGCTTTCGGACAGAATCTTAAAGAAGGAAATATCACCGGTACGTTTCACATGGGTACCACCGCAAAGTTCCATTGAGAAATCGCCCATAGAAACCACGCGAACGGATGCGCCGTACTTTTCTCCAAAAAGTGCCATAGCGCCCTTCTTCTTTGCATCTTCAATACTCATTTCTTCAGTAACAACTGCCAAATCCTCTGCGATCTTTTCATTTACAATCTGCTCCACCTTAGCGATTTCCTCAGCAGTCATAGCCTGAGAATGACTAAAGTCAAAACGTGTTCTGCCGTTATCCTGATAAGAGCCCTGCTGCTCTACATGGTCACCAAGTACCACCTTCAAAGCCTTCTGCAACAAGTGGGTTGCAGAGTGGTTCTTACAGGTATTATTACGATTTAAGGTATCCACTTCCATGCTAGCTGCTTCGCCAACTGTCAAAGCACCGGCAACCACCTTACCCACGTGACCGATTCTGTCGCCGGGAAGTTTCACGGTTTCGATGACTTCAAAAGTACCGTTTGCAGTGCGAATCACACCCATGTCGCCCTTCTGGCCACCCATGGTAGCATAGAAAGGAGTCTTACCTGTTACAACAGTTCCTGCTTCCCCTGCATTCAAAGCCTTCACTGCCTCTGTTTCGGATGCCAGTGCAAGGATTTCGCTGTCATATACCAAATTATCATATCCCACAAATTCACTGGTCACATCAGCAGACAAGCCTTCAAACAAATCAGCACCTGCAGTCAGTTTTGCTGAAAAGTTCTGATTGTCTCTTGCCTTCTGCTTCTGTTCTTCCATAGCTACCGCAAAGCCTGCCTCATCTACCTTGAGACCTTCTTCCTGCGCAAGCTCTACTGTCAGCTCAATAGGGAAACCAAAGGTATCATACAAATAAAAGGCTGATTTACCGTCGATTTCTTCCTTCTTTTCTGCTTTCTTGGTTTCCAGAATCTTGTTAAATTCCTTCATACCGTTTTCCAGTGTACTTTCAAAACGGGCAATTTCCTTCTTAAGTTCAGAAAGAATATATTCTCTGTTCTTTCCCAAAAGAGGATAGCTTTCGTTGTAAATATCGTCAATATAAAGACTTGCAATCTTAAGCAAATCTTCTGTATTTAACTTCAAAGTACGTCCGTGACGAACCGCACGACGAATCAGACGGCGTAGCACGTAGCCTGCACCTGCATTGGAAGGAAGAAGCTTCGCTTCATCGCCAATAAGCATTACGCTGGTACGGATGTGGTCTGCCAAAATACGCATAGAGCGTGTCAGCTTCTCATCCTCATTGTATGTCGCACCGGACTGCTTCTCGATATAAGCAATAATAGGCGCAAACAAATCAATCTGGTATACATCACGGCTACCGTTTAAGAACGCCAAAATACGTTCCAAGCCCCAACCGGTATCTACATTCTTCTTTGCAAGTGGAGTAAGGGTACCGTCATGATGCTTTTCATACTGCATAAATACGTCGTTACCAAGCTCTGTATACTTGCCGCAGCTACAGCCGGGACCGCAATCCGGACCGCAATCCGGTCTGTCTGCAATGTAGAACATTTCACTGTCAGGACCGCAGGGACCATATTCCAAGCCCCACCAGTTATCTTCTGCAGGTAAGTAATAAATATTCTCTTTTTTGAAACCGGAATCAATACGGTACTGTGCACCTTCCTCATCGCGGGGTGCGTTTTCATCTCCCGCAAACACGGTTGCTGCCAAATGGTCCGCATCAAAGCCAAACACTTGTGTCAAAAGCTCGTAGCTCCACTGGCAACGCTCTTTTTTGAAGTAATCACCCAAGCTCCAGCTACCCATCATTTCAAAGAAGGTAACATGGCTCATATCGCCTACAGAATCAATATCGTTGGTACGCACACAGCCCTGCACGTTGCAAAGTCTGGTTCCCAAAGGATGCTTCTGACCAAGCAAATAGGGCATCAAAGGCTGCATACCGGCTACGTTAAAGAGTACACCTGTAGAACCGTCGGATACCAGAGAAACTGCACCAACGTCCACATGTCCGCGCTCAATATAAAATTCTTTCCAGGTTTTTCTTAATTCATCTGATGTGAATTGTCTCATGTTTACGCTTCTCCTTATTTAAAAAGTGAACTTATCAGCAAAATAAGCATCCAAGTCAGCGATTGCTACTCTTTCCTGCTCCATGGAATCACGGAAACGTACGGTTACCATGCCGTCGTTTTCTGATTCAAAGTCATAGGTTACGCAGAAAGGAGTACCGATTTCGTCCTGACGACGATATCTCTTACCGATATTTCCTCTGTCATCAAATTCAGAGTTATATTTCTTTGAAAGCTGCGCATAAATTTTTTCAGCGCCTTCGTTTAACTTCTTGGAAAGAGGCAATACACCAATCTTAACAGGTGCAAGTGCAGGATGGAAATGAAGCACGGTACGAACATCGCCGCCTTCCAATTCCTCTTCGTCATAAGCCGCACAAAGGAATGCCAAAACCACACGGTCAGCACCAAGGGAAGGCTCAACTACGTAAGGAACGTACTTTTCCTTCTTCTCATCATCAAAGTATGACATATCTTCGCCGGATACATTCTGATGCTGAGTCAGGTCATAATCGGTTCTGTCAGCAATACCCCAAAGTTCGCCCCAACCGAAGGGGAATAAGAATTCAAAGTCTGTAGTAGCCTTACTGTAGAAGCATAATTCTTCAGGGCTGTGGTCACGCAAACGAAGCTCTTCTTCCTTCATACCGAGAGAAAGCAGCCAATCACGACAGAAGCCTCTCCAGTACTGGAACCACTCAAGGTCTGTACCGGGTTCGCAGAAGAATTCCAATTCCATCTGTTCGAACTCTCTGGTACGGAAAGTAAAGTTACCGGGTGTAATTTCGTTACGGAAGGACTTACCAATCTGTGCAATTCCAAAAGGAATCTTCTTACGTGAAGTTCTCTGTACATTCTTGAAGTTTACGAAAATACCCTGTGCTGTTTCCGGTCTTAAATATACGGTATTCTTTGCATCCTCGGTTACACCCTGGAAGGTTTTAAACATCAGGTTGAACTGACGGATGTCCGTAAAGTTGTGCTTACCGCAGGAAGGACAGGCAATATTCTTCTCTTCCACAAATGCCTTCATCTTCTCGTTGCTCCAGGCATCAACGCTTTCCTCTAAGGTAATATCGTTTTCTGCACAGTAGTCTTCAATCAATTTATCCGCACGGAAACGCTCATGACATTCCTTACAATCCATCAGAGGATCCGCAAAGCCTCCCAAATGTCCTGAGGCTACCCAGGTCTGAGGGTTCATCAGAATCGCACAGTCCACACCTACATTGTAAGGATTTTCCTGTACAAACTTCTGCCACCATGCTTTTTTAACGTTATTTTTTAATTCAACACCGAGGTTACCGTAATCCCAGGTGTTTGCCAAACCACCGTAAATTTCCGAACCGGGATATACAAATCCTCTTGCTTTTGCTAATGCTACGATTTTTTCCATTGTCTTTTCCATAGTGTCCTCCAACTACTTTATAATAATATATTTTAATTCACCTTGCGTCTGGGCATTTACAAAGCCCTCTTCCGTAAGAGATGCATTTTTGCTTAGGTACTGCACATCATTATATGTTCTTACCATTACGGAATCTTTGATAATCAGTATGGTCTTGTCCTGACTCTTCTTTAATTGCTCGCCAACCAAGGAATCTCCGTTCTTAACAGAATTCAACATGCCATCCAGTACATAGCCCTTTGCCATAGCCTCAGAAACCGTTCCCAGGAAAGCTTCCTTTCCCATGTAATCTGCATAGAGGCTTGCATTCTGAAAACTCAGCGCCACAACCGCTTTTTTGCTTCCGTCTTCCGCCATGGCTACCTTTTCCACAATAACAGGGATACTCCCCTCCTGTGTCACCATGCTGGCCTTGGCTGTATTGTATGCGGCAATTTCCTCATCCACCATACTTTTTAATTCATTAATGTCATAATAGTCCTTGTCAAAATCTTCTACAATATATGCTACCAGGCGCCCTTCCTCAGTAACCTCCACCGCATTGACGGTTATGGGTACATTCACATCCTTCTTCCCGCAGCCCACAAACATGGCACACAGAGCAAGGCAGGCCACTGTCCATACTACAATTCTCTTAAAATGTCTCATATAAATCCTCTCATTTTCTCCTCAAACTCTTCAAACTTCATCACAATGTCATCTCATTTCCTACTGCAATTCATCCTCTTACTTATAGCCATATACAACACATTACAATAAAGTCCAATCTATTATAACGAAAACTCAAGATTTTTTCAACCTTGAGTTTTTCGTTTCTGTCAGTTTTTCTTTCTGTCAGTTTTTCTTTCTGTCAGCTTTTCGTTTCTTTGAGTTTTCTTGTACCTGTGATATTTCTTGCAGCTTCTTTGTTATTATATTTTTTGATGTTTATCTTCCCTTCGCAATCTTTCGATTTCTGCAGTGTTTCCTCTACCCGACGGACGCTTTCAGCATTTTTGCAGTTTTGCACCGCTTGATTTCTTCGCCGCACCCTTCATCAGCGGACACTTTCACCTTTTCTGCACTTTTGCACCGCTTAATTTCTTCGCCACATCCTTCATCAGCGGACACTTTCAGCATTTTTGCACTTTTGCACCGCTCTGCACACCCAAACACCTCCACTCCCAGCGGACGCATCCATCTTTTCAGTCTCTTTGCACCGCTTGATTTCTTCGCCGCGCCCTTCATCAGCGGACTCTTTCAGGATTTTTGCAGTTTTGCACCGCTCACCACCTCAACAGGCAAAAATAAGAGCGGACGAAACAGACTTTTTTCATCTTTTCATCCGCCACCATAAATAAATTCACATTTCAGCGCCAACCACTATTTCGCCACATAATACGCTTCCATATCCTGCGCCCGTTGCAACCGATATACATTTCCTTCCCGCATCAGCACATAAACAAAAGCTTCTTCACTACCCTGGCGAAGAAACGGCACCATACCATCCTGCACCAAATCAGGTTGTTCCTGCATAACAGTTTCCATATCCACAAAATCTACGCCGGTATAACTATAATATCCGTTCAAATACGGCAACAACCATACCCCCTGAACTTTTTCATCATAGACTTCATAAGCCTGCTCTTCCAATCGGTATGCAGTAATGGTAAAAGGCCTATCTTCTGACTCTTCCGTCAAAGGCTGTATCATGGCATCTATCATTTTGTAAATAATTTCCTCCATGGATTCTCCGTCCTCTGCTTCATAAAAAATGATATCAGAGCACATTGCCGGCGAATAAGTCCCCGGTGCTTCAGATATAATTCTATGTATCTTTTCTCCATTGTATGCAGTAAACCAATCTACTTCATCGTTTCCGGCTACCGGCCCCTCTGTCACAGGGGTACCTTCCTCATCTTGGTCCGCATCCGTAACCGGTGCTACCTCTTCCGGTTCATCCGAGACCGGCGGAACTACTTGCGATGCCACACTTTCCTCCACAGCCATGGTTGATTCAAGTGTAGGAATATTTTCTTCATCAGCAGCCTTGGAACAGCCCGCACCCCCGATCAAGCACAACACACAAACCAAACATACAAACCATTTCCTCTTCTTTTTCATTTATCTCCCCTCGTTATATCAGTCCTAACAAAATCTCCAGACTCTTAAACTCTCTGTCAAAGGCTTTCCTGCAATACATTTCCGAGAGCACCTTCAATTGCGACAAAACACTTTCTGACACGGTAAACGTAAACAACTTCTCCACCGGGCTTTCCACAATATATTGTAGCGCATAGAGAGTTGACTCTTCCAGCCCGTCAGTATCCGCCGGCATTCCGGGGAATTCACCGTTTACCACAATGCTTTTGATTTCGTAAATGTATCGCACCAATTCTCTGGCAAGTGACGGAACGCTAAGGGCCCGCAAAGATTGATACAAAAGCTTCAGCATTTCCCTGTCGTCACTGTTCTCTCTGGTATAAAAATCTGCAATCTCCGCAAAATACATACCGTAGTACGCACCTATGTAATCCGTACGCAGGTCTTCAAAATAATTCTG
>JAZSII010000135.1:0-14623 GCA_045533725.1 Acetatifactor sp. | reverse complement strand
TATCTATTTTGGAGTGATGACCATTGTCGGATACGCCTCCATGGGCATAGGCAAAGCAAAGGCTAAAAAACGTGCCTGGCGCATTCCGGAAGCCACTTTGTTTTCCATCGCTATTTTAGGCGGAAGCATCGGTTCCATTTTAGGAATGTTCCATTTTCGTCACAAAACCAAGCATTGGTATTTTGTGGTGGGTATGCCCCTCATATTCTTCATACAATTGGCAATTGCAGTTTATTTAACAACATAATTTATCAAGGCGGATGCAGTTATATGCATCCGCTTTTTTTGTCGATTTTTGTCCTTTACACCTTCTATAAACCTATTTATAATAAACTTATAAATAGTAGGAAAGGGGACGAATCATGCACGTAGCCATTTGCGATGACAATATCGCCGACCGCAAGCAAACCGAACGATTATTAAACCGCGAGTCCGACCGTCGCGCAAAAATTACGGAAGGTCTCTTCATTGATTCCTACGGAAACGAAAAAGCTCTGTTAAGTAAGCCTATGCAATACGATATTTTCTATATTGATATGTGCAAAACGGAAGGAATAACCGGACACCAAATTGCCCAAAAGCTCTATGATGCCGGTGTACGGGTACCGATATACCTGTGTTGTTCTCTGGTTAACTATCGCCAGTATGAACTGCCGGAGAATGTGTATTTTATTGACAAACCTTTGAAAACAGATGCTCTCTGCGCCTCTTTAGACCATGCGGAAGAAGTAAAGTCCAACGCAGTCTCCATGATTGAGCTGCGTGATAACAGTGAAACCCATTATGTAACGGAAGCTGAGATATTATATGCCACCCAAAAGGGTAACAATGTTTTGGTTTCCTTATCCAACGGACAAACAGTAACACTTACTACCACCATGGATAATTTGTTTTTTCAATGGCAGAATTTTGAAACCTTCTTTTTCACTAACACAAAAAACCTGATCAATATCCGCCATATTTCTAAAATAGGACTATTACACATATATATGACAGACGGAACCACACTTCCCTTAAAGCCTTCACAAAGACCCTATATTATGAAGGCATATGACTTATTCTTAAACCGATAAACCGAAAGGATTTTTTATGCTGGCTTTTAAAGTAACCTCCATGAAATCATTTATGAATCACTTATTGGTGGCAGACACCTTTGATAACTTCCTGTTAGCGGAAGCCACTATCTCTACTGCCAACACTTATCAGATAGACGGACATATTAACAAGGCGTTTTTCTCGGAGGATAATTCCGCAACACCAATGCCCAAATATGATTTTTCACCCTGGAAGGATATGAAAGGGTTGTGTTTCAATCTAATCAAAGGCAAGCGGACCCCTTTATTCTTTAAATTTGTTTTACACTTGCAACCCCAGACTGTCAGCAAGCTGTTAGCCGCCGGCGATTGTTCCGTCTCAAGCGAACAAATAAAGGCTCTTGTACTCACAATCAAATACGATGGTACCCATGCAGTTCTAACTACTGCCAGTGCAACCAACACCTTTGTCATGAGCAAAGAGCCTGATATGATTTGGGACAAAGCAATACAGCAATTCCTCAGCCGTAATGAAATATCCTATGAAATGTTATAAATTAGCATAATTCGTCTGATTCTTTTTGGGGCATATTCTTTCTTGCACTTGCCCATACGATACAGGAGGCAATGACAAGAATAGGCATAACGATTGGTGCAAAAGTAATACCATTTCCGGGTTCGTCAATACCAAATCTGATAACAAGACCCAGGAAGCCTACAAGAACTGACAGGATAATGGAGAATACCAATGCTCCCACGCCTACCGTATACTTGTTTCTGAGATGTGCAATAATTGCCAATATCATCCACAATCCTACAAATGCAAAGACTCCGATGATTACCCAGAATACAGTCTGTAACATCTTAATTGCCTCTTCCGTCTCTTCTGCTTCACTTCTATCAACAAGATCCTCGTTTGTTAAAGCAGGCTTCATGTCTCCGATTGCAGTAATTATAGATACCGCTGACCACACAGAATATTTTCCTTTTGTCAATGTATCTACTATTGTCTCGGATGCATCAACCATATCCATCATTTCATCGATTTCCGAATCGGAGTAGCCTTCCTCTTCTAATGCCTCCTCCAAATCACCGCCGTAAACTTCTTCCAACCACTCCATGTCATCTTCAAAATCATTCTTCAACTCATCAATCTCTTCCATACTGTCATCCGAAAACTGTATCCAGTTCAGATTGAGCATAACAAATGCCAAAGCCATGAGTAAGATTGAAATAAACTTCTTTGTTGCAAAATTTTGTGTTGAATTTTCCATTGTATTTTCCTTTCTTTTGTGTTTTCTTTCTTTTTCTATTTCGTAAAATGCATTCCTGCATTATTACTTCTTCATTTTAGGTTTAAAAATTAAGCTGGCTATATATCCGAAAATCAAGGCACTTGCCGTTCCGACTGCACCTGCTTTAAATCCGCCGGCAAACAAGCCCAGTATTCCTTGCTCATCTACCGCTTCTTTGACCCCTGTCATCAGCACATGTCCGAATCCCAAAAGAGGTACACTGGCACCCGCTCCCGCAAATTCTGCAAAAGGGTCATACCATCCTAAAAAGCTTAAAACAGCACCGGTTACTACCAACAAAACCATCACTCTTCCCGGCATCAGTTTCGTCTTCTCCAGCAAAATCTGAACCACTGCGCAAATGCCGCCGCCAACCAAAAAGGCAACTATATACTCCATATCAAAACTCCTTTCGCATACCTGCATGCCGATTATTATATTGTACCGGCTTTTTGCTTAGTGTCTGCAAAAGTCTATGAAATATACTATTTATTCTTTTTTCGTCCGAACCATTCTCCGGGTAACTGAACCAAAACAACTGCCGCGAATACAACAACACATCCTGCAATCTGTCGTAGAGTCATACTTTGGTCCGTAGCTAAAAATCCCCACTTATATGCCAGAAATCCTCCTATCGTGGCTACTACGGATTCCAAACTCAAAAGAAGTGCAGCAACCGTAGGATTGACACCGTTTTGCCCTACAATCTGAAGGGTATATGCCACACCACAGGACATAATTCCTGCATATAACAGACTTCCCGCACCACTTGTAATCGCACTCATGGAAGGCTGTCCCCATATAAATGCACAAATGATACAAATCATGCCACATACCAAAAACTGAATACAGGAAATTACAACCCCATCTGTTTTGGGGGAATAGTAATCTACAATCATAATATGCGCCGTAAAAAATATGGCACATATGAAGACAAGTATATCTCCGA
This sequence comes from Acetatifactor sp., assembly GCA_045533725.1. Taxonomy (GTDB): domain Bacteria; phylum Bacillota; class Clostridia; order Lachnospirales; family Lachnospiraceae; genus Acetatifactor. The sequence continues at coordinate 11,345 of JAZSII010000135.1, read as the reverse complement.
TATTAATGACAAGACTCTCTGTCATACACAGTAAGTACATGCCAATTGCCGCCATAACCGCTGCCAACCACACCACAAGCGGAACCTTTTTCCGAAACAAAATTCCTGCCATGGGAACAAAAATAATATATAGCGTGGTAATAAATCCTGCTTTTCCCACGGACGTATAGACAATACCGAATTGTTGAACCGTAGTCGCAATTGTCAGTGCAATTCCGCAAAGCAGACCTGCCCGCATGGTTGTTTTCCAATCCAAATCCTTCAATGACTTTCCGGTCACTTTTGATCTCACACCAAGAAAAATCAGAAGGACTGCCGCTCCCAATACTGAACGGACACCATTAAAGGTAAACGGGTCCATATATTCCATCCCCTTGCTTTGGGATACAAACGCAAGTCCCCAAATACAAGCAGTCAGAAACAGTAAAAAGGTATTTCTTTTTGTATTTACTTTCATACTTTTAGCCCAGGTATGCAATCACTTCTACTTCACACAAAACATTCTTGGGAAGAGTTTTTACTGCCACACAGCTTCTGGCAGGCTTCTCCGTAAAGTATTTTGCATATATTTGGTTAAATGCCACAAAATCACCCATATCCGCCAAAAAGCATGTGGTCTTCACAACCTTGGTATAGTCCGCACCTGCAGCTTCCAGAATCGCGCCTAAGTTCTTCATAACCTGTTCTGTCTGTGCTTCAATAGTGCTTCCTACCACTTCACCGCTTATGGGATCCAAAGCAATCTGTCCTGAAGAATATAACATTTTCTCTACAATAATTCCTTGGGAATAAGGTCCGATTGCCGCCGGTGCCTTATCTGTTACAAGCTTCTTTAACATTTGTTTTTCCTCTTTTCTCTACTTTGTATAATCTACTTCCGGTTCATCAAATTCCACCGTTACATAAAATCCTCTTGCATTTTCTACAATGTCCTTTACCACCCCGCCACGGGATTTCAAACGATACCGGAAAGGAATATTGGAAGACATGGCCAACGACGGATCAATGGTATAATAGTAATTACTGGGCAGTACACCTTCCGTAACCGTAATTTCCTGTCCTACTTCCAAAAGACCCTGTCTTTCCATCTTAAACTCCAGTTTGCGCATGTTCCCCCACCTTTCTCCATATTGTTCGGACAAAAGATATTGTACTAGAATCCTCTTTCCAATGCAAGGGCTTTTATCGGAATTAGAGTACTTCTAACACCAAAGCATGTGCAATTCCGGGCACTGTTCTTCCTTCATTGAAGCTGGTTTTGTTAAGAAGTGCTCCTGTAGGTACAAACAAAACCTTCTTCCAGCTTTTATCCTCCAATTGGCGCAAAATATATGCCGATAAGGTCACGGCACAGCAGCCGCAGCCGCTTCCTCCTGCGTGGGTATCCTGTTTTTGAGCATCATAAATCATCATTCCGCAATCCAAATGTTGTTTGGTAATATCATATCCCTTTTCCCGCAGCAAATCCAACAATGCCGTTTGGCCCACACTTCCCAAGTCACCGGTAATAATATGGTCATAATCTTCCGGCTTTGATTGAAAATCCTGAAAATGTCTCGCAATGGTATCAGCCGCAGCAGGCGCCATACAAGCCCCCATGTTCATGGAATCCTTTAATCCCAAATCAGTAATAATACCCGTGGTGGTTCCTGTAATACGTGCTCTGCAACCGGCTGTTTTTTCCTTTGCCAGCACAAACGCACCACTTCCCGTAACCGTCCATGATGCCGAAAGAGGTCTCTGATTTCCGTATTCCAACGGAAAGCGAAACTCTTTCTCAGCACTGGCAAAATGACTGGACGTTACACAAATCACATGGTCTGCATATCCTGCCGCAATGGTAAGTGCCCCCAATGTGAGACTTTCGCCGCAGGTGGAACATGCTCCGTATAATCCAAACAGAGGAATTTCAAAGGCCTTAATACCAAAAGAGCTGGCAATGGATTGTCCCAGCAAATCTCCCGCAAACATAAACTGCATATCCTCGGGGCTCTTCCCGGCTTTTTTTAATGCCATATAAACTGCTTCTTTTTGTAAGGTACTTTCAGCAGCCTCCCAGGTATCTGCCTCAAACATATCATCCGTCCCCACTCTGTCAAACAATCCTCCTAACGGTCCCTGACCTTCCTTGGTTCCCACAATACTGGCACTGTTTGCAATATAAACACCTTCCTCCAACCGGAGACTTGCTCTGCCCAAACGTCTATTCATTATAAAAGCTCCTTTCATTTCCATACATATATTCCCACATAGTATGTCCGAAAAGGAGCTTTTCAAATCATTATTCTGTTGTTTCTTCTACAATAACCAGATACTCTGTTGCCGCATACACAACGGTATCATTATATATCAGCTTAGACCAACCCTCTTCTTCATTATATCCCACACGAAGCAAATTCTGTCCGTTATTTAAGGTAGTCACTACTGTCTCACCCTTCTTCGCCGTGCTGGGCTCGCTACGTAGATTGGTTACTCCCACTGCCGTAACATTATCTCTGATTTCCGTAAATACCATACCCTGGTCGTTTGATTTTTCGGCAATCAACTGCTGAAGTGCCACTTCTTCGGGATCAGGTGTTGGTTCCGGCTCCGGTGTTGTTTCCACAACAGGTGGCGTCTCCTCAGGTTCCGCCGTAACCTCTTCCTTCTGTACAGCGTCATCCTTGATAACCAGCTGTTCTCCGCCGGAATGTGTTATCTTCCATACAATCATACAGAAAAGCACTACCACCAACAAAAATACAACTGCACCGATGGCAATATACATGGGGTTCTTTAATTCTTCTTCATAATTCTCTTTATTAAGCCTCATATTTTGCTGCCTGTGCTCTAATCAGCTCTTCATCCTCAAAATAATTGATGCGCATTGCACTCTTAACCTCTGACAAGGTCTGGGCTGCAACTTCACGAGCCGTTTCGCTACCCTTCTTCAAAATATCATAAACTGCCGGAATATCCTTTTCCCACTCTTTTCTACGGTTACGAATAGGTTCTAACTCCTCCTGAAGCACACTGTTCAGGAATCTCTTTACCTTTACGTCTCCCAAACCGCCTCTGGTGTAGTGAGCCTTCAGTTCCTCCAGATTTGCATAATCGGGAAGGTATCTCTCAAAATGCTCATCCTTGCAGAAAGCATCCAAATAAGTAAATACCATATTACCTTCCACATGTCCGGGATCTGATACCTGCAAATGCAGAGGATCTGTGTACATCTTTTTCATAATAGCATTGGATACATCATCTGCACTGTCTGCCAAATATATACAGTTGCCTAAGGACTTGCTCATCTTTGCCTTGCCGTCCACACCGGGCAGACGCATACATGCATCATTACTTGGCAAAAGCGCCTGAGGCTCTACCAATACCTCTTTATATACGGAATTGAACTTGTGAACAATTTCCTTGGTCTGTTCAATCATCGGCAGCTGATCCACACCAACGGGCACGGTAGTTGCCTTAAATGCAGTAATATCTGCAGCCTGACTGATTGGATAGGTAAAGAATCCTACAGGGATGCTGGCTTCAAAATTACGCATCTGTATTTCGCTCTTTACGGTAGGATTACGTTGCAGACGCGATACGGTAACCAAGTCCATGTAATAGAAGGATAATTCGCAAAGCTCCGGAATCTGCGACTGAATAAACAATGTAGATTTAGCCGGGTCCAAACCGCAAGCCAAATAGTCCAACGCAACCTCAATAATATTCTGGCGGATTTTTTCCGGATTCTCAATATTGTCCGTAAGTGCCTGCGCATCCGCAATCATAATAAATGTCTTCTTATATTCTCCGGAATTCTGCAATTCTACTCTTCTTTTCAAAGAGCCTACATAATGACCGATATGCAGTCTTCCGGTAGGTCTGTCACCTGTTAAAATAATTTTGTCCATAATATATCCCTTTCATACTCGGTAGATAAACTCCACCTCATTAAAATATCATATCATTTTTTACAAGATATGAGAAGAGTAAATTTAAAACTTTCTCAATCCTTTCGGGTAATGATTTTTCATAATTCCCCCTGCAGCTTTTCCCCAGCCCAGACTATATCCGTCCACAGTAATCAGATGCCATCCCTTCTCCTGTGAAACCGGAAAGGTCTGTCCTCCAATAAACGCTGCTGCCTCTCCTTTATCCACGGATAATGCATAACTGCGTCTTACCTCCTCCGGCTTTAATGCCAGCGCCAATGCATGGGATGGTTCAAAACGATTTTTCTTTAAGGTTCCCAAATGCAGACCCGGTCTGAGCACCTTCAGATTCTTAACAGAAGGCATATTTACAGGTCCTAAATAAAGTTGTTCACCAAATTTAAGTAAAGTTCCCTCCAACCGTACCTGCAAGGTATCCTGCAAAAACTCCTGCAACTCCCTGCAGTCCTTTTCTTTCATGCTCTTTTCCTCACCATATAAGGAATGCGTTTCCACTGTACTATCCATAACGCCGGTCTTTTCCAACACTGCCAGAAAATGTCCTTCGCCATTTACCTTGTGCGGCCAAATCCTTAAGGTTTTCCGCAGTTCTTCACACTGCATGCAATTTTTCCCCGCTTCCGTGGTCTCGATACTTTCCGACGCTCCTGTTCCTGCATACACAAGCCACTCCGGTCTGCCGCATTCAAAGCCTTCCGGTACATCCATGGAAACCACATTACATTCCGGATGCCTTTCCAAAAATCTGGCAATGCTTCCCTCATTTTCTGCCGGTGCAAAGGTACAGGTAGAATATACCAATCGTCCGCCGGGACGAAGCATATTTATGGCACAATCTAAAATACCGTCCTGGCGTTCTGCACAGATCTGTACATTTTCCGGGCTCCATTCATTCTTGGCGTCTTCATTTTTACGGAACATGCCCTCCCCGGAACAGGGTGCATCCACCAATACTTTATCAAAATATCCGCCAAAAATCTGCTCCAGCTTCTCCGGAGTTTCGTTCGTGACCAAAGCGTTGCGCACTCCCATACGCTCTATATTTTCCGACAAAATCTTTGCTCTGGCAGGATGAATTTCATTACAGACAAGCAATCCCTTACCATTCAATTCCACAGCAATCTGCGTGCTTTTCCCACCGGGTGCCGCACACAAATCCAATACTCTTTCTCCCGGCTTCACCTCCAAAAAAGGCACCGGTGCCATAGCACTGGGCTCCTGAATATAATAAACACCGGCCTCATGATAGGGATGCTTTCCCGGTGTATCCTGACTTTCATAATAAAATCCATTCTTCTCCCAAGGTACGGATTTCAAAACAAAGGGCGCATTCTCTGCAAAAATCTCCTTATTTACCTTCATGGTATTTACACGCAGGGCTTGAAATTTTTCTCTTTCATAACTTCTTTCAAATGCGGGATATTCTTCTCCCAGCATACTGCGCATACGTTCCTCAAATGCTTTTGGTAACATTTTCATTATCTCCTGTATCTGCTTTACATACCATATCCATTTTACCACGAAGCCTTATAAATTGTCACTGACAAATTCCTCGAACAGACTCTTAACATTTCTGCACGCCGATAGTATAATCACCTTATACATATTTTCTTATAAGTGGAAAATCCTGCGTCAACGCGTGATACTCCACAACGGAGGTATTTATGAAGAAGCTTTACTGTGCATCTGTTTTTTCCGATCATTGCGTGTTACAGCGTAACAAACCCATACGCATATGGGGAACTGCCGATACTGATACTTTGGTTCAAGTAAGTCTGAATAACCAAACTGCCACCTGCCTTGTTACCGACCATGACTGGCTGGTAGAGCTCCCCGCCATGGAAGCGGGTGGTCCCTATACCCTGAAAATTGCAAGTGAAGATAAACTCTTTTATTGCTTTGAGGATATCATGATAGGAGAGGTCTGGCTTGCCGGCGGCCAATCCAATATGGAATACAAGCTGGAGCAGGACGCAGACGGCAGTACCGCCATGGCGCAGGCTCTTCATACAAATGTGCGTTTTTTCCAAGTTCCTCAGCTCGCCTACAAAGATAATTATTTTTATAGCGTAGAACAGGAAAATCACTGGATGCTTCCTACAGATGAAAACCTGAAAAACTGGTCCGCAGTAGGTTATTATTTTGCTGCAAATCTGGCCCAAAAGCTGAACCTTACCATTGGGATTATCGGTTGTAACTGGGGTGGCACCTCTGCCTGTGCCTGGCAGGATAAGGAAACCCTCCTTTCCCACGATAAAACACGTGTTTATTGGGATGAATATGCAGATTTGATTCAAAAACAGGAGCCTGCCGAATATGAAAAAGAGCGTGCAGATTACTACATCTGGCAAAAGGACTGGCAGCCAAGAATGGATGCTTTTTATGCAAAGCATCCCACCGCTACATGGGAAGAAGCCCAAGCAGCAGTAGGGCTTTGCCGTTGGCCCGGTCCCATGGGTCCCAAGCACGAATTCCGCCCCTGCGGTCTGTATGAAACCATGCTACAAAGAGTGGCTCCCTATACTTTGGCAGGCTTTATTTACTATCAGGGCGAAAGTGATGACCACCGTCCTTACAGCTACTACCATTTATTCAAAAATATGATTGGTCTTTGGCGGCGGGAATTTCAGGAGGAAGCTCTTCCCTTTCTCTGTGTCCAGCTTCCTATCCATCACTATTTAAGTGATACGGTTACGGACAAATGGTGCCCCATCCGCCAGGCTCAGATGCAGCTTCATAAGGAAGGTATTGTTACAGGCATCGCTGTCACACTGGACTGCGGAGAATACAACAATATTCACCCTACACACAAAAAAGAAGTGGGAAGGCGACTGGCATTACAGGCTTTATACCATGTATACCAAGTTGTCTCAAAAGAAGCTGCTTATGGTCCTATTCTTCGCAGTCACAAAGTAGATGGCAATACGGTTACGCTGTATTTTGACCATGCCAAAGGAGGCTTTTTACAAACCGCCGATTTTCTGACCGGCTTTGAATTGGCAGACGAAACCGGAGTATTTATTCCCTGCAAAGCAACTATAAGCGGAGAAAATATTTTACTGACCGCTCCCGAGGGCTTTCTCCCCGTTCACCTCCGTTACTTTTGGTCGGACTATGCAGATGTGACCTTATTCGGCAAAAACAACATACCGGTAGCACCTTTCCATACCGGCTTGCAGTATTAACCCCCCTATACGGATAGCATACAAAAAGCAGGCACGCCCTTACGGCAAGCCTGCTTTCTCTTAAAAATTATATTATTCTACTCCTGCATTATCCAAAAGTGCTCTCAACAAAATAGGGAAGGGCCATGTCTGCTTGCTTCTGTTAATCAAACCAAAGTTTTCTCCGGACCCGTTAAATGCACTGTTATCCCACCAGCAACAGGGAATTCCGTTATTTGTGGCCTGCATCAGATAAATCTTTGCCCAATTTGCACGGTCCTGCTCATTATCCTTATTTAATGCACCAAATTCGCCAATAATAACAGGTGTACCTTTATTAATAAATATCATCTTAAGCTTGGTCATCAACTGCTCAATTTCAAAGGTGTATTTCCATTCTGAGGTACCTGTGGTATTCAATGCAAAATCATAAGGTGTATACGCATGAACAGAAACAATAATCTTATCATCATCCGGTATTTCGATAGCTCTCAAGGCTCCTTCCGAGCTGGACGCCGCATATCCGCAAATCATCAAATGACGCAATTCATTGTTACCACCGGTTGCACGAACCGTGTCTACAAATACCTGCATAAATTCATTGACTACTGCCTGTCCCTCTGCGTCGCCACCATTCCACTCCCACTCGGTACCTTTTTTACGAGGTTCATTCAGACCTTCAAAAATCAATCTTTCGTTGTAATCGATAAAACGATTGGCAATCTGTGTCCAAAGTGCTCTTATCATAGCAGTTGCCTGCTCCTTATTCTCTTCTGATGGGAAGTGCCAATCTTCATGATGCATATTAATAATAACATATGCACCTCTGTAATAAGCATAATCTACCACTTCCTGCACTCTGTCAAGCCACTCTTCGTCAATGATATAATCCGGACCTTCCCCAAAATGTCCCTGCCAGGTAATGGGAATACGAATTACATTAAAGCCCTGTGCCAACACCTCATCTATCATTTCCTGCGTGGTTACGGGTGCTCCCCAGGAGGTCTCACTGCTAAGACCCGAACCGCCCGTGGCATCCAAAGTATTTCCCAGATTCCAGCCGATTTTCATATTGCCGACCAATTCCATGGATGTAATATCCTGCATGGGTCCCGGTACATAATTCATCACTTCTTCTCTACGCTCCTGTGCTCTTACTGCATACGGATCCTCAGTCGGCGCCGGTGTCGGTTCCGGTGTTACCTCAGATAATGCGTTTTCATTATCATTCGTCTCTACATCTGCTCCCCCCGGTACAGATGTTTCCTGAACAACACTACCCTTTTCTCCCTGTCCGCATCCGCACAGGCAGGACAATGCCAGTGCTCCGCACATTAAATAAGTAATTAGTTTTTTCATACCCTTTCTCCGTTTTCTACATCTTTTGCAGTTTGCTTCTCTCAAACCGCTTATCCAATTATAACAAAAACCCTTGTTAATAACAATCATAAATGCAGTTTATAAAAATTTAATTATTAATTCCTTTCTATAAATTGTCACCTTGCTATCTATTTGTTATAGTATTATCCGTAAAGAAGGAGGGGCATTATCATGACAAGGTTAATATATGTATCCATAATTTCACTTCCCTTTATTTTATACTTTCTCTGGAAGGTATGGCATATAGAAAGAAATAGTGCAAAATATACTGAGGAATACCGATATCGTTTTGCCAGGCGCATGATTTCCATTATGAAACGTAATGCCAGAATACATACCCGTTCCTACGGAATGGAAAATCTGCCTGACTGTGGCGGTTATGTTATGTATGCTAATCACCAGGGAAAATATGACTCCTTAGGAATTATCTCATCCCACCAAAACCCATGCACGGTAATGATAGACGAAAAGCGTTCCCACTTAATCCTTGCCAGCCAATTTATTACTCTTTTACAAGGATGCCGAATCGACAAAACCAGTATTAAAACACAATTATCTGCTATACGACAGGTTATCGCCGAAGTTAAAGATGGTCGTCGATATATTATCTTTCCGGAGGGCGGCTATTACAAAAACCAAAATAATGTACAAGACTTTTTGCCCGGTGCCTTTAAATGTGCCATGCTTGCCCACAGTCCCATTGTACCCGTAGCGTTGATTGATTCATACAAACCGTTTGGGGTCAATTCTTTAAAATCAGTCACCACACAGGTACATTTCCTGGAACCGCTCTATTATGAAGATTATAAAGGACTAACCTCCAAAGAAATATCCGAACTGGTTCGTGACAGAATTATGACTGCTATTTCCAAAGGAAATTCATAATCCAATAAATCAGTCCCAGCACCCAGCTGGTAAATATTCCGTACAAAATAACCGGTCCGGCTATGGTAAATATTTTGCAACCGATACCGAAAACCTGACCTTCCGCCTGATATTCTATTGCCGGTGCCGCCACTGAATTGGCAAATCCGGTAATAGGCACCAAGGCACCTGCACCGCCCCACTTCACGATACGGGGGTATATGTTAAAACCCGTTAATATCGCTGATGTCAATACCAAAATAAGAGAACACCAGCTTCCCGCAATCTCCTGCTCCATTTCCATATTTACAGTCAAATAATTCAAAATCCACTCACCGATTGTACAAATAATGCCCCCCACCAGAAAAGCCTTCAACATCTGAAGCCCAAGATTATGAGTAGGCGTAACCGTTTTCACATATTCTGCATATTCTTTTTGATTCATATTCATTCCCTCTTTCTAACCCGCTGTTATATTATAAAAATAAAAAAAGGATCCCACTACCTTTGCCGCAGCCATACATAGTATTACGATTCCCAGACCGTGCCGAAAAGATACACGTCTGGTGAAAATAGGGATACTGTCTAACATCTCCGCGATTGCCAATGCCAGACAACCGACCATAACTCCGCCGAATAATCCAACAGTTGCCAGAATGCTCCATGCAATATATTTCCAGACCGACTCAGGAATATGCAAGGTATTCACAGCAAAGCCTCCAATATCCAATATGTCTGCAAATACACTATATAAGCCCCCAACCGTCGTTCCCAGTATAATCATGTTCTCATAATGTTCTATGGAGCCGGCAGAATGTGTTTTTCCGATAAATCGCGGCACAAGGGATACTGCACTGAGAACCGTAAATACCCCTGCTGCTGTTAACACCCCAAAACAGGTTCCGCATATCCCCAGAAAGATAAGTTTAAACATCAATTTCCTCTCCTTCTCTGTCTGCCGTTTCTATCAAAGCCTGATTCACCTCACGTTCATAAGTCCTCATGGAAACCTCAATGGGAGTTGGATCGGAAGTAATTCTTCTCTTTCCCACATGATTGAAAAATACCGTGATGCCCAATGCCAGTCCAATGGAATACGTTATCTCCAAAACATTAACCGGTCCCGGAGGCTTTTCCATAAAAACCTCATATGCTTCCGCAAATATATCCCGTACCGCCACATCAGTGTTATATGCCACCAGAGTAGATGCTGTACCGAAAAAACATACCAGACTGACAAATATTATCTTCAACCATACTTTAGGACCTCCGGAAGCCTCCACGCCAACACGCTCCAACAATACATCCGTTTCTCCTATGGATTGTACCAATACACCGGGGCACTCACTGCATATCCGTCGAATCAGTTTCAACGAACTGATTACTGCACGTTTTTTATCTTTAAAATGATACACTTTAATCGCCTTGCATTTTGCCAAAATACCCTCATCCGCACATTCTACAGATGCCACATCCTTTAAAAAAACGTCCTCCTCAGACAGTTCCACATCTCTTTTACATTTCAGGTAAACAACGGTCTCTCTCACTTTTTTCACACCTTTTTGTTTTTTTCTATTGTTTACACTCTTCAGAAAATTATACATAAAAATACCCTCCTTACCGTTTATCGGTAAAGAGGGTAACTATCCATCTGTTACTCCCACAATTTGAAGGAAATATTTAAATCCACGTTACCGGAGATACCGTCAACCTTTCCTTTGTCGGAATACTGCCATACATCAAATTGATAAGGATAATAAATTTCTTTGTTATAATAGGCAAACCATTTTTCATACTCTTCCAGCTGTTCCAAATCCAACATAAGCATGCCCATTTCCATGTTATGATATACCATAACATCATAACCGGCCGCCTTCACGGTTTCCAGGAAAACAATAGTATTTGCCGTTCTCTCTTCCATGCTGATAAGATTCATTCGTGCTTCACTGTCATCCACTCTCTCCACGTCAATTACAATAGGACACTGAATCTTATACGGTGCAAT
>JAZSII010000072.1:0-15694 GCA_045533725.1 Acetatifactor sp. | reverse complement strand
GTGGGTGACAGTTTGAAAGCAGAGGGTACCATTGAAGATTTAAGTGTGGGAATGATTAATTCCAGAAAAATCAGTGTACAGTCCGTTGTGAATATGGCGGTGAAAGCATGGGAGCTATGCGATGCGCAGGTGCCCATAGGGTTACATGATGCCAAGGGAATTGAGTACCGCAAAGAAGCATCTGAGTTGGCACAGGTTGCGGTATGCAAAAATGATGTGTTTCGCATTCGCAATGAAGTGAGTTTGCCGGGGAATTATCCGGATTTATTTCAGATTTTGTGGAGTACATTAAGTCTGGATGATGTGGAAATCAGACCTCATACGGACAAATTGTCCATACAGGGTGAGCTTCGCATGGTGGTAATCTATGAATGCGATGAAGCGAAGGTGCATAGCTTTGAGACGAATATCCCCTTTAACGGAAATGTTGATTGCTCCGGTTGCAGAGAGGATATGATTGGAGATATCCGTTGTGCCATCGGTCAGCAGGAATTGGCTATTCGTCCGGATAATGACGGCGAAGAGAGAATGATTGCAGTGGATGCTCTTTTAGATTTGGAAATCAAGCTGTATGAGGAATTGAAACTGGAGATTATTACGGATGTTTACGGAGTAAAGGAAGTGGTGAATACCGTAGAAACCCCGGTAATATGCCGTAATTTGCTGGCAAAAAATATCGGGAAGCAGAAATTGTCCCAGCATGTGCGTATCGGAAAGCATAACAGTCCGATTTTGCAGCTTTTGTACAGCGAGGGTAAGGCTACATTGGATAAGGCAGAAATTATGGGAAATGCCGTACATGTAAACGGTGTTGTATCCTTGCAGGTGCTTTATATCAGTAGTGATGAGCAAAAAATGTATGATGTGGTAAAAGCGATGGTTCCTTATAAATACGAGATGGAAATTCCGGGAATTGAGCCGGGAGATATGGTAGAGACACAGGTGGATTTGGAACAATTACAGGTTGTTATTCTGGATGGTGAGGAGTTGGATGTAAAGGCAGTCCCTGTTTTCCACACTACTGTCTTCAGACAACAGGAACGTAAGATGGTTTCGGGTTTGGAGACAGTGCCTTTGGATACAAAGGTGCTTGCGGGAATGCCGGGAATGGTGGTTTATGTAGTGAAGCCCGGAGATAATCTCTGGAGCATTGGCAAAAGATTTTATGTATCTGTGGAACGACTGAAGAGATTAAATAACCTGACCGGAGATTTAATTTTACCCGGGCAAAAGCTTATAATCGTAAAGGAGGGCATTTAGCCCTCCTTTTTATGGTAGTATTATTCAGCATCGGTACTAATACCGGCGAGTTCATCAAATTTTTTCATGACTGCATCATAGGTTTGTTTAGAAATCTCGGGAAGTTCGCCTCCCCATTTCTTTTCAGCCATTGCGTAGCCCTTTTTGAAAGCTTCGCGCATTTCTTCAATCTTATCGGGATCTCCGCCTGTAAGTGCGGTTGCAAAATCAATGATTCTGCTGGAAGTAGCTTCTACACCCCAGTAACCGTCTTCGGCAATGTCAGCCTGTGCCTGAGCCTTAGTAGCAGGGTCTACCTCGTATTTGCCGCTTGCAAGGAATTTCCAGATATCATTTGCCTGTCCGTAAGCATTTGTCTGTTTGGACATCATCTGCTCTACAAGACTTCTGAGTTGAGCAGTTCTTGCGTCAGCATCTGCTTTCAGCTTCTGAATTAAATTTACATCCGGTTTGTATTTTTTTGTAGCAGTAGTTTGTTCAGAGCGTTCATAAATAACGCCGCTGTCTTCTACAGCTTTGCTCTCTGTTTTTGCAGCAGTGGTCTTTTTGGTGTCAGTTGCGTATGTCTGATATGCTGCCTGCGTTGATGTAACTCCGTTTACATTCATATTCATTCCTCCTTGAATAAAATTAGTGACTATCCACTATATTGTGTATCGACATTAATTAAAAAAAGTTGATACTTTGTCTTGAAAAATTGTATTTTTTTTAGTACAATCTTAATGTATATTGTATACAAGGAATTGGGGGCAGTATTTGTGGAAGCGTGTGTCAGAAAAGCGTATGCAAAAATCAATTTAGGACTGGATGTCATCAGTCGTTTGGAAAATGGCTATCACGAGGTTAAGATGGTCATGCAGACGGTGGGTATTTATGATGTGCTGACATTAAAAAAGATTCCCCGGGGAATTGTGGTTACCACAGATAGCGGTGAATTACCCACGGATGATAATAATCTGATATATAAAGCCGCGAGGCTTATGATAGAAAGCTATAACATTCGGGGAGGCGTCAACATACACTTGGAGAAAAATATTCCGATTGCGGCCGGTATGGCTGGCGGAAGTACGGATGCGGCAGGTACTTTTCTTGGGATGAAGGAATTGTTTGACTTGGATGCTACCGTACAGGAATTGCAGGAATTGGGCGTAAAGGTTGGTGCAGATGTGCCCTATTGTATTATGGGCGGAACTGCTTTGGCAGAGGGAATCGGTGAGAAATTATCACCTTTACCGACACCGCCGGAATGTATTCTGTTAATAGCAAAGCCGGATATTAATGTATCTACCAAGTATGTATATGAGCATTTGGATGCAGCGGGTGTGGAGAAACATCCGGATATTGATGGTATGACGGAAGCACTGGCGCGTAAGGATTTACAGGGAATTGTAGAACGCTTGGGCAATGTATTGGAAAGTGTTACGGAAAAAAAGCATCCCATAATCGCAGAGATTAAGAAATGTATGGTGGAGTATGGTGCCATGGGAAGTCTCATGAGCGGCAGCGGTCCTACCGTGTTTGGTATTTTTGAGAAAAGAGAAGACGCAGAAAAGGCGATGAAGCACATAAGGGACAAAGAACTGGCGAAGCAGGTTTTTGTTACCGGATTTTATAACCACGGCGAAGCATAAGCCGGTTTTACGGAAAAGAGGGAACCTATGCAGGATAATTTGCAGATTCAAATGAATGATTTTTTACCGCTTAGAGATGTAGTATTTAACACCTTGAGACAGGCTATATTAACCGGGGATTTGAAACCGGGAGAGCGATTGATGGAGATTCATCTGGCTAATAAATTAGGGGTTAGCAGAACTCCTATCAGAGAGGCGATTCGTAAGCTGGAGCTGGAAGGTCTGGTAACTATGATTCCCAGACGTGGTGCAGAGGTGGCACAAATTACGGAAAAGAGCATGAATGATGTCCTGGAAGTACGCAGGTCAATGGATGCGTTATGTGTGGAGCTTGCCTGTGAAAGGATTTCGGAGCAGGAACTGGATGCTTTGGATAAGGCATGCGATAATTTTGCGGAGGCGGTTAAAACAAAGGATATCCGCAAGATTGCGCAGGCGGACGTGGCCCTGCATGATATTATTGTGCAGGCAACGGGTAACAGACGCTTGGTACAGTTGATTAATAATTTGTCCGAGCAGATGTACCGTTACCGCTTTGAGTATTTGAAGGATATTTCGCGTCACCAAAGTCTTATTGCAGAGCACAGAAAGATTTACGAAGGAATTCTGGAAAAGAATAAAGAAAAGGCAACTTCTGCAGCCAAGCTGCATATAGATAATCAGGAGAAGGCGATTATTGAACAAATACGTCTGGAAAAGGAAAAACATTCCGGTAAATGATTAAACAAATGATTTCGGGCTATACTTCTTTTAAACAAAGAGAAAAGGAGTATGGAAATGGAAAAAAAGTGGTGGGGATGGACATTCTATGTAGTTTTGTTTATAGTAATCAGTTGGTGGGATTTTTGGTATCCTGAGTTGACGGAGACAGCAGGAATTTATGAGGTGGTTTATGAAGAAACCACTGTACAGATTCCGACAGAAATGGTAGAATGTGAACTTAATGGGGAGAAAGACAGTAATGCGCTGAACGGCGATTGTGATGAGATTCATTTTCGGTTTAGACTTTGGGAATGGATAAAAGAAAATTTTTAACAAAGGTTAGGAAAAGAAATGGTTACAGAACATGGCTTTAAACCGGGCGCAGAAGCACCCATAGGAGTATTTGATTCGGGTGTGGGCGGCTTGACGGTTGCAAGAGAAATTATGCGACAAATGCCAAATGAAAAAATTATTTATTTCGGAGATACGGCCAGAGTACCCTATGGTAGTAAATCAAAGGATACGGTTACCCGATTCTCAAAGCAGATTATGCGTTTTTTGCAGACTTTCGATGTGAAAACCATTGTGGTAGCATGTAACACTGCGAGTGCTTACGCTTTGGAGGAATTGGAAAAGGAATGTGATATTCCCATGATTGGCGTGATTAAGCCGGGGGCAAAGGTGGCTGCCGAGGTTACCCGTAACGGCAAAATTGGCGTAATTGCTACGGAAGCAACCATCAGCAGCGGTATATATACGCAGTACATAAAAGAAATGAATAAGGATGTAACGGTATTCGGAAAAGCCTGCCCTCTGTTTGTACCCCTGATAGAAGAGGGCTTGTGGATTGACCCTGTTACGGATGAAATTGCAAAACGTTATCTCAATGAATTAATTGATTTGGACATTGATACCTTAATATTAGGCTGTACACATTATCCCTTAATTCGTTCTACCTTGGGAAGAATTATCGGAGAAAATGTAACCTTGGTAAATCCCGCATATGAAACAGCCATTGAATTGAAAACACTCTTGCAGGAGAGAGAACTATTAAACGAGCATCATCCGGCATTGGGAGAAAACCAATACCAGTTCTATGTAAGTGATACAGCAGAAAAGTTCAAAAATTTTGCCAATTCCATTATCAAGTATGGTATTCTTTCTGCCAAAAAGGTAAATATCGAGCAATATTAGTGAGGTATGGGAATGAACAAAAATGTAGTAATACGAATAGAGGCCATACAGCGCTATCCGGGGCAAAAGCCTGAGAAAACGGTAACAGAAGCAGAGGCAGAATATTTTCTGCGTGCCGGAAGTCACTATGTTATTTTTGAAGAAAGTCAGGAAGGCTTTACGGAGAAAATTAAGAGTATGTTGAAAATCAAAAATAACAGTGTGGAATTAACAAAAAAGGGATTGATTCATTCACATATGTTTTTCGAAGAGGAGGTCACTTTTGCTTCTGAGTACAAGACTCCTTTTGGTAGTTTTATGCTGGATATGAACACGAAGAAACTTGAGGTAAAGGAAACACCGACTGAAATAGAGGTTGAGATTGTGTATTCTTTGGAAACCCGGGAGCTGGCGGTGGCTGACTGCAATATTCGAATAATGATAAAAGAAAAACAGTCTGAAGGATAAGCTCCTTCAGACTGTAATTTTTATTTAAGGGGTTTTGCACCGGCTTTTTCCTGTGCGCTTTCCATAGCGCGCTTGAAGAAGCCTTTTTTCTTTTGGGGTTGTGCTTCTGATTTGCCATGAAGTCCCTTTACACCGAGTACGTAAATGCCGCTGACAACAGCTTTTACCTCTTTCTTTACGGGGACGGAATCAAAAATCTTCTGGTCACAGATTAAGGACACAATCTGGGGACCAACTTTTGCCTTGATAATGGGAAGCTTGGAGTTTCTCATCATCTTAGGAGTCTGGTCGATAACCATCTGCGGAAGACCGGATTCTTTGATTTTCATTTTCTTTTTGTCAATAATCAACATAGAAACAGTTTGCTTGTTTGCTTCTAATAATTCCTGTTGTTCAGCTTGCTTTTTCTGCGCCTTTTTTCCGATAAAGTACAAAATTACAAATAAAACAATTAATACAATAAGAATTACCAACAAGGTAATTGCCCAAGGTGCCATTGCTAAGATCACTGGTAGTACCTCCTAAATATATCCATAAATTTAACTCTTCACATTTTAACATTCTTTTGGGTATTAAGCAACCATTACTTTTATGGATTCTGCTAAACAATGAAAAAGTGAGCAGGGAGAGAATATCTTTTTGCTTTTCGGAATATTAATAGTTTAGAGGAGTTTAAAATGCAATCGATAGTTGAAGTTACCCAAATATGTATGTCATTCTTTTTTAAGAATATTATGCTATTAAATTTACTGTTTGCCGTGACCATAGTGTTCTTTGAGCGAAAAAGTCCGAAGAGTGTATGGGCATGGCTTCTTTTGCTGCTTTTTATGCCGGTGGTGGGTTTTGCCTTTTACTTGCTGCTGGGAACGGACATGCATAAAAGAAAAATGTTTAGAATGAAAGAGTTTGAGGACGGTGTTCACAAGATTTTGCGTAAGCAGGAAAAGGTTATTAAAAGTGAGGATGCGGCAGAAACGGACACGGAATTTGGCAGATATGCAGATTTGGCTCTGTATAATATAAAGACCTCCGGCGCAATTCTAAGTGAGGATAACGGGGTAGATATTATTGTGGATGGAAATGTTTTGTTCGAACAGATGCTGGAGGATATGAGAGAAGCAAGAGCGTTTATTCATATCCAATCGTATATCATACGGGATGACATTTTATTTGAACGAATGGTACAGGTACTGCGCGAAAAGGTGTGTCGGGGAGTAGAAGTCAGAGTATTGTTTGATGCAATGGGTTGTCGTACGGTG
Organism: Acetatifactor sp.; assembly: GCA_045533725.1. GTDB lineage: Bacteria > Bacillota > Clostridia > Lachnospirales > Lachnospiraceae > Acetatifactor. Next base: position 9,201 of record JAZSII010000072.1, on the reverse strand, counting down.
GGTAAAAAGTTGTGGAAACGATTAAGAGCAGAAGGAATTGAGACAGCAGAATTTTTCCCGGCATTATTTCGAAGATTTCATTTGAGAATGAATTATCGAAATCACAGAAAAATACTGGTCATTGATAATCAAATCGGTTATGTGGGCGGTTTTAATATTGGCAAGGAGTATATTGGATTGGATGAGAAGTTCGGAGATTGGCGGGATACGCATATACGAATAAAAGGAAGTGGTGTATCAGGATTGCAACTACGTTTTCTCTTAGATTGGAATTACACTGCAAGGCAAAATCTTTTTACGGTTTCAAAGTATTATGATGTGGTAACTCCACAGGAAAAGTCGGGTTGTAAATTACAGGTTATTTCCAGTGGGCCGGATCAGGCAGATGAGCCGATAAGAGATAATTATCTGAGATTAATTCATAAGGCAAAGAAAAGTATTTATATTCAAACACCGTATTTTGTGCCGGATGAGGCGATTTTGGATTCTTTGCTGATTGCTGTAAGATCCGGAGTGGAGGTAAATATTATGATTCCCTGTAAGCCGGATCATCCTTTTGTATACTGGGCGACCTACTCTTACATTGGCGATTTGGTTATGGCAGGAGCCAAATGTTATACCTATGATAAGGGGTTTTTGCACGCAAAAGGAATGATTATTGATGGTAAGGTTCTCTGTTACGGAAGTGCAAACATGGACATAAGAAGCTTTTATCTGAATTTTGAGGTAAATGTAATTATATATGATGAAGGAAAGGCGGCAGAAATGCAGGAGTATTTCGTGAGGGATCTGGCAGATTGTACCAGAATCAGTAAGGATATTTATGCCGGGCGCTCTTTGTATGTCAGAATGAAGGAGCAGGTGTCGCGGTTATTGTCTCCGTTGTTGTAAAGAAAGTATGTATTTTATGTGAAAAAATAGGGAAATCCAAACAAAATACTTTCCATAATTCTGAGTTTGTGGTATAAGTTATTTTATATGTGTGGTTTAATGCCAGGGAACATGTTTTGATTAGAATGGAGATATTTTATGAAAAAAAGATTAGTATTTTTATTGACAACAGTTATGACAGTTTGCATGTTTGCTGCATGTGGTAAAGAGGAAAATGCAGAGGCTACACCTACTCCGATACCGGCAGATATTTATGCAAACCTCAATTCGGGTGTCACAGACTCTGATACCGATGTTGCAGATTCCAATGCAAGCACTTCCGTAACCGAGGTGGAACGAATTGTTTTGAAGGATTATCCGGTAGAAAATTATGTAACCTTGGGAGATTATAAGAATATTGAGGTTACTATACCGGGCAAAGAAGTAACCCAGGAAGAATGGGATACCTTGAATGCGCAGGTATACAGCGATTTTGTGACTGATGTGAGTGGTATTAAGGACCGCGCGGTAGAAATGGGAGATTTAATAAATCTTGATTATTCCGGAATGAAGGATGGCGTTGTCTTTGATGGTGGTACTGCTACAAATCAACAGCTGGGAATCGGTTCCAAGAGTTTTATTGATGGCTTTGAAGATGGTTTGGTGGGTGTGATGCCCGGTGAAACCGTTGATTTGAATCTTACTTTCCCTGATGATTACGGCAATACTGAATTGGCAGGGCAGGCAGTTGTATTTACCGTTACCGTAAATTTCATTTATCCCGGCGAAGAGACCTGGAGTGATGATGTGGTCGCGGCAGCAGGCAATGCAAATTTCACTACCGTGGAAGAAATGAAGCAGTATGTATACGATTATCTGAAGGATTACAAGGAGTACTATTATGATGTTAATCTGGAAAATGCGGTAGTGGAAGCATTTATGAATCAGTGTCAGTATACCGGTACCGCAACTGATTTGATAGCAAGTTATGAATATGACTTTACATTGACAATGACAAATGAAGCAGCTATGTACGGTCTGGATGTAGATACTCTGTGTTCTTATTATTATGGTATGGATTTGCAGACATTTTTGATGTTGTATGTGGAAGAATCCGCAAGACAGAGTCTGGCATTCCAGGCACTTGCAAATGCAGAAAATTTGAATATCAGCGACGAAGATTTTGACGCACGTTTGTTGGAAATTGCTGTTTCGGCTGGCTGTACTACCATTGAGGAGTATATTGGTGACAATCCCAAGGAAGGCTACAGAGAATTATTCATGTTGGAAGATGTAATTGCATTTTTGATTGAGAATGCTACAGTTAATATTGAGGAATAAATAGGGAACTTATGAGGAGGGAATAAAGATGCAGTTAACAGATATTAAGGATTTATATCGCGACAGACAATCCTATATTGGTAAGGAAGTAACCATTGGAGGATGGGTAAGAAACAACCGTGATTCCAAGAACTTTGGTTTCTTGGTCATCAATGACGGTACCTTTTTCGAACCCTTACAGGTGGTTTACAGCGATAAGCTGGCAAACTTTGATGAGTTGTGCAAGACAAATGTTGGTGCAGCGCTGGTCATCAGAGGTACTATTGTAGAAACACCACAGGCAAAGCAGCCGTTTGAAATGCAGGCAGAGGAAGTATTTGTAGAGGGTCCTTCCAATGCAGAGTATCCTTTGCAGAAGAAGCGTCACAGCTTTGAGTATTTGAGAACCATTTCTCATTTACGTCCCAGAACCAATACTTTCCAGGCAGTATTTCGTGTACGTTCATTGATTGCATATGCAATCCATACCTTTTTCATGGATAGAGGATTTGTATACGTTCATACACCGATTATTACAGGAAGCGACTGTGAAGGCGCAGGTGAAATGTTCCAGGTAACTACCATGGATTTGAACAACCTTCCTATGACAGAGGATGGCAAAGTAGATTTTTCTAAGGATTTCTTTAATAAGCCTACCAACCTGACAGTAAGCGGACAGTTGAACGTAGAAACATATGCATTCGCATTCAAGAATGTATATACCTTCGGTCCCACCTTCCGTGCGGAAAATTCTAACACTACCCGTCATGCGGCAGAGTTTTGGATGATTGAGCCCGAGATGGCATTTGCTGATTTGAAGGATGATATGATTCTGGCAGAGAGTATGCTGAAGCATGTGATTCGTTATGTTCTGGAGAACGCTCCGGAAGAAATGAATTTCTTCAACCAGTTCGTGGATAAGGGATTAATTGAGAGATTAAATCATGTGGTAAATTCTGATTTTGGTCATGTGACCTATACAGAAGCCATTGAAATTCTGGAAAAACACAATGATGAATTTGATTATAAGGTATTCTGGGGTTGCGATTTACAGACCGAGCATGAAAGATTCCTGACAGAGCAGGAATTTAAGCGTCCTGTATTTGTAACCGATTATCCGAAGGAAATCAAGGCATTTTACATGAAGCTGAATGAGGATGGCAAGACAGTAGCGGCTATGGACTGTCTGGTACCCGGTATCGGAGAAATCATTGGCGGAAGTCAGCGTGAAGATAAGCTGGAGCTTTTGGAGCAGAGAATGGATGAGCTGGGATTGAACAAAGAAGATTACGGATTCTATTTGGATTTACGTAAATATGGTTCAGTACGCCATGCAGGTTTTGGTCTGGGCTTTGAAAGATGCGTAATGTACTTAACCGGCATGAGCAATATTCGTGACGTATTGCCTTTCCCCAGAACAGTAAATAACTGTGAATTATAAGATTTGAGAGTGTGGAAGAGCACTGTACTATGGAGAAGATACTCCTGGTACAGTGCTTTTTTTCATAAAAATTAAGAATCTGAGGACTGTTCTTTTTGACATAAATATGGTATGATATTATCATGAGAAAAGTTGGATTAAAAACACTTAATTTCATATTGATATCTACTTTGACCGTTGCATTTGTTGGACCTGTTTGGGGAAATGGTATGCCTGTTTATGCCACAACAATACAGGAGCAGGAGGAAGAGATTGCTGAAATAGAAGAGATTATTGAAGGTCTGGAAGGCGAAGTGGACTCCATGATAGGAGAACAGGAGCTTTTGTATGAGCAAATTGATGATTTGAATGCTGAAATCATTAATGTCCTGGCGGAAATTGATCTGTTGGAAAGTGAAATCATCTATAAGCAGAAGGCAATTGCCTCGAAGCAGGTGGAATATCAAAATGCTAAAGAAGATTTAAAGGAGCAGGAAACTGCTATGGCGCAGAGAATTAAGCTCAGTTACGAAAAGGGTGGGACAAAGTATGCGCTGATAAAGATTTTGGAAAGCAGTAGTGTTGCGGATTTTCTGAATCGTGCCACATACGCGGAAAGTGTATATGATTACGACGCTAAGATGTTGCAGCAGTATGAGCAGGCCAAGAGCAATGTTCAAAGCATGTGGGAACAGTTGGAGGAAGAAAAAGCAGGACTGGAGTCGGACAAAGCAGTTTTGGAAGAACAGCGGGCATATTGTGATACTCTGAAAGCCGAATTGCAGGAAAAGGCAGATAATTATGATGACCTCATAGCTCAGGCGGAAAGTAAGGCGCAGGTGGCCCGTACACAATTGAAGAAGGAGCAGCAGGTACTGGAGAAGCTAAAAGAGGAAGAGGCGCGCAGAAAAGCACAGGAAGATGCTATGAAAGGCGATTACGATTCGGATTACAACGGATTGATTGATGCAGCCACGGGAAGTGAGTTGGGCAAACAGATGGCTAAGTTCGGATGCCAGTATATTGGAAATAAATATGTATACGGCGGAAGCAGTTTGACAGAAGGTACTGATTGCTCGGGATTCACATACAGAATATATCAGCACTTTGGATATACAATACCAAGAAGCTCATCTTCCCAGAGAACCATAGGTAAAGAAGTGTCTTTGGAGAATGCACAGCCCGGTGATATTGTTTGCTATAGTGGGCATGTAGGACTCTATATCGGCGGAGGCTATATTGTACATGCAAGTAACAGCAAGCCTTATCCAAAGGGTGGTATCAAAGTAAGCAAGGCAACTTATCGAACAGTAATATCCGTACGCAGGGTGATTGAATAGTGAATTATGAAGGCAGAGGACCATAGTCTTCTGCCTTAAATCTTGACAGATTACGACAAGTTAGGTAATATATATGTATTATAATAGGGGAAGTGGGTGACTACGAAATGGCTTCATATGGAATGCATCGTTTTTACTGGAGATTGCTTCACTTGCCGGTTGAACTATATATCAAGATAAAATTTGGATATAAGTATAAAAAGCCAAAAACAAAGGACTTGCCGGAAAACTATATCGTGTTATCCAATCATGTAACAGACTATGATCCAATATTTGTAGGACTGAGTTTTCGAAAACAAATGTATTTCGTGGCTAGTGAGCATATTACCAGATGGGGCTTGGCATCAAGACTTTTAAAGCATTGCTTTGCACCAATTATCCGGTATAAGGGTACTACGGCTGCTTCCACGGTAATGGAAATGGTCCGTAAGGTAAAAGAAGGAAAAAGCGTTTGCATGTTTGCGGAAGGAGCCAGAAGCTGGGACGGTGTAACTGCACATATTCAGCCTGCGACAGGGAAGGTAATTAAAACTGCGAAGTGTGCTTTGATTACATACAGAATAGAAGGCGGCTATTTCGTGAGTCCTAACTGGAGTGAAGGCGGCACAAGAAAAGGTCGTATATCCGGTAATATCGTAAATATATACACCAAAGAGCAAGTGGCTGCCATGAGCGTTGCGGAAATAAATGACGTGATTGCCAAGGATTTGCATGAAGATGCTTATGAAAGACAATTGGCAGAACCGGCAAAATATAAGGGAAAACAACCTGCAGTGCGTATGGAAAATTTGCTGTTTATTTGCCCTAAGTGTGGTGCAATGGATTCCATAACTTCTGAAAAGGATATGGTGAATTGTACGCAGTGTGACATGACCTTCCGCTACAATCCTTATGCTATGCTGGAAGGAATAGAACATAAAACAGTCAAAGAGCTTTATGCCTGGCAAAAAAGAGAAATAATGAATCGGGCATCAGATGGTACCTTATCCTTTACTTCTTCAAGTGGTATTTTGAAGAACGTGACAAAGGGAGAGGAGATTGTTCTGGCAGAAGGTCCGGTTTCGCTTTCGAAAGAAAAGCTTGTGTGCGGTGAGTTTAATGTACCGGCGTGCGAGATTTTAGATATGGCAATGCACGGAAGACATGCAGTGGTATTTTCAACCAAGGATGGTTACTATGAGTTGCTACCGGAAGAAAATGCTTTAAAATTTCATCTTTTATATGAGTTTTATAAAACAGGAACTCTGAAATAAAGTGCAAAAACCGAAATAGGGTTTCATACAATATAGAAGATACTTGTATAAGGTGAATAGAGATAGAAGTTTGTATTTTGAGGAGATATTTATGAAAGAAAATAAGGGGATTGTCCCCCAATATATGTGGATTCCGCTTGTGCTAACAGTTACCTGTAATACTGTGGCATATTTTGGGACACGCATTTTTACGAGTCATTGGTTTCATCATGATTTGACAAACAGCTTTGAAGAGCGGATTCCGTTAATTCCATGGACCGTTATTATTTATTTCGGATGTTACCTGTTTTGGGTATTCAACTATATCTTGGGAAGCCGGCAGGAAAAGGATATTGCGTTTAGATTCTTAAGTGCGGATTTTCTGGCAAAGATAGTATGCATGATTGTTTTTTTGGTATTCCCAACAACAAATGTGCGTCCTGTTATAGAGGGCGGAGCTTTTTGGAATGATATAATGCTGTTGTTATACAGTGCGGATGCTGCAGACAATCTGTTACCATCCATTCATTGTCTGACCAGCTGGTTTGGCTATATTGCAGTAAGGGGGAACGCAAGAATACCCAAGTGGTATAAGATTTTCTCCATTGTTTTTGCCTTAAGTGTTTGTATTTCAACGCTTACAACAAAGCAGCATGTGATTATTGATGCTGTGGTAGGTGTTGCATTGGCAGAGGCATGCTATTGGTTTGTTGTAAAGAGCAGATTTGTTTCGGGGTATAAGAAGTGTATGATGAGGGTTAACAATAAGCTTTTTAGAAGGGGCTGCAGCTGTGAGTAAAAAAATTCGAATAGGGATCATTTTGGTATGCATTGTGATCTGTGTTCTGCTTGTAAAGGAATTACTGAACCAGAAGATATCTTCAGTAGATGACTTTCAGAATTATATGAAACAATTTGGTGTAGCAGGCCCATTGGTGTTGGGAGCGTTTCAGGCGTTTCAAGTGGCTGTACCGGTGTTACCGGGATATTTGGGCTGTGTCGGTGGTGCGCTGGCATTTGGTTGGGTTACAGGATTTCTTTGTAATTATATAGGTATATGTACAGGTTCTATTATAGCCTATTATGTAGGCAGGAGATATGGAATGGATATTGTGCTTTCTATGTTTCCGGAGAAACAATGCCGGGAGTGGACGGCAAGAATAGAGAAAAGTAAATCATATGCATGGTTTCTTTTCATAGCAACTTTGTTACCGTTGTTTCCGGATGATTTCTTTTGTTATTTTTCCGGTTTGATAAAAATGGACAGTAAAAAATTTATATGGATTATTATCCTGGGGAAACCGTGGTGTATTTTAGGATATAGTCTGGCATTTGGATTTTTTTAAAGGGAGAAGAGAAAATGAAAAAAAAGGCACTTGGTTATTATGATTATACGGTAATTCTTACATATTGCGGAATGTTATCAGCATTCAGCGGTGTATTATGTGCAATCAATATGCGCTTTTGGGAGGCAATATTCTGTCTCTTGTTGTCAGGGGTTTGCGATATGTTTGATGGAGCAGTAGCGGCAACGAAAGACAGAACACCAAGCGAAAAGAAATTTGGTATTCAAATTGATTCTTTGAGTGATTTAATTAGTTTCGGTGTACTGCCCGGCGTTTTCGTTTATATGGTTTGCGAGAAGACAATGGCTGCAACAATTATTTCCGCATTATTTGCTTTATGTGCACTGATTCGTTTGGCATATTTCAATGTTTTGGAAGAAGAACGTCAGAATCAGACCACTGAAAAGCGTAAGAGTTATTTGGGTGTTCCGGTAACCACCGTAGCAGTTATTTTGCCCCTCGTTTATATGGTGTATGATTACAGGTTAATAAAAAATAGCGTATGCTTTTTGATTCTTTGTGTGATATTAGGAACAGGTTTTCTTTCACCTATTCAGATTAAAAAGCCGGGCTTTATTGGGAAAATATGTCTTCTGATTTTAGGTATTATTGAAGCAATCGGAATGGTTCTCTTTATGGGATGGGATATGGTATGAAAGATACGTTAACATTAAGATTTTTATACGGAACCTGTGTGGGAAGAATGGTTTTGAAGGTGTTAGTGCATCCTTGGGTATCCAAGGTGGGCGGAAAAGTTTTGTCCTCAAAGCTATCTGCAAAGTATATACCGCACTTTATCAAGAAGAATGATATTAATATGGACAAGGTGATTGTTCCGGAAGGCGGCTTTACTTCTTTTAATGATTTTTTTACGAGAAAGCAGGAAACGGAAGCGGTTGATGTGCCTTATGGTACATTGATAAGTCCCTGTGATGGTTTCTTAACTCCCCTTAAAATTAAAAAGGATACTACTTTTGCGATTAAGGGAAGCAGATATTCCATGAATGATTTGTTGCAAAACGGCGAGCTGGCCAGAAGGTTTGAAGATGGTGTGGCGTTGATTTTCAGATTAACACCGACACACTATCATAGATACAGTTATCCGGCGGATGGTCACATTCACGGTTCAAAGAGAATTGAAGGAGAACTTCACTGTGTAAGACCAATAGCTCTGCGTACGTTTCCCGTCTTTGTGAGAAACAGCAGAGAGTATCAGGTGATTGAGACGGAAGAGTTTGGAACGGTTGTGCAGATGGAAGTGGGAGCACTTATGGTAGGCAAAATATCCAATCATAAGGGACCTATGATAAGAGGCGATGTAAAGGCCGGTGAGGAAAAGGGATACTTTGAATTCGGCGGTTCGACCATCATTTTATTCTTGCAAAAGGATGCCATTCGCTTGAAACGCAACTTATACAGTAAAACACATGAAGAGGTTCCTGTTAAACTGGGACAGGCGATAGGAAAGACAAACAAGATAGTTATGACAACGAAATAAAAAGGTAAATAGGCACTTCCAAGTGGACACTTGGGAGTGTTTTTTGATAGTGGATGAAGAATGATTTTAACAGAATCGCTTACAAGGAGGACAATATGCTACGTTTAGGGGAAGATTTGAAAAAGTATCGTATGATGAAAACTTATACACAAGAGGAGGTTGCAGATTTTTTGAG